>NZ_JAKUFV010000001.1:0-348813 GCF_022663595.1 Bacillus cereus group sp. BfR-BA-01360
TTTAAAACGAATCCTAACCTTGATGAAAGAAACAAAGTAAAAAAGAATAAAGAGAAAGACGACTTTTCATTCAAAATTGAATGAAAAGTCGTCTTTCTTGTTTTGTATCCGGTTTATAAACCGAAAAACGTAAGTTTTTCAGTGGCCTCCTGAAAACTAGGTCATTTTTTATTAACGCGGGATTGATTGTATCACTTCTTGTAAAGTTACTCGTTCTTCTTCTGTTAGTGGAAGAAGCGGTAAACGTACAGATCCTACATCTAATCCAACCATTTGTAACGCTGTTTTTACTGGTGTTGGACTCGGTGCCATAAATAATGCATTTGTTACTCTTAGAAGTAATTGATGCAATGTTTGTGCCTTCTTAAAATCTCCTGATTGGAATGCTGAAATCATTTCTTGCATTTCCTTTCCAATCACATGAGAAGCAACAGATACAATACCTTTCGCCCCAACTGCCATAGCTGGTAACGTTAACCCGTCATCACCGCTGTATACAGCAAAATCGTCCGCTGTTTTTTCAATGATTTCTGTCATTGTTAATACATCGCCGCCCGCATCTTTAATTGCAACGATGTTTGGAATTTTTGATAAACGAACAACTGTATCAACAGAAATTTGAACAATAGATCGTCCCGGAACATTATATAGCATAATCGGAAGTTCAGTACTCTCAGCAATCGCTTTAAAGTGCTGATACATTCCTTCTTGACTTGGTTTATTATAATACGGCGCCACTAACATCACTGCATCGACACCAACTTCTGTCGCTTTTTTTGTTAGCTCAATAGAAGCATGTGTATTATTGCTACCTGTTCCAGCGATTACGGGCACCCTTTTATCGACAACAGATACGACATGGCGATATAACGCTACTTTTTCTTCTGATGATAATGTAGGTGACTCTCCAGTTGTTCCTCCTACCACGATTGTAGTTGTACCGTTATCTATTAAATAATTTACCAATTTCGTTGTCTTTGCAAAATCGATATTTCCGTTTTTATCAAACGGCGTTACCATCGCAGTTGCAATTGTCCCAAAATCTATCATGGTCTCACTCCTTATTGTTCCAGTTGCTTTTCTTTAGAAAGCTCAAATGCACTATGTAATGCATTTACAGCCTCTACTAAATCTGTCTCTTTTACAAGCACCCAAATCGTCGTATGGCTATCTGCAGATTGTAAAATTTGAATACCTTTTTCTGCTAATGCAGTAACAATTTTGGCAGTAACCCCTGGAATGCCAGCCATTCCAGCTCCAACAATGGATACTTTTGCACAATGTTCCGTTACAATTGGTTCATATCCAAGTGTTCTTAATAATTCAATCGCACGACCTGAGACATGATCGCTCACTGTATACGCCACACCTGTTGGGGAAATATTAATTAAATCAACACTAATCCCTTCACTCGCCATCTCTTTAAAAACTTGTTGCTGTAAATCATATGCTCCATCTTTCGCAAGCACTTTAATTTGTGTCACATTCGATACGTGAGCAATTCCTGTAACAGGACGTTCCTCTACATCGCGCCCTTTCGTAGCACCATCATATGCTGCAATAAGCGTACCTTCGCTATCAGAGTACGTAGAACGTACGCGAAGCGGCACTTTCGCATGCATCGCAATTTCAACGGCGCGCGGATGAACAACTTTTGCCCCTTGATATGCCATGTTACAAATTTCATTGTATGTTACAGTTTGAAGATGACGTGCATCTTTTACAATACGTGGATCTGCCGTCATTACCCCTTCTACATCTGTAAATATATCTATATATTCCGCATGAAGTGCAACACCTAATGCGGAAGCGGATGTATCACTGCCTCCACGTCCAAGCGTTGTCGTATCTCCAGCTTTCGTTTGACCTTGAAATCCTGTAACGACAATAACATCTACATTTTGTAACTCTTCATATATACGATCGCAATTCATTTCAATAATCTTTGCATTCGTAAAGTCGTCATTCGTTACAAAACCAGCTTGCGCACCATTTAGCGCCGCTGCTTTTATTCCATTTTCATTTAGCATATTTGAGAAGACGACAGCTGAGATTAATTCTCCACATGATAACAATAAATCTTGCTCACGTTTTGAAATACTGCATTTCTCTTGATTCACAAGACTTAATAATGTATCTGTCGCATATGGCTCGCCTTTTCGTCCCATTGCTGATACAACCGTAACTACTTTATAGCCAGCATCTAATGATTTTTTAATATGGTGAAGTGCATGCTTACGTCCATTTTCATCACGTACTGATGTCCCACCGAATTTTTGAACAATAATTTTCATCTTTGCACCTTCTCTTAGCCGTTTACACTAATTGTAATTTGATTAATCGTTCTGCAATTTGAACAGAGTTCCATGCGGCGCCTTTTAATAAGTTATCAGATACGACCCAAAGATGGAATCCTTTTTCGTTATTTAAATCTTTACGAATACGTCCAACGAATACTTCGTTTTTACCAACTGCAGTAGATGGCATTGGATATAGCTGTTCTGCTGGATCATCTTGTAATACTACACCTTCTGCACTTGCAAGTAGGTTCTTCAAGTCTTCTACTGTTACACCTTCTTGATCTACTTCGATATAAACAGACTCAGAATGACCTGATACAACAGGTAAACGGACACATGTTGCAGCAACTTCTAACTCAGGCATATGCATGATTTTTTTCGTTTCATTAATCATTTTCATTTCTTCAAATGTAAATCCATTATCTTCAAACTTGTCGATTTGTGGAATCGCATTAAAAGCAATTTGGAAATGTTTTTTATCACCTGATACAGGTAAAACATTTGCTTTTACTTCTTCACCATTTAAAATCGCTTGTGATTGTTCATGAAGTTCTTGAATCGCAGCAGCACCCGCTCCAGATACAGCTTGGTATGTGGAAACAATTACTCGTTTTAATCCAAACTGCTGACGAATCGGCTCAAGAGCAACTACCATCTGAATTGTAGAACAGTTTGGATTTGCAATAATACCATTATGTTCTTTTAAGTCATTTTCATTTACTTCTGGTACAACAAGCGGCACATTTTCTGCCATACGGAATGCACTTGTATTATCAACAACAATCGCACCACGTTTTGCTGCTTCTGGCGCGAGTTGTTTCGATACGGATCCACCAGCACTAAATAATGCAATATCCACTCCCTCGAAACTTTCAGGAGTTGCTTCTTGAACTATGAATTCTTCTCCTTTAAATACAAGCTTCTTACCTGCAGATCGTTTCGATGAAAGTAACGTTAACTTTCCGATTGGAAAATTTCGTTTCTCTAAAGTATTTAACATTTGTTCACCAACTGCGCCGGTTGCTCCAACTACAGCGACATGAAAAGTTCTTTGCTTTTCCATCACTATGCCCCTTTCTAGATACCAATCCTTCTATACTTAGAATTAGAAGGAGCAGAATCTCCTTCTAATCTTAATAACGTTAATTTTATCATATTCTGCAATAAGAATGATGGTTTCCGAAAAAATTGTCTGTTTTTTTTCGCCTTTCAATTCATATATCTGAATTTTTCTACAACAACTGGCTGCAATTGTTTCCCTTCTAACGCTTCTAGTACTGTATTTTCAAGCAATTCCATCCGAGCTACCATTGAGTTTGGTTTTTTCTCCGGCGCATCTTGCCCAAATGGTACGAAGTATATGTTTTTTGTTGCCATTAGGCGCATAAGGTTGACACCATTTAATCCAAGAGCATCATTTGTAGATACAGCTAATACAACAGGCTTTCCATTTCTAAGAGTAGCTTTCGCTGCCATTAAGACTGGTGAATCTGTCATCGCATTTGCAAATTTACTCATTGAGTTTCCTGTTAAAGGAGCGATTACCATACAGTCTAGTGGAATCTTCGGACCAAGTGGTTCCGCTCCAACAATTGTATTGATTACTTTATGTCCTGTTATTTCTTCAATTTTATCAATCCACTCTGCTCCTTCACCAAATCTAGTATTAGTTGATTGCACAGTATAAGAAACAACCGGTCTTACTTCGGCTCCTTCTGCAACTAACTTTTCTAAATGTGGCATCACTTCTTCATACGTACAATGGGAGCCTGTGAATCCAAAGCCAATTCGTTTTCCTTTCAAGTTCATTTTTCATTCTCCTCTCTGGCTATCATATCTGCTTTTAATAACTGAGAAAGAACATTCGCCAAAATTTGCCCAGCTGTTTTTGGAGCAACAATTCCCGGAAGACCAGGTGCTAATAATGCCTTCACACCTCGTTTCTCTGCATAACGAAAATCCGTTCCGCCTGGCTTAGACGCTAAATCAATAATTAATGTATGTGCTGGCATACGGGAAATCACATTAGCTGTTACAACAAGATGCGGAACTGTATTAATGACAATGTCAACATTCTTTACTTCCTTGCCAATATCTTGCATATAAAAAGGAGAAAACTGCATTTCTGTAATACGAGCGATATGTTCTGAACGTCTTGCGCCAACTTTGACATGTGCTCCTAATGATTGAAACGCTCTTGCGACACTCATTCCCGTTCGACCAAATCCTAAAACCATAACATTCGATCCGTGAATCGTATAATCTGTATGCTGAATAACCATCATTAAGGTACCTTCTACGGTTGGAATAGAATTATAAATAGCCACATCATCACGATCAAATAATTTTACAAGCTTTCGATTGGTAGTAGCTACAAGATTTTCCAAGTACGGCGTACCAATTCCTGAATATATAGTAAAGTTTTCTGGTGTTTTTTCAACTTGTTCCTTAGTGATTGAAACTTTTTCATTAGAAAAGATCGTATCAACTTCTCCTTTTGCATTGGTTCCTGCTACCGGTAAAATAATCGCATCTAAAGAAGTGAAATCTAGATCTTGCATAGTCTCTTTTGCTGCCCCAGTGAAGCCATGATCTAATTGATCAAATCCTATCAATGAAAGTTTCGCATCAAGTTCGACCAACTTGCGAATTACCTCTAGCTGTCTTGCATCTCCTCCTATGACAGCAATGTGCATCTCAGTCAACATTCTCTAATTCACCTTCTTTTTCTTTCATTTATAAGAAAAACGCCTATTTTTTCTTTTTTCTCCACATCATATGTACCGTACGAGTTAGAGGTGATTGAAAAACAGAAAGCGTGCATGAATAGTCTCTACAGTGCATCTGCAATCCCTTACTTTTATCCCGCTGGTTTAAGACAATAACAGCCCGATTGGTGAGGGTTCGTAATCAGTTGGGTGAAGCCCCCACTGTTTAAAATTTCACTTTATCGCTAAACTTCCATCATCTTTCTACTAAATTGTGAAGAAATAAAAAAAGATAACCAAATTGGCTATCTTTTACTTTGATTTCGGATGATTTGCTAAATCAAATATAATCATATCGTGGCCTACCTTCTTAATTCTGCTCCATTCTACTCTAACTTCCTGTTGCTCCCTTTTAAAACCGCCCCACTTTCCAACAGGAATAATGAGAGCTTGAATCTTTCCATCTTTCTCATTAATTTCTAAATCCGCATGCCCTAATACTCCCATCTTCTCCGCTCGTTCTAAGTCGACAATTTCTTTTCCGCTTAATTCACTTAACCGCACCATTTTCTCCTCCTTCATTTTTGGCAAGATAACGTTCTATAATAAGTACCCTATTCTATATATGTACAAAAAATAACAGAAATTTGATTGCCGAAAACAAAAAAACTGTATCTCGCATTCACGAGATACAGTTTTTTTTGCTTATTTCATACTTTTTGGTAACTCACCATTTGGACTAATTAGTGCTGCTGAAAATTCATTTGTAAATATATCACGAATCAATGCATCAACATTTGGTTTTGTCACGTTGTTAATGCTTTCGATAATTTCATCAAGAGAGCGATGTTTTCTTAGAAGCAATTCATTTTTACCATTGCGACTCATACGACTATTCGTACTCTCTAAACTTAACATTAAATTCCCTTTTAGCTGCTCTTTACTATTCACAAGTTCTTTTTCTGTAATACCTGTATTTTTCAATGTGTCTAATGTTTCTTGTATTGTGTCATACAATGTATCTAATTGTTGACTTCCTGTACCACCATAAATAGTTAGCATTCCCGTATCTTCGTAAGAAGAATGATATGAGAATACAGAGTATGCTAGACCGCGTTGTTCCCGTACTTCTTGGAATAAGCGACTGCTCATGCTACCACCTAAAATATTATTGAGCACAATCAAGTTATAAATATCGTCATGCCCCATTTGTAATCCTTTAAATCCTAAACATAAATGCGCTTGTTCTGTTTCTTTCTTGCGAGCGACTTTATTGAAATGGAAAATTGGGCTATGTACTTGCTCACGATTTGTTGTTCCCTCATAATTACCAAAGTATTGTTCTACCGTTTGTACAAACGTTTCATCAATATTTCCAGCAATTGATACAACAACATTTTCAGGTGTGTAATGATCTTTAATGTATTGTCGCAACGTGTCTCCTGTAAATGTTTCAAGCGTTTCTTCCGTTCCCAAAATTGGATATCCAAGTGGATGCGTTTCGTATGTTGCTTTCGTTAATATGTCATGTACAATATCATCTGGTGTATCTTCGTACATTTTAATTTCTTCAAATACAACCTTCTTCTCTTTTTTCAATTCAGCCTCATCAAATGTTGAGTTAAAAAACATATCCGCTAACACATCAAGCGCATATTTTGCGTGCTCATCAAGCACTTTTGCATAATAGCATGTGTATTCTTTGGATGTAAATGCATTTACTTGACCGCCGATACTGTCAAATGATTCCGCAATCTCTTTCGCACTACGTGTCTTTGTACCTTTAAAGAACATGTGCTCCAAAAAGTGTGAAATCCCATTATTTTTCGCATTTTCATTTCTAGAACCTGCATGGATCCATATCCCAATTGCAACTGAACGCACAGTAGGTATATTCTCCATAACAATTCTTACACCATTCTTACAAGTATATTTTTTAATCAAAAAAACTTCCTCCTAATGCCAGTTTCTCTAAATAATCGCTATTATTTAATGATAACAAGTTTGCACATGAATGTCATGCAAATGTATTTAATCAATCCGTTTTTCATCCATTAATTCTGAAATATTTCCAATCTTATATCCCTTGTTTTTCATTTGGCTAATCATCGAATCAAGTGCTTCTGCTGTCGAAGATGTAGGATGCATTAACACGATAGCACCTGGATGTATTTTTCGCATCACTCTTTGCAAAAGTACATCTGGCTCGGGTCGTTGCCAATCAATCGTATCAACTGTCCACATAATCGTTCCCATCTTTAAATCATCAGCCACCTTTACAACTTCATCGCGGAAACTTCCGCTTGGGGGTGCAAACCATCGAATTTTTTGGTTGGTCGTTGCCTCAATAATTTGATTTGTTTTTTGTAATTGTTCTTTTATTTGATGTGCGGACAACGTTTTCATATCTGGATGCGTATACGAATGATTTCCTATCTCTTGCTTTTCATCTACAATCATTTTCGCAAACCTTACATTCTCTTTCACCCAGCGTCCTTCCAAAAAGAAAGTTGCCTTCACATTGTGCTTTTTCAACGTTTCTAATATGCGCGGTACATATTCATTTCCCCAAGCTACATTTATCGTTAATCCAATCATTTTTTTCTGTGGATGACCGCGATAAATAGGAGCAGGAGCTAAGTCTTCTAAATGAATAGTAGGTGAGATTTCTCGAAATACGAGTTGTTTTTCATTAAACTTTTGCGATTTCTTCATATTCTTATAGGATGCTTCTACATCAACTTCTTTGCCATTATATCCTGGTGTCGCTTTCCAAACCTTATCAATCACTGCATTTTGCGGAGCAATAAAATGTTGTTTGGCTTGCTTTTGAATTTCGGCATACAACTCATCATTGGCAAACACTGAGTGTGAAAATAGTCCAATGCAAAATAAGAATGTCGCTAAATATATAACTATACGAGTTTTCATATAAACCCTCCCATTAACTATGCAAAAAGAGCCATATATTCTCTTCTTATCTTTGTTAATTTGAGCGTTATTATAAAAACTATACCTTGCTACATATAAAAATCTATATTATGTATATCTTTTTATATAACAAAAAAAGCCAGAAATCTGGCTTTTTTCCTCATTTTTATTCTTGTGTCGCTTCTTCTTTTGCTACCTCTTTTTCTTGCTCTTCTTTTAGCAATACTTTTCTAGATAAGTTTACACGACCTTGTTTATCAATCTCGATTACTTTCACTGAAATTTCATCACCGATTTTTACAACGTCTTCCACTTTACCTACACGCTCAAGAGCCAGTTCAGAAATATGAACAAGACCATCTTTACCGCTGAATAATTCTACGAATGCACCGAATTTTTCAATCCGTTTTACTTTTCCTAAGTAGATTTCTCCTACTTGTACTTCGCGAACGATATCTTCGATGATTTTCTTCGCTTTCTCATTCATTTGTTGATCAATTGAAGAAATAAAGACTGTACCGTCTTGTTCAATATCAATCTTCACGCCTGTTTCTTCAATAATTTTGTTAATTTGTTTACCGCTTGGTCCAATAACATCACGGATTTTATCCGGATTGATTGTCATCGTAATAATTTTCGGAGCATATTCAGATAGCTCTTTACGAGGTTCAGCGATAACAGATAACATATGATCTAGAATGTGCATGCGTCCAACCTTAGCCTGTTGTAATGCTTCTTCTAAGATTTCACGAGAAAGGCCATCGATTTTAATGTCCATTTGTAGAGCAGTTACACCTTTTGCTGTACCTGCTACTTTAAAGTCCATATCACCTAAATGGTCTTCCATGCCTTGAATATCCGTTAAAATTGTATAATGTTCACCAGATTTCACAAGTCCCATTGCGATACCAGCAACTGGCGCTTTAAGTGGTACACCCGCATCCATCATTGCTAACGTACTACCGCAAATACTTGCTTGTGAAGTAGAACCATTGGATTCCAAAACTTCAGATACAAGACGCACTGTGTATGGGAAATCTTTTTCAGATGGAATTACAGGTTCAAGAGCACGTTCTCCTAATGCTCCATGACCGATTTCACGGCGACCTGGCCCACGCATCGGTCTTGTTTCACCAACACTGAAAGAAGGGAAATTGTAATGATGCATAAAACGTTTCGATTCTTCTACACCAAGACCATCTAAAATTTGCACATCTCCTAATGCACCTAACGTACAAATACTTAATGCTTGTGTTTGTCCACGTGTAAATAGACCAGAACCGTGCGTACGAGGTAAAATGCCAACCTCTGACGCTAAAGGACGAATTTCATCACTCTTACGTCCATCTGGGCGAATTTTTTCAACGGTAATAAGACGACGTACTTCTTCTTTGACAATTTTGTATAAAATCTCACTTACTTGTCCTAATACTTCCGCCTCAACTTCTTGCTCTTCATAATGAGCAATGACACGTTGTTTTACTTCGTTAATTGCATCTTCACGCGCATGCTTTTCATGTACTTGAATTGCAGTATGCATATCTTTTTCTGCCATTTCACGTACAGCTTTTTCCAGTTCAGCATCCACTTCATACAGTTTTACTTCCATTTTTTCTTTTCCGACAGCTTGTACAATTTCTTCTTGGAAAGCAATTAAACGTTTAATCTCTTCATGACCGAACATAATTGCTTCTAACATTGTTTCTTCAGGTACTTGATCAGCTCCTGCTTCTACCATGTTAATCGCGTCTTTAGTACCCGCTACAACAAGGTGAATATCACTTTTCTCTTGTTGTTCTACCGTTGGGTTAATAATAAATTCACCGTCAATACGACCTACTGTTGCCCCCGCAATTGGACCTTCAAATGGAATATCTGAAATAGATAATGCCAATGAAGAACCAAGCATAGCTGCCATCTCAGAAGAACAATCTTGATCAACACTCATTACAATGCTGACAACTTGCACTTCATTACGGAAACCATCTGCGAAAAGCGGACGAATTGGTCGGTCAATTAAACGACTTGCTAAAATTGCTTTTTCACTTGGACGTCCTTCACGCTTAATAAAACCACCTGGGATTTTTCCGACAGCATATAAACGCTCTTCATAGTTTACTGTAAGCGGGAAGAAATCTACATCCTTTGCCTCTTTTGATGCAGTTGCTGTAGATAGAACTGCTGTATCGCCATACCTTACTAATACTGCTCCATTCGCTTGTTTTGCAAGCTGACCTGTTTCAATTGTTAGCTGGCGACCAGCTAAATCTATCGAGAAGACTTGCTTTTCTTGACTCATTTAAGTACCCCTCTCAATTTAAAATATTCACTTCTTCTATGTAAATGGATTATATATCAAAATATTCTCCCTTTAGTATTACCGAAAATTAAGTAAGCTATAAAGAGTAGAAGATATATTTTTTACCTAACAAAAAAGCGGGAAGATTCCCGCTTTTTTGACTATCGACGTAAGCCAAGCTTTGTGATTAATTCACGGTAACGTGTGATATCGCTATTACGAAGGTAAGTAAGTAAGTTACGACGTTTACCAACCATCTTTAATAGACCACGGCGTGAATGATGATCTTTCTTGTGAGTACGTAAGTGCTCGTTTAGAGTGTTAATTTGCTCTGTTAGGACAGCAATTTGAACCTCTGGAGAACCAGTATCAGTCTCATGAGTTCTAAATTGTGCAATGATTTCATTTTTACGCTCTTGTGTTAAAGCCATCCTATTTCACCTCCTAAATAAGTAAACCCCCAATTCCCTAGCATGCGTCGGTGAGTCGCTATGCCAAGCAATGGTTGTCATAAAGTACATAACATAGAATACTACTTTTCATTGGAAAAAGCAAGCACATTCTTTTTCGTCTTAAAATATTCTTGCGCTGTATTTTTATCTTCAGCAATTTGTGCAACTAATTCATCGATACCATTAAATTTCTTTTCTTCCCGAATACGCATATGCCATTCAACAGTAACAGTCTGATCATAAATATCTTCATTAAATTGGAATACATGTACTTCAATAGATAGCTGGCGCTCATTTTCTTTAAAAGTCGGTTTATATCCAATGTTACATACACCATCATGCCACTTATCATGAACCTTTAATCGCACTGCATATACTCCAACAGGCGGCAATAAATAATCACCATTTAAAGCAACATTGGCAGTTGGAAAACCAATTTGACGCCCACGTTTATCACCGTGAACCACTTTTCCTTCCACTGTATAAAGTCTACCTAAAATAGATGGAATTTGTTCCATTTCTCCATTACGAATTAATTTTCGTAACGCTGTAGAACTTACTTTTTCTTCTTGAAATTCAACTTTTTCAATCACGGTTTGTGTAAACTCCCCTCTCGCATGAAATGGCAAAGTCTCCATCGTACCTTTCCCCAAGCGTCCATATGAATAATCAAATCCTGCTACTACATGCTTAACATTTAGCCCAATAACATATTCATCAACAAACTGCTGTGGTAATAATCCAGCGAATGCTTCATCGAATTTCACCACATATAGTAGGTCAATACCTAAATCTGCAATTACCTTTTCTTTCAAACTTGGCGGTGTAATATATGCCACATGTGCTTCTTTTTTCCCTAATACAACAGATGGGTGTGGATGAAATGTCATGACCGCACTTTTCCATCCTTTTTCATCCGCTATTTTTTTTGCCGTTTGAATTACACGTTGATGTCCTAAATGAATGCCATCAAAATATCCTAATGCCATTACAGTAGGTGGTAATTCTAGTTTATTTAAATCATGGCGATGAGTTAAATGAATGAGTTTCACGCTTGCGTTCACCTTTTTCTGTAATAATCCTTCTAATACTTCATTATAGCTTTAATTCTTGATTATTCACAAGTACTTTCATTGGCTTTAACATGCCTGGACGTTTTGGGTGATGTTCATAAATCGCTAAACAATGATTATTACGATCAAATACTGTAATAAATGGAGTTTCCGCTTGTATTTCATTTTTTAAAAACATACCGTTTTTTATTTTTTCTGCTTGTTTTTCGTCTACCACTATTTTTGGAAACTTGCTTAACGCTTCATCAATTGAAATAAAAACAGACTCTACTGTTCCATTTTGCATGTTTTCCTCAATTTCTTCAAATGATACGCAGTCATGTAGCTGAAATTCTCCTGAAGCTGTTCTAACAAGATCAGACATATGTGCCGGGAATCCTAATTTTTCCCCGATCATAACTGCTAATGTTCTCACATACGTTCCTTTGCTACATGTAACACGGAAGCGGAATGAAATATTTGCACCTTCAAATGTTTCACGGTCGTCCAGTAGTGTAAACTCATGAATTGTAATGATGCGAACTGGGCGCTTCACTTCTTGCCCCGCTCTCGCATACTCATATAATTTTTTCCCATTCACCTTTACAGCCGAATACATAGGTGGCACTTGTTCAAGCGTACCTGTCAATTCTGCTAGTACCGCTTCAATTTCCTTGCGTGTAATGGTGCGATTTACATCTTGTTTTTCAACTACTTCACCAGAAGCATCTTCAGTGGTAGTTGAAAATCCTAATGTAACTTCACCCTCATAAGTTTTTGTTTCACTCGTCAAAAATTGTGCAATCTTTGTAGCACGTCCCACACAAATCGGTAACACTCCTGTTACATCTGGATCTAATGTACCTGTGTGACCAATTCGCTTTTCACGTAATATTTTTCGTAACTTAAATACACAATCATGTGAAGTCATTCCTTTTGGTTTATGTAATAATACTACACCTTCCATATGTTCACCTCATTCTTATCTTCTTGCGAAAATTAAGTAGATATTTTTTACTATGCTTGTCTACTTACACGAGTATGTAAAACAAACTTTCTATTGAAAAAATGGATAGACAAATGTCTATCCATTATTCTTCACGTTTACCTTCTTTATTAATTTCATGTAAAAGTGTATCAATTCGATGACCATATCCGATAGATTCATCAAATTCAAAAGAGATTTCCGGTGTTTTACGAAGACGAATACGTTGGCCAATTTCTGAACGAATAAAGCCTTTCGCTTTCGCTAAGCCTTTTAATGTATTTTCTTTCTGTTCTTCATCTCCTAAAACAGAAATATATACTGTGGCAATTTGTAAATCTCCACTTACTTTTACATCTGTTACTGTTACAAATCCGACGCGTGGGTCTTTAATTTTGCGACTAATAATATCGCCTAATTCTTTTTTCATTTGTTCTCCCACACGGTTTGCACGTAGTTTCATAACTATTCACCTCATTCAATACCATTCCAAGTGCGTTATCGTCCGTTCTATCTCCGGAAATGAGTCAATATACTCTAGTACACGATTCATTTCTTTCTCGCAGACAACGCGATTTGAGGATACAGAAACAATTGCAATTTCCGCACGTTGCCATACATCTTGGTGCCCCACTTCAGAAACAGCGACATTATGTCGCTGTTTCACACGGGTTAGCACACGTTGTAAAATTGCTCGTTTCTCTTTTAAAGAATGCACATCGTATATGATGCATTCGAATGAGAGCGAAGCGATAATCATCGCTTCACTTCTTCCATAATGAATGCTTCAATGATGTCTCCTTCTTTAATATCATTGTACTTCTCAATTGTAATACCGCACTCATAGTTTTGTGCAACTTCTTTTACATCATCTTTAAAACGTTTTAATGTATCAAGCTGTCCTTCATAAATGACAACACCGTCACGAATAATACGAACGCCACTATCACGTGTAATTTTACCGTCTGTTACATAGCATCCAGCGATCGTTCCAACTTTTGTTACTTTAAACGTTTGACGAACTTCAGCTTGACCGATTACTTTTTCTTCAAATTCTGGATCAAGCATACCGCGCATTGCTGCTTCAATTTCTTCGATTGCTTTATAGATAATACGATGCAAGCGAATGTCAACATTTTCAGATTCAGCTGTACGCTTCGCATTTACATCTGGACGTACGTTAAATCCAATTACAATTGCATTAGATGCAGAAGCTAAAATAATATCAGATTCTGTAATCGCACCTACGCCTGTATGAATAATTTTCACTTTAACGCCTTCTACATCAATTTTGCGAAGTGATGCAGCCATTGCTTCTACAGAACCTTGTACATCAGCTTTAACGATTAAGTTAATTTCTTTTACATCGCCCTCTTGAATTTGTTGGAATAAATCTTCCAGGCTTAATTTAGATTTTTCACCACGTTGTGCAAGCAATGCCTGTTGTGCACGTGATTCACCAATTTGGCGTGCTTTTTTCTCGTCAGCAAATGCCATAAAACGATCTCCTGCCTGTGGAACTTCATTTAAACCTGTAATTTCAACAGGAGTAGATGGTCCAGCAACTTTTACACGACGGCCAATATCATTTACCATCGCACGAACACGACCATATGTTGTACCAACAACGATTGGATCACCAACGCGAAGTGTACCATTTTGTACAAGTAATGTTGCGATTGCACCTTTTCCTTTGTCAAGTTGTGCTTCAATTACAGTACCTGTTGCGTAGCGATTTGGATTTGCTTTATATTCTTCCACTTCACTTACAAGAAGAATCATTTCTAATAAATTGTCAATTCCTTCACCTTTAATCGCTGAGATTGGTACGAAGATTGTATCGCCACCCCAAGCTTCTGGTACTAACTCATACTCCGTTAATTCTTGCATAACGCGATCTGGATTTGCTGCTGGTTTATCCATTTTATTCACCGCTACAATAATTGGTACTCCTGCAGCTTTTGCGTGGTTAATCGCTTCAACTGTTTGTGGCATCACACCATCATCAGCTGCTACAACAAGAATTGTAATATCCGTTACTTGTGCACCGCGAGCACGCATCGTTGTAAACGCCGCGTGACCTGGAGTATCTAAGAATGTAATTTTCTTATCATTTACTTCTACTTGGTATGCACCAATATGTTGCGTAATTCCGCCTGCTTCACCAGCAGTTACTTTTGAATTACGGATAGAGTCAAGTAATGTTGTTTTACCATGGTCAACGTGACCCATAATTGTTACAACAGCTGGGCGCTCTTTTAAGTCCCCTTCCTCTTCATCTTGTTCATCGATAAATGTTTCGAACTCAATTTCATCTATGACTACTTCTTCTTCCACTTCAATACCGTAGTCACTTGCAATTAACTCGATTGTATCTTTATCAAGATCTTGGTTAATTGTTGCCATAATCCCTAGCATAAAGAGCTTCTTAATAATTTCAGATGGCTCCTTGCCAAGCTTGTTCGCAAGTTCTCCTACTGTAAGCGTTCCAGAGAAAGTAATTTTGTCTGGTGTTTCTACAGTTTGCGCTTGCTGTTTTCCAGCAAAGTTCTCTTGACGTTTATCTTGATTTCCTTTGCCTTTTTTCTTTTTCTTATTGCTGTTCTTTTTGCTGCGAACAACCTTTTCTTCTACTTCAAACTCATCTGCAACAGAAGGTTTTTTCGCTTCATTATTATACTCATTATCTAGTTTGTTTACTACTTCATCGTCTAACATTGTCATATGATTCGAAACCTCAATATTCATTTCTTTTAGTTTTGTAATAATCTCTTTACTTGAAATATTGTACTTCTTTGCATATTCATATACTCGAATCTTACTCATACCTTCACCCCCGGTAAGTTGTATCGAGCATGCTACGCAGCTTTTTCGCAAAGCCCTCATCTAACACAGCTACAACGACTCGTTCGTCTCTCCCAATCGCATGCCCTAATTGTTGTCGATTTTCGACTTTTCTCATTGGTATGTTGTAGTACGTGGTTTTATCTGTGATGCGCTTTGTCGTATTCGCAGACGCATCCTCAGAAAGCAATACAAGCTTTGCCTTGCCACTTCGTACTTCTTTTAAAACAAGTTCTTCACCCGAAATAATTTTTCGGGCACGATTTGCTAGGCCTAAAAACGATTTCCAATCGGACACTTATTTCGACTCCTTCTCAACAAGTTCAACAAGTTCAAGAAGTTCTTCATAGAGAGAACTGTCGATTTTCGCTTTTAGATGATGTTCCAAAATGTTCTTCTTTTGTGCTTGAAGAATGCATTCTTTGTCCATTGACAAATATGCGCCGCGTCCTGATTTTTTTCCAGTTAAATCAATAGACACTTCACCCTCTTTGGAACGAACAATGCGAACGAGCTCTCGTTTCGGCTTCATTTCCTGCGTTACAACGCATTTTCGTAACGGAACTTTTCGATTGCTCATACTCATCACCTCTATTCGATTTCGTCTTCAACTGAATCGAATGCGATCATGTTGTCTTCTTCTGTTACAATACCAAGTTGTTTCGCATCAGACTCGCTTTTAATATCAATTTTCCAGCCCGTTAATTTTGCTGCAAGACGCGCGTTTTGTCCACGCTTACCAATCGCTAACGAAAGCTGATGGTCTGGAACGATAACAGTTGTTGCTTTTTCTTCTTCATTCACAAGTACTGATACGACCTGTGATGGACTTAATGCATTAGCAACATATTCTACTGGATCATTTGACCAGCGAACAATGTCAATTTTTTCGCCTTTTAGTTCATCTACAATGCGTTGTACACGCTGTCCTTTCGGTCCTACGCAAGAACCAACTGGGTCAACATCAATATTCTCCGCATATACAGAGATTTTAGAACGATCGCCTGCTTCACGTGCAACAGAACGAATCTCTACTGTTCCATCATAAATCTCTGGAACCTCCATTTCAAATAAACGCTTTAGAAGACCAGGATGTGTACGTGATACGTAAATTTGTGGTCCTTTTGTCGTTTTTTCGACTTTTGTAATGAATACACGGATGCGATCATGTGGTTTATATTGTTCATTTGGCATTTGCTCACTTACTGGTAAAAGTGCTTCCACTTTTCCTAAGCTTACATAAATAAAGCGAGCATCTTGTCTTTGGACAATACCGACCATAATGTCTTCTTCACGATCGCTAAATTCTGAATAAATAACGCCGCGCTCTGCTTCGCGTACACGTTGTGTGACAACTTGCTTTGCAGTTTGCGCCGCAATGCGTCCAAAATCTTTTGGCGTTACTTCAATTTCCAGTACATCACCATTTTGATAGTTTGGATTAATTTGTCTTGCTTCTTCCACAGAAATTTCAAGACGTGGGTCAAATACGTTATCAACAACATCTTTACGTGCTAAAACTTGAATTGTCCCTACTTCTGGATTAAAGCTAACTCGAACATTTTGTGCTTGGTTAAAATTGCGCTTATAAGCAGAGATTAAAGCTGCTTCAATCGCATCAATAATAATATCTTTGCTAATACCTTTTTCTGATTCTAATACGAGCAAAGCATCTAACAACTCAGTGCTCATGAGGATCCCCCTTCTAACTAAAACGTAACTGCAAGTCGCGCATTGGCAACTTTATCCATTGGAATTTGGATTTCTTTTTTACGTGTTTTAATCGTTAATAATAGTGTAATTGTTGTACCATCATAAGAAAGCAATTTTCCTTCAAACATCTTTTCACCATCAATCGGCTCGTATGTTTTAATTGCCACTTGACTTCCTACCGCTTGTTCGAAGTCTTTTTCTTTCTTTAATGGGCGTTCCGCTCCTGGCGATGATACATCCAAAAAGTACAGATGAGGAATTGGATCCTCTTTATCTAAAGCTTCACTTAAACGTTCACTTACCGCACCGCATTCTTCAATGTCGACTCCGGTTTCAGAATCGATGAATACGCGTAGGAACCAGTCTTTCCCTTCTTTCACATATTCTACATCTACAAGTTCAAGATTTAACTCTTCAACAATCGGCTGCGCAAGTGCTTCAACAACTTCTGTAACTTTCTTATCCATAAACAGCCTCCTTCCTGCCGCCATGTACCATTTGAAAGAAAAGCCCCGCTTTATCATAAAGCGGTCTGCCTTATTCTTTCTTGTTAGCTAACAAAAGCCCCTGCCGTTTAGCAGGGAATATCTGTCTTAGTATTACCAAATTTAAGAAGTAAAACTTGTAACAAAATATGTATATACGACAGAAATGTCCCACCTACAATTGTAGGTAAAACATAGATAGTAACACGAAAGAGTGGGTTTCCCCACTCTTCTTTTCGAAAAATATACATGACATGGTTATCTCGGTTAATAGTGTACCATAGAAAATATTGACTTGTAAAGACTTTTCCTCCCCATTAGAACAGTGATAATTGGTTTTGATCTGGTAAATCTCCTAAACAACCTTGGCTATCTAAATACTCAATAATTGTTTTAGAGAGCTTACTTCTTTGCTGCAGATCTTCTTTTGATAAAAAGTCGCCATTTTTACGCGCTTCTACAATACTAATTGCTGCGTTTGTCCCTAGACCAGACACTGCGTTAAATGGAGGAATTAATGTATCTCCATCGATAATAAAATCTGTTGCATGCGAACGGTATAAGTCAACTTTTTGGAAAGAATAACCACGTTCACACATTTCTAATGTCATTTCTAATACAGTTAACAAACTCTTCTCTTTTGGCGAAGCATCCAATCCTTTTTGTGCAATCTCTTCAATTTTTGCGCGAATTGACGCTGACCCTTTTGCCATTACATCTACATCAAAATCATCAGCTCGTACTGTAAAGTATGCTGCGTAGAATAAGAGCGGAAAATGCACTTTGAAATAGGCAATGCGTACAGCCATTAATACGTAAGCTGCTGCGTGTGCCTTAGGGAACATATACTTAATCTTCTTACATGAATCAATATACCATCCAGGTACATTGTTATTACGCATTTCCTCTTCCCATTCTTCCGGCACGCCTTTACCTTTACGCACTGATTCCATGATTTTAAAGGCTAATGATGGATCTAGTCCTTGATAAATTAAATACACCATGATGTCATCGCGACAACCGATAACTTCACTTAATGTACATGTACCGTTATAAATCAACTCGTTGGCATTCCCAAGCCATACGTCTGTACCGTGCGATAGTCCAGAAATTTGGACAAGCTCGGAAAATGTTGTTGGTTTTGTTTCCTCTAACATCTGTCTTACAAATTTTGTTCCAAATTCCGGTATACCAAGTGTACCTGTCTTACAATTAATTTGTTCCTCTGTTACCCCTAAAGATTCTGGACTTGAAAAAATCTTCATTACTTCGGGGTCATCTGTTGGTATTGTCTTTGGATCAATTCCACTTAAATCTTGTAACATACGAATAACAGTTGGATCATCGTGTCCAAGTATGTCAAGTTTCAGTAAATTATCATGGATGGAATGGAAGTCAAAGTGTGTCGTTCTCCATTCTGCCCCAACAGAGTCAGCAGGATACTGAATTGGTGAGAAATCGAAGATATCCATGTAATCTGGTACAACGATAATACCACCTGGATGCTGTCCAGTTGTACGTTTTACACCTGTACATCCTGCAACAAGGCGATCCACTTCCGCATTTCGGATTGTTAAATTGTGATCCGACGCATACCCTTTTACATAACCGTAAGCTGTTTTCTCTGCAACTGTACCAATTGTTCCAGCACGATACACATAATCTTCACCAAATAGCACCTTTGTGTAATTATGTGCACGCGGCTGATATTCTCCGGAAAAATTCAAATCAATATCCGGTACCTTATCTCCTTTAAAACCAAGGAACGTTTCGAATGGAATATCATGTCCGTCTTTTTTATATGGAACATTACAGTTTGGACAATTTTTGTCCGGTAAGTCAAAACCAGATCCAACAGAACCATCGTTAAAGAATTCTGATTGCTTACACTTTGGACATACATAATGCGGCGGCAATGGATTTACTTCTGTAATTTCCATCATTGTCGCAACAAATGATGATCCAACCGAGCCACGTGAACCTACAAGATAACCATCTATAAGTGACTTTTTCACCAATTTGTGTGAGATTAAATAAATAACAGCAAAACCATGCCCAATAATACTTTTTAATTCTTTTTCTAAACGAGCTTCTACAATTTCCGGAAGCTCTTCTCCATAAATACTGCGCGCCATTTTGTAACTCATATCGCGCGTCTCATCGTCTGCACCTTCAATTTTCGGTGTATACAAATCGTCTTTTACCGGATGAACCTCACCGATTAACGATGCAATTTTTTGTGTATTTGTGACAACAATTTCTTTTGCTTTTTCTTCCCCTAAGAAAGAGAAACAATCTAGCATTTCATCTGTTGTACGGAAATATACCGGTGGTAAAGAATGACGATTTAACGGATTTGCTCCGCCTTGTGAACTGATTAAAATTTTGCGATAAATGGCATCTTCTGGATTCAAATAATGGACATTACCAGTCGCAACAACTGGTTTGTCTAACGTTTCACCTAATTTTACTAAATTAGAAATAATCGTTTTCAATTGTCCTTCATCTCGAACTAATTCTAGCTCTACTAAATGTCGTAATACTTCTGGAGGCATTACTTCAATATAATCATAAAACTGCGCAATTTCTTCTACTTCTTCCGGTGCTTTTTGCATCATCGCTTCAAATACTTCACCTTTATCACAAGCTGTCCCTACCAATATACCTTCTCGATGCTTTTTCAATAACGATCTCGGTATTCGCGGTACACGATAAAAATAATTCACATGCGAATAGGAAATAAGTTTGTATAAGTTTTTTAGTCCTTCATCAGACGTAGCAAGCAACGTAACGTGACTTGGTCTTCCTCGTTTATACGAATCGCCTTGTCCCATGCTGTCATTTAATTGGTCATGATATTCAAATCCTTTTTCAATAACCTCTTTCAGCATTTTCGCAAGTAAATATCCTGTTGCTTCCGTATCATAAATCGCACGGTGATGCTGCGTTAATTCAATATCAAGCTTTTTACACAATGTATTTAAACGATGATTCTTCATGTCTGGGAATAGGAATCTAGCTAACTCCAATGTATCGATAACTGGATTCTTTGGTTTATCTAAACCACATTTTTTAAACCCTACATTTAAGAATCCCATATCAAAACTTGCATTATGAGCAACAAGTGTGTGATCGCCCATCCACGCTTGAAACTTTTTAAATACTTCTCCTACTTCTGGTGCGTCTGTCAACATATCATCTGTAATGCCTGTTAACTCGATGATTGTCGCTGATAGCGGTTGATGCGGATTTGCAAATGATTCAAACCGGTCGATAATTTCTCCGCCTTTTACCTTTACTGCCGCTAATTCAATCACCGTATCATATACCGCAGACAATCCTGTTGTTTCAACGTCAAAAACAACATATGTTTCATCCTCAAGCAATCTGTGTTCTTCATTATAAGCAATTGGAACTCCATCATTGACTAAGTTTGCTTCTACACCATAAATGACCTTTATCCCTGCTTTTTTCCCTGCTGAATATGCCTCTGGGAAAGATTGCGCCACAGCATGATCGGTAATCGCAATCGCTTCATGTCCCCATTTTCCAGCCTGTGCAATAAGCTGAGATACTGATGTCACGGCATCCATTTGGCTCATTGGTGTATGCAAATGCAGCTCTACTCGCTTTTCCCCCTCTGGTGCTTTATCTTTACGAGAAGGTCCTGTGATTTCGTTAATATCATTCGCAATCATCACTAAATCGCGAACAAACGTATCATTTTGAACCGACCCTCGCGCTTTAATCCACATTCCTTTTTTCAGCGATTGTAATACTGGAATATCTTCCTTATCACGCGAGAACATTTTTATCATAATGGAGTCTGTGTAATCCGTGATTTTTAACGTTAATAATGTACGTCCGCTACGAAGTTCTTTCGTTTCCACATGGAAAACATACCCTTGAACGGTTTTTCTTCTTTCCTCGTCTTGAATTTCACGCAGCGGTGTAATTTCTTCATCAGGTTTAATGAGATAACCGAGTACAACTGGACCTTCATGCACAACTTCGCTTTCTTCAGCTTGTTTCTTCGCCATTTCTTCCATAGCTTGGATGACGCGCTGTCGATCTTCTTGCTGCGTTTGTTCTCTAAACTTTTGAACTTCTTCATCATTTTTCTTCACATTAGTATCCACTTGAAATCGTGGGAATCCAAAAGCTTCATATTGATCACCAACAGACTTAGCTACATTTTTCTTTAATGCTGTTGCTTCTAATTCATTCTTTACATCTAGTAACAACTTCACACCATTTACATGGGGAAGTTGTTTTTTTAAATATGCAAACATAGGAGAAATTGTAATTCTCTCTGTACATAGCGACCAGTACGCTTTCACTTCTTCTTCCGTAAACTGTTTGCTCTCAGTTTCTAGTGCAAATGATGTTTTTGCAATATGAGAAAATGACTGCTTAAGCTGTCTTTCAAGCAATTCATACAGTTCTGTTGGCAAAATACGCGGCACTTGTAAAGCAAAATGCCAGCTTTTGTTCGCCTTATCAACAACTAACTTTTGAATACCTCCGCCTTGTAAATATTGATTCACAAGATCTTCTGGTATTTGTAATTGCTGAAGTAAAATATGAAAACGCTCTTGCTGTTCATTCGTTAATGACATAAACAACCTCCTTCCATCTGCTATTATAAATTGAAATGCCCTTCAAAGAAAGAGAAGGTACCCCATAACGAGGTACCCCTTTTTCTCTCTCACCAATCGGGCAGTAACAGCCCGATTGGTGAGGACTCATAATCAGTGGGGATGAAAAAAACCCCACTGATTAAAGTTTCACTTTATTTTAAAATATCGGCAATATACGTGTGAAGATCCTCCACTTTTACTTCTGCGGATTCGTTTGTCGCACGCACTTTTACTTCTACAATTCCTTCGTCTGCTTTCTTACCAACCGTTACACGAACTGGTAGGCCAAATAAATCAGCGTCAGCAAATTTCACGCCTGCACGTTCTGTACGATCATCTAGCAATACTTCATATCCTTGCTCTTGTAATGAAGTGTAAATATTTTCAGCAACTTCACGTTGTACATCAGACTTCATATTAACTGGAATAACATGTACATGGAACGGTGCAACCGCTTTTGGCCATACTAATCCATTCTCATCATTAAATTGTTCAGCAATCGCCGCTACTGTACGAGAAACACCGATACCATAACAACCCATAATAAGTGGTTTTGTTTTTCCGTTTTCGTCTAAGAATGTTGCATTCATTGCTTCACTATAGCGCGTTCCTAATTTAAAGACATGACCAACTTCAATTCCGCGAGCAAAACGAATTGTACCTTTTCCATCTGGAGACTGATCGCCTTCTTGAATAAATCGTAAATCTGCGTATTGATTTACTTTAAAGTCACGCTCTGAATTTACATTTACATAATGGAAACCTTCTTCATTTGCACCGCAACAACCATTTACAATTGCCGCTACAGCATGGTCAGCAATCACTTCTACATCCTCTGCTATCCCAATTGGTCCTAAAGATCCTACTTCGCAATTTAAGAGGCTTCTTACCTCTTCGTACGAAGCAAGTTCGACAACTGAAGCGCCATATACATTTTTCACTTTTACATCATTTACTTCATGATCTCCGCGAACAAGTACAACAACAAATTTTTCATCTACTTTAAATACCATTGTTTTTATACACTGAGATGGTTCAATGTTTAAGAAAGCAGATACTTCTTCAATTGCTTTTTGATCTGGCGTCGCTACCTTTTCAAGCGCTTTTTCCGCTTCATCGCTCTTTGTATAAGTAGCAACAACAGGAGCCATTTCAATATTGGCTGCATAATCAGATGTATCAGAATACGCGATTGTGTCCTCTCCTACATCGGATAATACCATAAATTCATGAGTATCTTTACCACCCATAGCACCAGAATCCGCAATAACAGCACGGAAGTTCAGACCACAGCGAGCAAAAATATTAGAATACGCTTGGAATAAGCGATCATACACTTCATCTAAACTTTCTTGTGTTGCATGGAAAGAATACGCATCTTTCATTAAAAATTCTCTTCCGCGTAATAATCCAAAACGTGGGCGTTGTTCATCACGGAATTTCGTTTGAATTTGATATAACGTTAAAGGTAATTTTTTATACGACTTAATCTCATCACGGACAAGATCTGTAATCACTTCTTCATGCGTTGCTCCTAGTGCAAATTCACGATCATTACGATCTTTCATACGCATAAGTTCAGAACCGTAAGAATACCAACGACCTGATTCTTGCCATAATTCTGCTGCTTGCAATGCAGGCATTAATAATTCTACTGCTCCTGCACGTTCCATTTCTTCACGAATAATGTGTTCTACTTTATGCAATACTTTTAACCCTAATGGCAGAAAACTATAAATCCCTGAAGCATTTTGACGCATAAAACCTGCACGAAGCAGTAACTGATGACTTTTAATTTCAGCATCTGCTGGTACTTCTCGTAATGTAGGACTAAACACCATACTTTGTTTCATCTATTCGCACCTCTTTATTTTACTCAAATACATAACAAACCCTCACCTCAAATTCGGCGAGGGATCTCAACTCAGTGTTCAATTCATTTCATTCAACATCCATAGCGGACATGATGAAATTCACACTCACTATTCATTTGATTCTATTTTACAAGAAAAACTTTCGAATGTCATTCCACGTTACAACTAACATGAGTAACATCAATAAAGCAAATCCTATAAAGTGAACCATGCCTTCTTTTTGACGGTCGATTGGCTTACCTCGCAACGCTTCGATTAAGAAGAAGAATAAGCGCCCTCCATCAAGAGCTGGAACTGGTAATAAGTTAAATAAACCAAGATTTATACTTAAAACTGCCGCCAAGCTTAGAATACGTATAACACCATAGTTCACCACTTGATCTGTTAAATTATAAATCCCAACCGGACCTGATAAATCATTAATAGAAAATTGACCGGTAACTAATTTTACAAGGGAATCAAAGATGAGTTTTGTCCATGTATAAGTCTGTTCAAACCCTGATTTAATAGAACCGATAATAGACTTTTCTACTAAAGAAGTTACGCCAATTCTACCAACCTTTTCCTTCCCTTCTTGATCAGCTGTTGGCGTAACTTTTACATTAATTTGTTCATTATCCCGTTTTACATGAAGCGTAATTTCCTTATCGGGACTTTCACGGACAATAGTTACAACATCTTTCCAAGTCGGTGTATGTTTCCCATCAATCGCTTGAATCGTATCATTTGGTTTCAAGCCCACTTGTTCAGCTATACTCCCCTTCATTACCTGCCCAATGATCGGCTTATCGGCAGGAACACCTTGTATGAATCCGATGATGACGAAAACAACAAATGCAAGGATGAAGTTCATAGCTGGTCCTGCAAAAATTGTTAATGCTCGTTGTCCCAATGTTTTAGAACCAAATTGTCTATGAAATGGCGCAATTTGGATTTCCTCTCCAGTTGAAATAATGCGAGCTTTTTCATGCACACGGAATGTTTGAATTTCTTCTTCGTATTCTTCGTAACCAGAGATTGTAAGGTTATGTTCTAAGTCCACCTGTTCTACTTCTATGACGCGGACATTCGGATATTTTTCCCGATTATCTAAAACCAACTTTACAACTTCTTCGTTTTCATTTAATACCAGTCCAACCTTTGTACCTGGTTTTAATTCAACTGTTTCTGCATCTTCACCAGCCATTCTAACATAGCCGCCAAGAGGCAATAATCGAACTGTATAAACCGTTTCATTCTTTTCAAAGGAAAAGATTTTTGGTCCAAAGCCAATCGCAAACTCACGACATAAAATCCCTGCTCTTTTTGCAAAATAGAGATGCCCTAGCTCATGGAAAAATACGAGTGCACCAAAAATTAATATAAAGGCAATCGCTGTATTCAATTCCATAACCACCTTTGCTAAATTTGTTCCATCACAAACCGTCTTGTGGCCGCATCAATTTCTTGAATTTCCTCTAAGCTCGGACGTGCAATGACATTGTGATGGTGCATTGCTTTTTCAATGAGGTCTTCTACTGTTAAGAAACCGATTTTCTTTTGTAAAAAGGCCGCTACAGCCACTTCATTTGCTGCATTCATTACAGCCGGCATGCTTCCCCCCATCTTTCCAGCTTCATATGCAAATCGTAAGCAACGAAAACGATTTTGATCCATCTTTTCAAAATGCAATGTTCCTATTTCCCATAGATTTAGTTGCTTCGTATCTGCAAGTGGCAATCTATCAGGATATGTAAGTGCATATTGAATTGGTACACGCATATCTGGTGAGCCAAGCTGAGCCATTACACTACGGTCTTCAAATTCAACCATAGAATGTATAATACTTTCTTTATGTAGAACAACATCGATTTGCTCATAAGGGATGCCGAAAAGCCAATGTGCTTCGATTACTTCCAGCCCCTTATTCATCATTGTAGCAGAATCAACTGTAATTTTCGAACCCATTGACCAGTTTGGATGACGAAGCGCATCCTCTACAGTCACATGATGTAACTCATCTCTCGTTTTATCACGAAAACTTCCGCCTGAAGCAGTTATAATTAATCGAGAGATTCGCTTTTCATTTTCCCCATTCAAACATTGAAAAATAGCTGAATGTTCACTATCAACTGGTAATAGCGATACGTTATGCTTACGTGCGGCTTCCATAACAATATGGCCCGCAGTTACTAATGTTTCTTTATTTGCAATTCCGATTGTTTTTTTCGCCTCAATTGCACGAAGTGTTGGTAATAATCCAACACTACCTACAACAGCATTTATCACAACTTCTGCACGCGGATGAAGCGCTACCTCTAACAAACCTTCATTCCCATGTACAACCTTTGTATTTCCTGCAATAGCTTGTAACTTGATAACATCATCTTCTCTTTGGACAGAAACAAGCTCTGGAGAAAATTCTTGAATCACTTTTACTGCATAGTCAATATTTTTCCCTACAGAAAATGCAACGAGACGGAATTGATCTGGGTGCGAACGTAGCACATCCAATGTTTGTGTTCCGATTGAGCCACTTGCCCCTAATAAACTAATGTTTTTCATAATTCCAACCCCTCGTTCATTTATGAAATGAAATGTAAAAAGTGTAAAATTGGCAATACAAATAACCAACTATCTGTTCGATCCAAAATACCGCCATGGCCTGGCAAAATTGTACCGGAATCTTTCACACCGTAATGACGTTTAAATGCTGATTGTACTAGATCACCAATTTGTCCAAATATTGAAATGGCAATTGTTACAATAATTAACATTGCAATGTTCTCTTGAACTTGAAAGAATAGATTGTACACAAATGCAACAACAATTCCACAAACAATTCCACCTAGTGAACCTTCTATTGTTTTATTTGGACTAATTTCTGGCCATAACTTTCTCTTTCCAATTGCTTTCCCTATGAAATATGCTCCTGAATCCGTTGCCCAAATAACAAATAATGCATAAAACACGTAATGGATTCCTGCTATTCTTGTCTCATTTAAGTATAAGAATCCCATTGCAACATACGTTGTTGCCATTAATAAAAATGCAGCATTATCAAAAGTAAATGTATTCTTTGAAAGGACTGTATATGATAAAAGTAGTAAAACAATCAAAAATGTGATTTCTAATTTATCTAACCCAATCCAATCAAACGCTCCTATCGTATTACTTGGAACTAAAATAGTCCATAACAATACCGCAGCTAAAACTGTTGGCACTGAAATAAGTGGAAGCTTGTTCATACGAATCAATTCATATAATCCAATTGAAGCTAGTGCATACACTAAAACTGTAAAAGGCAACCCTCCGTAAAATACGATGGGAATGAATAGTGCGGCAGCAATCACTCCAGTAATAATTCTCTGTTTCACTACCAAACCCTCTCTTTCTAAACGCCTCCGAATCTGCGCCCTCTCTGTTGAAAGTCAGTAATCGCATGCAGCAAATGTTCCTCGGTAAAATCCGGCCAGTACACATTTGTAAACCAAAGCTCTGTATACGCAATTTGCCATAACATGAAATTACTGATACGCACTTCCCCACTTGTACGAATAAGCAAGTCTGGGTCAGGTAAAGCACTTGTCATTAAGTAGGAAGAAATCATTTCCTCATTGATATCTTCTGAACGCACTTTTCCTTCTTCGCTATCTTTCATCATATGTTGCACAGCCGAAACGATTTCATCGCGACTTCCATAGTTTAACGCAAAATTAAGAATTAATCCCGTATTCTCTTTTGTATCTTCCATAGCTTTTTCCATTGCTCTGCGCGTATGCATAGGAAGGCGATCTTTTTGTCCAATTACTCGAACTTGTACATTTTCTTCAATTAGTTCTGGCAAAAATGTACCTAGAAATTCTTCTGGAAGCTTCATTAAATACTCAACTTCCTTTTTCGGTCTTTTCCAATTCTCGGTAGAAAAAGCATAAAGAGTCAACACTTTCACATCAAGTTTACTAGCAAATTTCGTAATCTTCTTTACGACTTGCATCCCTTCATGATGTCCAGCAATACGAGGCATCGCTCTTTTTTTTGCCCACCTTCCATTACCATCCATAATGATTGCAATATGCTCTGGGATGTGTCCCTTTTTTGCTTCTTCTATGAGATGGTCAAACGATGTGACCTTTTTACCTTTAAAAAAAGGAAACTTTTTTAACATCATTCATACCCTCCAACAAGCAGACGTATGCCAAAAAGTGTAAAAAGACCCCCTTAAGAAGAGGGTCATATTTGCGAAGGTATCGCTATTACACTTCCATGATTTCTTGTTCTTTGTTTTTTGCGATTTCGTCAACTTTTGCAATATATTTATCTGTTTCTTTTTGGATATCTTCTGTATATCCTCTTAAATCATCTTCTGTCATTTCACCAGCTTTTTCAAGCTTTTTAAGTTCATCGTTACCGTCACGACGAACGTTACGAATAGCAACTTTTGCATCTTCAGCATATTTCTTTACAACTTTAACAAGTTCACGACGGCGCTCTTCTGTTAATGCAGGGAATGCAATACGAATTACTGACCCATCGTTAGAAGGATTTAATCCTAAATCTGCTTTTAAGATTGCTTTTTCAATATCACCAATAGAAGTTTTGTCATAAGGTTGAATAACAAGTAGACGTGCTTCTGGAACAGTGATGTTCGCTAATTGCACAACTGGTGTTGGTGCACCGTAGTAATCTACTTGTACTTTGTCTAGTATAGACGCGCTAGCACGACCAGCACGAACTGTTGCTAATTCACGAGAATAAGCAGCAACTGCTTTTTCCATTTTTTCAGTTGACGATTTAATTACTTGTTGTCCCATAGTTATTTCCCCCTTACAATTGTTCCGATATTTTCGCCTAAAACAGCACGTTTAATATTTCCTTTTTCCATAATCGAGAATACAATTAATGGAATATCGTTATCCATACATAATGAAGAAGCTGTAGAATCCATTACACCTAAACCTTCTTTTAATACGTCTAAGTATGTAAGTGATTCATATTTTGTAGCTGTTGGATCAACAGATGGATCTGCGTTATATACGCCATCCACATTATTTTTTGCCATTAAAATAACATCCGCTTCAATTTCTGCTGCGCGTAATGCTGCAGTCGTATCTGTAGAGAAGTATGGGTTACCTGTACCGGCTGCGAAAATAACAACGCGTTTTTTCTCTAAATGACGAACTGCTTTACGACGAATGTAAGGCTCTGCTACTTGACGCATTTCAATTGACGTTTGAACACGCGTTTGAATGCCCATGTTCTCTAAACTGTCTTGAAGAGCTAATGAATTCATTACTGTCGCTAACATGCCCATATAATCTGCGCCTGCGCGGTCCATGCCCATTTCACTTCCGATTTTCCCACGCCAAATGTTACCGCCACCAACAACAACAGCAACTTCAACATCAAGTTCTGCAATTTCTTTTACTTGCTCCGCAACTGACTTAATAACAGCTGGGTTAATTCCAAAGCCTTTTTCACCAGCTAAAGCTTCACCGCTTAACTTTAATACTACACGATTATATTTCGGTTTAGTCATAATGAACCTCCAATTACTTACATCTTTATTTTAAAAAAGGGAACACAATGTGTTCCCTAATCTGTATTAGTTGTTACCTTTTACTTGGTTCATTACTTCTTCGGCAAAGTTGTCTTCACGCTTCTCAATACCTTCACCAACAGCGTAGCGAACAAATCCTTTTACTGTTCCGCCTTTAGATTCAACGAACTGACGAACTTTCATATCAGGGTTTTTAACGAATGCTTGGTCAAGTAAGCAAATCTCTTCGAAGAATTTACCTAGACGACCTTCAACCATCTTAGCAACGATTTTTTCTGGCTTTCCTTCGTTAAGAGCTTGCTGAGTTAATACTTGACGCTCATGTTCAACTTCTTCAGCTGTTACAGCATCGCGGTCGATATATTTAGGGTTAACTGCTGCAACGTGCATTGCTACATCTTTAGCAGCTTCTTCATCAGTAGTACCTTCAAGAACTGTTACTACACCGATGCGTCCGCCCATGTGTAGGTAAGCACCGAATGCATCCGCATCAGTTTTTGAAACAATTTCAAAGCGACGAAGAGTAATCTTTTCACCAATTTTTGCGATTGCTTCGTTGATGTGCTCTTCTACTGTTTTACCGTTCTCATATGATTGAGCTAACGCTTCTTCAACAGTTGCAGGCTTGTTAGCTAATAAGTGAGCCGCTAATTCTTTTGTTAAAGCTTGGAAACCTTCATTTTTCGCAACAAAGTCAGTTTCAGAGTTTAATTCTAAGATTAAAGCTTCGTTACCTTTTGTTTCGATATAAGTTAGTCCTTCAGCAGCGATGCGGTCTGCTTTTTTAGCAGCTTTAGCAATACCTTTTTCACGTAAGAAATCAATTGCTTTCTCCATATCGCCATTCATTTCTGTTAAAGCTTTTTTGCAGTCCATCATACCTGCGCCAGTTTTTTCGCGAAGTTCTTTTACCATTTGTGCAGTAATTGCCATGCTTTTCATCCTCCTAAAATATGTATTTATACCTTAAAAAAAGGTGATAAAAGGCCGAACCCCTTATCACCTTTCCAAATTTGTTACGCAGTAACAGTTTCTTCACCTTGTTTTGCTTCAAGGATTGCGTCTGCCATTTTAGATGTAAGAAGTTTTACAGCACGAATTGCATCATCGTTTGCTGGGATTACGTGATCGATTTCGTCTGGATCACAGTTTGTATCAACGATACCGATGATTGGAATGTTTAATTTGCGTGCTTCAGCAACGGCGATACGCTCTTTACGAGGGTCTACTACGAATAATGCACTTGGAAGACCTTTCATATCTTTAATACCGCCTAAGAATTTTTCAAGACGCTCTAACTCTTTTTTAAGTTGAACTACTTCTTTCTTAGGAAGTACATCGAATGTACCATCTTCTTGCATTCTTTCGATGTCTTTAAGACGTTTAATACGTTTTTGGATTGTTTGGAAGTTTGTTAACGTTCCACCTAACCAACGTTGGTTTACGAAGTACATACCCGCACGAGTTGCTTCTTCTTTAATCGCTTCTTGCGCTTGCTTTTTTGTACCTACGAATAAAATGTCGCCACCTTCAGCAGCGATGTTACGCATTACGTTGAAAGCTTCTTCAACTTTTTTCACAGTTTTTTGTAAGTCGATGATGTAAATACCGTTACGCTCTGTGAAAATGTAACGTTTCATTTTTGGGTTCCAACGACGTGTTTGATGTCCGAAATGAACACCAGCTTCAAGCAATTGCTTCATAGAAATTACTGACATAATTTAGTTCCTCCTAAATGGTTTTTGATATCCTCCGTCCGCTTCATCTTTAAGTGAAACTACAAAAGTAGCACCAACACTTAAATCAGCAAACGTGTGTACTTTGTACTGACACCACTGATTACTATATCATAATGAAATATCACAATCAAGCCGAAAATACAATCAATGTAAAACTTTCTTTTTACTTCTGATTGTATTCACCTGTTTCCTCAATATAATTACAGTATAGCCACTCTTTTTCTTTTCAAAACTTTATATAAAGTAGACTAGAAAAACGGAGCCATTACTTTTTTACAAGGATTCCACCTTAGAATTTCTCCACCAGTTGCTTGTCGGCTACTAGGCGATTTGGCTCTTACCTAAGCTTGTCTTTCACTAGCAAGTAAGCTGGGCACGCAAAACAAAAAAGCTCTCCTCATTTTTGAGGAAAGCTTTTTACTTACATTAGTTTGTTTTTAATTTTGCAAGTTCGTGTAAGAATTTGTCATTTAATACTTTAATGTATGTTCCTTTCATACCTAAAGAACGCGATTCAATTACTCCCGCACTTTCTAATTTACGAAGTGCATTCACAATTACAGAACGAGTAATTCCTACGCGATCAGCAATTTTACTTGCAACAAGTAAACCTTCTGTTCCGTTTAACTCTTCAAAGATATGTTCAATCGCTTCTAACTCACTGTAAGATAGAGAGCTAATCGCCATTTGAACAACAGCTTTGCTGCGAGCTTCTTCTTCAATCTCTTCTGCTTTTTCACGTAAAATTTCCATACCTACTACAGTTGCACTGTACTCAGCAAGAATTAAATCATCATCTAAGAATTCACGACCTAGACGAGCTAATACTAATGTACCTAGACGCTCACCACCGCCCACGATTGGCACGATTGTCGTTAAGCCTTGCCCGAATAAATCTTTGTTTTCTACAGGGAAAGCTGTATATTCGCTATTTACATCTAAATTTGAAGATGTTTCAGTAACGTTGAATAAGTTTTGTGTATATTCCTCTGGGAATTGACGCTCTGCAAGCATTTGTTTCATACGCTCATTCTCGATTTGTTGATGGATTGCATATCCTAGTAATTTACCGCGACGGCTCACAACGAATACGTTCGCTTCAATTACTTCACACATTGTGTCAGACATTTCTCTAAAGTTTACAGGTTTTCCTGCTGCGCTTTGTAATAAAGCATTTAATTTTCTTGTTTTTGCTAATAATTCCATTTCAAAAGTTCCTCCTACATGTTACTCACATATTTTTCATCACTTGGAAACTAGGGCGAGTCACCTGATGATACTATTACAAAATAAACTGGCTCACATCTTTATTTTTGGCAATTGTCGCTAATTTCTCCTCTACATATTGAGGTGTTATCGTTACTTTTTCTAACGTAATTTCAGATGCTTCAAATGATAAATCTTCAAGAAGCTTCTCCATAATCGTATGAAGTCTTCTTGCTCCAATGTTATCTGTATCTTGATTAACTTGATAAGCAATCTCAGCAATCTTACGAATAGCTTCGTCAGAAAATTCAATTTCTATACCTTCAGTTGCCAACAGCGCTGCATATTGCTTCACTAAAGCATTGTCTGGCTCAATAAGAATCTTCACAAAATCGTCTACGGACAATTTCGTCAATTCCACTCTTATTGGAAATCTACCTTGCAATTCCGGAATCAAATCAGACGGTTTCGACATATGGAATGCCCCGGCTGCAACAAATAAAATATAATCTGTTTTTACTGATCCATATTTTGTAGCAACATTTGCCCCCTCTACAATCGGTAAAATGTCACGTTGCACACCTTCACGTGATACGTCTACGCTATTCGACTGCTTACCAGCAATTTTGTCAATTTCATCAATAAAAATAATTCCGAGCTGTTCAGCACGATAAACAGCCTCTTGTGTAACTTCATCCATATCAATTAAGCGCTGTGCTTCTTCATTTGTCAAGACTTTTCTTGCTTCTTTTACAGAAAGTTTTCGTTTTTTTGTTTTTTTCGGCATAAAACTTCCTAGTGCATCTTGGAAATTCATCCCCATTTGTTCCATTCCAGTTCCTTGTAACATATCAAACATGGATGACTGTTGTTCTGTTACTTCAATGGATACAATTTCCTCTTCAAGTAATCCAGCAGCAAGTTGTTTCTCAACTTCTTGACGTTTCTTTTGGATTTCTGTATCATCTTGTGATTCAGATGTTTGATTTACATTTTGATTTCCACCAAATAACATTTCCAATGGATTTTTGAACCCTGTTTGCTTTTGGGGACTTGGTACTAAAATCTCAACAAGACGTTGATTTGCTTGCTCTTCCGCCTTATCTTTCACCTTTACCATCATCTCTTCTTTCACAATACGAACAGATGTTTCGACAAGATCCCGCACCATAGATTCTACATCACGACCGACATATCCAACCTCTGTGAATTTTGTCGCTTCAACCTTAATAAAAGGAGCGCCAACAAGCTTCGCCATGCGTCGTGCTACCTCTGTTTTCCCAACACCTGTCGGACCGATCATTAAAATGTTTTTCGGCGCAATTTCATCACGTAAATCTTCCGGTAACTTACTGCGACGATATCGATTTCGAAGCGCAACCGCAACCGCTTTTTTCGCGTCTTTTTGACCAATGATATATTGATCTAATTTTTCCACAATTTGCCGCGGAGTAAAATGTAAATGCATATAAAATGCCTCCCTTACGATTCTACAATTCTTCCACAATTATGTTGTGATTTGTATATACACAAATATCGCCAGCAATTTCTAGACTCGCTTTCGCGATCTCTTTCGCCGTTAAATGTTCGCTTGCATGCCTCTTTAATGCGCGCCCTGCAGCTAATGCATAATGTCCCCCTGAACCAATCGCTAAAATACCATCATCTGGTTCTATTACTTCTCCTGTACCTGAAACAAGAAGTAAAGTCGTTTCATCCATAACGATCAGCATCGCTTCCAATTGACGCAACATTTTGTCACCACGCCATTGCTTTGCCATTTCAACAGCAGCTCGTTGTAGATTCCCGTTATACTCTTCTAATTTCCCTTCAAACATTTCAAAAAGAGTAAATGCATCTGCAACGGATCCCGCAAAGCCTGCTAACACTTTCCCTTGAAATAATTTTCGAACTTTGCGAGCTGTATGCTTCATTACAACGGCATTCCCAAATGTCACCTGTCCATCACCAGCCATGGCACACTTTCCATTATGATGAATTGCAAATATCGTTGTAGCATGGAAATTTCCCATAGAAAAAACTCCTTTTATATGTTTTTCTCGCTTTAAAAGCAATTTATGCTCGTGGGTGATGCTTCATGTAAACAGAACGTAACCTTTCTTTCGAAACATGCGTATAAATTTGTGTCGTTGATAAATTTTCATGACCTAATAGCTCTTGTACCGCGCGCAAATCCGAACCTTCATCAAGCATATGTGTCGCAAATGTATGCCGCAGCATATGTGGACTAATTCGCATCGTAAGAGAAGTCTTCTTTATTAGCTCATTTAAAATATAGCGCACACCTCGATCTGTTAACGGGGCCCCCTTCGCATTTAAAAACACCATTTGAGAGTATTCCTCTGTTTTTTTAGCTAATTGTTTTCTCCCGTTTTCTATATAAGTAATTAAAGCATCTTGTGCATAACTTCCGAACGGAATATATCTTTGTTTTTTCCCTTTTCCCATCACCAAAATTGTTCCCACTGAGAAATCAATATCTGTAAGCTTTAAAGTTACACATTCACTCACGCGAATTCCCGTTGCATACATAAGTTCTAATAACGCTTGATTTCTTTGCCCTAGCGGGGTCTTCGTATCAGAAACTTCAAACAATTTCTCCAGCTCTTCAGCGTATAAAAATTTTGGGATTGACCATTCTTTTTTTGGGAGTGACGCAAGTGCAAACGGATTATCTTCTCGGTATCCTTCACGCATCAAAAAACGATATAAACTTCGTAAGCTTGATACTTTCCTTGCGACAGATTTACGGGCTAATTTTTCATCGTGCAATGTTGTTAAATATAACCGAACATCGACGTATGTAACATCTAAAAAAGAGGATATACCTTCTCGTTCCATAAATTGCACAAAATGTTCTAAATCGTTTTGATAACTTGCAATTGTATATTTTGAATAATTTCTTTCAATTTGTAAATATCCAACGAATAATTGTAACAATTTCTTCACATTCACATAAATCACCCCAATAAAGGCTACTAAATCGTATCACAACTCAGTAGCCTTTGCAAGAAATTTAACTAAATATTTACAAAATTTTGAATTGTTTCTAAAGCACGTGTTGCGTATGCTTCATTGCGCTCTTGTTTCTTTTTAATTTTCTTTTCTAGCGGTGCAAATAAACCGAAGTTGGCATTCATTGGTTGGAAATTTTTCGCGTTTGTCGAAGTAATGTAATTTGCCATACTTCCCATTGCCGTCACAGATGGTAATACAACAGGTTCTTCTCCTTTAAGAAGACGAGCTGCATTAATACCAGCTAATAAACCTGAAGCTGCAGACTCTACGTATCCCTCTACCCCAGTCATTTGACCAGCAAAGAATAAATCATCACGATGTTTATATTGATACGTTGGACGAAGTAACTTTGGCGAATTAATAAATGTATTGCGATGCATAACGCCATAACGTACAATTTCTGCGTTTTCAAGACCTGGAATTAACTGTAATACCTCTTTTTGCGGTCCCCATTTTAAATGCGTTTGAAAACCTACGATATTATATAGTGTTCCCGCTGCATCATCTTGACGTAATTGAACAACCGCATATGGTGTTTTACCTGTCTTTGGATCTTCTAATCCAACCGGTTTCATCGGTCCGAATAATAATGTTTGTCTTCCTCTTGCTGCCATTACTTCAACTGGCATACATCCTTCAAAGAAAATTTCTTTTTCAAACTCTTTTAATGGTACTGTCTCAGCGGCTATTAACGCATCATAGAAACGGTTGAATTCATCTTCTGTCATTGGACAGTTTAAATACGCCGCTTCTCCTTTATCATATCGAGATTTTAAATATACTTTATTCATATCAATGCTGTCTTTTTCTATAATTGGTGCAGCTGCATCATAGAAATAGAAATACTCTTCACCCGTCAACTCTTTTAATTGCGCGGCAAGAGCTGGAGAGGTAAGTGGACCTGTCGCAATAACTGTTGGCCCTTCTGGTATTTCTGTAATCTCTTCATTCATTACAGTTACGTTTGGGTGATTCTTCACATATTTTGTTACCTTTGCTGCAAACTCGTGACGGTCTACAGCTAATGCTCCCCCTGCTGGTACAGAACATTCATCCGCTGCGCGAATAATGACAGAATCCATTCGGCGCATTTCCTCTTTAATAACTCCCACTGCGTTTGTTAATGTATTCGCACGAAGTGAATTACTACATACTAATTCAGCGAATTTGTCTGTATGGTGAGCTGGCGTTTGCTTTACAGGTCTCATTTCATATAAATGGACTTGGATACCACGTTTTGCAATTTGATAAGCTGCTTCACTTCCCGCAAGACCCGCTCCAATGACCTTTACCACTTGTGTTGTCATATCTATATCACCTTTCCTTTTCTTTCCCGAAAAAAATGTGAGCAGTTACGCTCACATTTGTTGTTCTTCTTCATAATCACACGAAATACATTGTACCTGAACGCCTTTTTTCAACTTTTTCTCTATAAGCATTCCTTCACATTTTGGACATTTACGACCAATTGGCTTATCCCAAGATACAAAGTCACATTCTGGATATGTACTACACCCATAGAAAAGTCGTTTCTTATTATTGCTTCGACGTTCAATAATTTGTCCTTTTTCACATTTCGGACAAGTTACACCGATTTCTTTTACAATCGGCTTTGTATTACGACAATCTGGAAAATTCGAACAAGCCATAAACTTCCCATATCTACCCATTTTAAAAACCATTGGGTGACCACATAATTCACAGTCTTCCCCAGCTGGTTCGTCTTTAATCTCTATTTCACGCATTTCCTTCTCCGCTTTCTCTAAACGCGGCGCAAATTCTGTATAGAAATCATCGACAATTGTTACCCAATTTGCTTTTCCTTCTTCTATTTCATCGAGATTTTGCTCCATATTGGCAGTGAATTCGATATTAATAATTTCTGGAAAAAACTCTAACATAAGTTCCGTTACAATTTCACCTAGTTCAGTAGGAACAAATCGCTTATTGTCTAGTGCAACATATCCGCGCTTTTGAATCGTTTCAAGCGTTGGCACATACGTTGATGGTCTTCCAATTCCAAGTTCCTCAAGTGTGCGAACGAGCCGCGCTTCTGTATAACGCGGTGGCGGCTGTGTAAAATGTTGCTTCGGTTCTACATCTTTTGAGAATACCGTTTCTCCCACTTCTAAAGGTGGCAACATCTTATCTTTTTCTTCCGCACCATCATCTTTTGATTCCACATACACTTTCATAAAACCTGGGAATTTCACTACAGATCCACTCGCCCGGAACTGAACATCATTATTAATGAGCTTTGCTGTAACAGTATCCATTATAGCAGATGCCATTTGACTTGCAACAAATCGCTCCCAAATTAATTTATACAAACGATACTGATCTCGGCTTAGAAAACTTTTCAATTCATCCGGTTTTCTCATTACAGAAGTTGGACGAATTGCTTCATGCGCATCTTGTGCATTCGCTTTTTTTGTTTCCTTTTTCTTCCCTGTTCCTATGTATTCTGAACCAAATGCATCAGCGATGTAAGAACGAGCTTCTTCTTGCGCAGTTTCAGAGATACGTGTTGAATCTGTTCTCATATACGTGATGAGACCTACGGTTCCTTGCTTTCCGATGTCTATTCCTTCATATAGTTGCTGTGCAAGCATCATTGTTTTCTTCGCACGCATATTTAACTTGCGTGCCGCTTCTTGCTGTAATGAAGATGTTGTAAACGGTAAAGCTGGATTACGTTTTCGTTCTTTCTTTGTTACATCTTCAACTGAAAACGCATTATCTTTTATTTTTTCAATTATATCTTTTACTTGCGCTTCATTCGTCAGTTGAACTTTTTCACCATTTACACCGTAAAAAGCTGCTTCAAATGTTTCTTTCCCTTTGACAAATTCTGTTTTAATTGTCCAGAACTCTTCAGGAACGAAGTTTTGAATTTCTCGTTCACGCTCAATGATTAAGCGAACCGCTACAGATTGTACGCGCCCTGCACTTAATCCTTTTTTCACTTTCTTCCATAATAAAGGACTAATATTATAGCCAACAAGACGATCTAGTATCCGTCTCGCCTGCTGTGCATCTACTAAATCCATATTGATCGCACGAGGATGTTTAAAGGACTCTTTTATTGCATCTTTCGTAATTTCATTAAACACAACTCGGCAGTCGGACTCAACGTCAACATTTAACGTGTTCGCTAAATGCCAAGCAATCGCTTCTCCCTCGCGATCTGGATCGGCTGCGAGATAAACTTTCTTTGCTTTTTTTGCCGCTGATTTTAACTCTTTTAAAACAGGACCCTTACCACGAATGGTAATATACTTTGGAGTAAAGTTATTTTTTACCTCTATCCCCATTTGACTTTTAGGTAAATCGCGTACATGTCCCATAGACGCGACAACTTTGTATTTTTTTCCTAAATATTTTTCAATGGTCTTCGCCTTAGAAGGCGACTCCACGATTACAAGGTAATCTGACATGCTAGTGCCTCCTTAAGAGGTGGATTCAAGTCTTCATTAATCTTATTGATTTCTCTTGTTTTTGTCAATCAAGAATGAGTATACCATACAGTGCCAATCTATCATTTGTCAATAATTGTTTAATAAAAACATAAAAATATACGGTTAATTTACAAATTCTTCGAGTATATCTTTTGCGTTTTGAACAAGTTTTGCCCCTTGCTGAATTAATTGATTTGTTCCACACGCACTCTCTACAAATATAGGGCCTGGCAGTGCAAATACCTCTCTATTTTGCTCTAAAGCAAAGTCGGCAGTAATAAGTGAGCCACTTCTTGCTTTCGCTTCTATAACTAAAATTCCTTTACAAAGCCCACTTATAATGCGATTTCTTTTAGGAAAATACCATTTTTTCGGCGGATAATGCGGCGGATATTCGGTTAATAGCAACATTTGTTTTTTCCATATTGCATACAAACGATCATTTTCTTTCGGATACATATACTGTAATCCATGTCCTAACACCGCAATAGTCGCTCCTTCTTGCTCCACTGCGATTCTATGAGCCATAGTATCAATTCCGCTTGCAAATCCGCTCACAATTAACCATCCTTTATTTATCAGTGGTTGTAAAATAGATTGTATGCTTTCTCTCGAATATAAAGACGGCTTTCTTGTCCCAACTACTGCGAACGTATTGATGTTCTTTAAATACCCTCTTTGTCCTTTCCCATACAAAACGAAAGGAGGATCTGGTATTTCTCTTAATAAACGAGGATAATCTTCATCCCATATTGTGACATAAAACGTTTGATTTTTTTCTAAATGCTGCATACATTGCGGAGGTGTTGATGTTTGAAGAAAATTTACAAGTTCAAATGATAGCTTTGGGGATAATCCTGTATACTGTTCAAATTGTTCCGAACTAAAATTATAAACATCTATTAACTGTGGATCCATATGAAGTAATTTTTTTAATACTTTCCAATGGTCTGCTAAAAAATAGTGTAAATGGAGTAATCGTTCTCGCTTCACAAACATTCTCCTTACCCATAATTTTTATTATGTAAACAAAAAATAGGTAAAAAGACACCCTCAATTAGAAGGTGCCTTTCAAAAAGATTAGTAGTTTTTACAAGTTTCAAATAATCCCTTTTCTTTCAAAACAGAGATTAATGTTTCACCCATTACAGCTGGCGTTTCAGCAACTTTAATACCGCATGCTTCCATTGTTTTAATTTTTTCAGCAGCTGTTCCTTTACCGCCAGAAATGATCGCACCAGCATGGCCCATACGCTTACCTGCTGGCGCTGTTTGACCGCCAATGAAACCAACAACAGGTTTTGTCATATTTGCTTTTACCCATTCAGCAGCTTCTTCTTCTGCTGTTCCGCCGATTTCACCAATCATAATAACCGCATGTGTTTCCTCATCTTCATTAAATGCTTTTAATGCATCGATAAAGTCAGTACCATTAACAGGGTCTCCCCCAATACCTACAGCAGTTGATTGACCAATTCCTGCTTGCGTTAATTGATGCACAGCCTCATATGTTAATGTACCAGAGCGAGACACGATACCTACATGACCTTTTTTATGAATGTATCCTGGCATAATACCAATCTTACACTCATCTGGCGTAATAATACCAGGACAGTTCGGTCCAAGTAAACGCGTATGTTTACCTGCCATATATTTCTTAACTTTTACCATATCTAATACAGGAATTCCTTCTGTAATACATACAACTAAATCAAGTTCTGCATCAACAGCTTCCATAATTGCATCCGCCGCAAAAGCAGGTGGAACGTATATAACAGAAGCATTCGCACCAGTTGCTTTCACTGCATCTTCTACTGTATGAAATACAGGTACACCTTCGATTTCTGTTCCACCTTTACCAGGTGTAACACCGCCGACAATTTTTGTACCGTATTCAATCATTTGTTTTGTATGAAATATACCTTGAGAACCAGTAATACCTTGAACAATAACTTTTGTATCTTTATTAACTAATACGCTCATTTTTCTCCCCCGCTTTCTATTAGCCCACTAGTGAAACAATTTTTTGCGCACCGTCTGCCATAGATTCTGCTGCAACAATATTTAAACCAGATTCATTTAAAATTTTCTTACCTAATTCTACATTTGTACCTTCCAGACGAACAACAAGTGGTAATTCTAATCCTACTTGTTTTGTTGCTTCAACAACGCCTTCTGCGATTACATCACATTTCATAATGCCACCAAAAATATTAACAAAAATACCTTTTACGTTTTTGTCAGAAAGGATAATTTTGAATGCTTCTGTAACTTTTTCAGCTGTAGCGCCACCACCAACATCTAAGAAGTTAGCTGGATCACCATGATAATGCTTAATAATATCCATTGTGGCCATCGCTAAACCAGCACCGTTAACCATACAACCGATATTTCCATCTAAAGGAATATAGTTTAAATCATATTTAGAAGCTTCAATTTCTTTTGGATCTTCTTCATCAAGATCACGGAGCTCTAAAATGTCTTTGTGACGATATAATGCATTCGAATCAAAATTTAATTTCGCATCTAGTGCCATAACTTTACCGTCGCCTGTTGTAACAAGTGGGTTGATTTCCGCAATAGAGCAGTCTTTTTCGATAAATACGCGATATAAGCCCATCATAAACTTCACAGCTTGTCCAACAAGCTCTTTTGGGATATTGATATGAAATGCGATTCGGCGCGCTTGGAAGCCTTGTAAACCTACTGCCGGATCGATATATTCTTTAAAGATTTTTTCTGGTGTTTTTTCTGCTACTTCTTCGATTTCTGTTCCACCTTCTTCAGAAGCCATTAAAACAACTTGAGAAGTTGCACGATCTAACACAAGACCTACATAATATTCTTTTTTAATGTCGCATCCTTCCTCGATAAGTAAGCGTTTTACTTCCTTACCTTCAGGACCTGTTTGATGTGTAACAAGCGTACTACCTAAAATATTTTCCGCATATGTACGAACTTCGTCTAAATTTTTTGCAACTTTTACACCGCCGGCTTTGCCGCGTCCACCAGCGTGAATTTGCGCTTTTACTACACATACGTCTGTGCCTAATTCTTTCGCAGCTTCTACAGCTTCTTCTACTGTAAATGCAACCTTCCCGTTCGGAACGCTAACCCCATAGCTTCTAAGGATCGCCTTACCTTGGTACTCATGGATATTCATGGTCCCATCCTCCCCTGTTTTCCTGTTTTACTCAAAAAATTTTTTAATGTTTAAAAAACATTACATTGCCATTGTATAAAATGATTGCCACCATGTCTACAATAAAGTGTCAGAAAACTGAAATCGCTTTATTCTTTTTGGAAAATAGTAATGTTCATATACGAAAATAAAAAAATAAGCTGTAGATTCACAGCTTATTTTTTATCATGTCTTTAATGGGAGCAAAGGTTTTGCGATGCTCTTCTAGCACTCCGTATGTCTCGATTGCTTCTAAATGTTGTTTCGTACCATAACCCATATGTTTTTCAAAACCATACTCAGGATATGTTTTGCCCAGCTCTTTCATCATTCGGTCACGAGTAACCTTGGCGATAATGGAGGCTGCAGAAATAGAAATACTTTTCGCGTCTCCTTTCACAATCGATGTTTGAGGAATCGATGTCGGTAGTTTCATTGCATCGATTAATAAATGCTCTGGTGCATAAGATAAATTGGCAACCGCATCTAACATCGCTCGTTTCGTCGCTTGATAAATATTCAGTTCATCAATCACTTGAGGCGAGACAATCCCAACGCCAATTGCAATAGCTTTCTCTTTAATCTCATCATAGAACAGCTCACGCTTTGCTTCACTGAGCTTTTTCGAGTCATTTAGCCCTGGTATATAGAATTCCTCTGGAAGAATGACAGCGGCCGTTACAACAGGTCCAGCTAAGGGGCCTCTTCCAACTTCATCTATGCCAGCAATATAGGAAATCCCCTGCTTGCGTAATGCATTTTCATATTTAGACATTTCTAGAAATTGTTCTTTCTCTTCTTGCATTTTCTTCTTCTGTTTTCGCCATTTGGAGATTAAATTTTGAATTCCTTTTCGCTCATCTTTCAATAATATTTGAAAGCGCTCATCCTCTTCCGTTCCAATTTCTTGCAATAATTCACTTGCTTCTTTAATTGTCCATTTGCCCATGATCTGTCCCCCTTTTTGAAACACTCAAAAAAAAGACGTACAACCGCACGTCTTCTTATGCTTCTTCTGCAAATTCCTCCGGTGATTCAAATGTCATTCTTCCCAGTTTACCACCGCGCAGTTCACGAAGAATAAGCTCTGAAGTCTTATCATAATCAATAAGTCCGCCACCCATTAAACAGCCTCTATTTTTTCCAATTGCATCAAATAGTTCAACAATGTCTTCTGGAATATCTTCTAATTTATAACGCTCTTTTAAACGTTCTGGATAATGTTTCTCCATAAAACGAAGAGCATAGACTGCGACGTCTTGTAAGTTTAAAATGGAATCTTTAATGGCACCAGTCGTTGCAAGACGAAGGCCAACTAATTCATCTTCAAATTTCGGCCATAAAATTCCTGGCGTATCTAACAACTCCATTTCTTTACCAACTTTAATCCATTGCTGCGCTGTTGTTACCCCTGGACGGTCGCCAGTTTTTGCAATATTTTTCTTCGCTAATTTATTAATGAGTGTCGATTTACCGACATTCGGGATACCAACAATCAATGCACGGATTGCTCTTGGTTTAATTCCTTTCGCAATCATTTTATCAAACTTTTCCTTGACAAGTTCTTTACATGCAGCTGTAATCTCTTTCATACCTTGTCCAGCTTGAGCGTTGATTGAAATTGCCTTATGACCTTTTTCTTCAAAATATGTAATCCATTGTTTAGTGAGACGATCATCTGCCATATCTGCTTTATTTAAAACAACTAACCTTGGTTTATGTGTAATGATTTCATCAATCATTGGGTTTCGAGAAGATAAAGGTAAACGTGCATCTACTAATTCAATTACAACATCGATTAACTTTAACTTTTCTGTTACTTGGCGTCTAGCTTTTGCCATATGCCCTGGAAACCATTGAATTGCCATGTTGCCACCTTCTTTTTTGTTTATTTCACAATACGTGCATCTTTTAACGGCCAGTATAATACATTTGCTTTTCCAATTACTTGATCCATTTTAATTGTACCGATGCTACGACTATCTTTACTAAAACGACGATTATCACCTAATACAAATAGTTGACCTTCTGGAACAGTTTTCTTACCTGTAATTTCTTCAAGTTTGAAATCATATGTAAGCGGCGCATCAGCAAGTTGTTTTTTCTGTTTCTCTAAGTACGGTTCCTCATAAGGTTTTCCGTTTACATATAGTGTATCATTGCGATATTCGATTTCATCACCCGGTAAGCCAATAACACGTTTAATATAATCCTTATCCTCCGTTGCTCGGAATACAATAATATCAAAACGCTTCGGTTCACCGATGTGATATCCAATTTTATTCACAATCATTCGATCCCGATCATGAAGTGTTGGTGACATCGAAACACCGTCTACGAGAATTGGCGCAAAGAAAAACTGCTTAATAACGCCCGCTAATACAACAGCAATCAAAATTGCTTTGATCCATTCCCAAAGCGAACTTTTTTCCTTTTTCATCTATAACCCCTCCACAATTCTATAAGCTGCTCGCATTATATCAAAATCTATATAGATTGGAAAAAGGGAGCTTGTGCATTTACAAGCTCCCATACATGTCTTATCGAATTTCTTTAATACGTGCTGCTTTACCGCGAAGGTTACGTAAGTAGTATAACTTAGCACGACGTACTTTACCACGACGAAGTACTTCGATTTTCGCGATTCTTGGTGTGTGAATTGGGAATGTACGTTCAACACCTACACCGTAAGAAACTTTACGAACTGTGAACGTTTCACTAATTCCGCCACCACGACGTTTAATTACAACACCTTCAAAAATCTGAATTCTCTCACGAGTACCTTCAACTACTTTTACGTGTACACGTAAAGTGTCACCAGGACGGAATGAAGGTAAATCAGTTTTTAATTGGCTTTTTGTAATTTCTGCAATTAATTGTTGCATATTCAATTCTCTCCTTTAAACAGATGCTCTTATAAAGTCATTCATAAATTACAGCGGAACATCGTTAATATAGCTACTGCCTTCAGTAGCACAAATGTTATGATAGCATATTGCTAGGCCTGTTGCAATAGAAAATATATGAAGTTTTTATTGTTCTTCTTTTATTTGCTCAAGCCATATTTCTTCTTGTTTTGTTAGCTCGCGCCCTTCCAGTAAATCCGGTCTACGCGTATACGTACGACGCAACGATTCCTTATGGCGCCATTCATCAATTTTTTTATGGTTTCCTGACATAAGTACATCCGGCACCTTCATCCCGCGAAAGTCAGCCGGACGCGTATAATGTGGATGTTCTAGTAATCCAGTACTAAAAGAATCTTCTACTTGTGAGTTTTGATTTCCTAATACTCCTGGTAAAAGACGTACAACGCTATCTGTTATGACCATTGACGCTAATTCTCCACCAGTTAATACGTAGTCACCAATGGAAATTTCATCCGTTACTAGATGCTCACGAATGCGCTCATCGTACCCTTCATAATGACCACATACGAAGATCACATGCTCTTCCTTAGCTAATTCTTCAGCTTTTTTTTGTGTGAACCTTTCCCCTTGTGGGCACATTAATACAATTCTTGGCTTTTGTGTCGTTTCTTTTGTTAAATCTTCTACTGCATCAAATATAGGCTGGGGCGTTAATACCATACCAGCGCCCCCACCGTACGGATAATCATCTACACTATTATGCTTATTTGTTGTATAATCACGAAAATTTACGACCCGAAGTTCAACCGCTTCTTTTTCTTGCGCTTTCTTTAAAATGGAAGACCCAAATACACCGGTGAACATCTCTGGAAATAGTGTTAAAATGTCAATTTTCATCATAGCAATCCTTCCATTACATGAATGGTCACTTGTTTTTGTTCCACATTAACCTGCAATACAATATCATCAATGTATGGAATTAACAAATCTTGTCCTTTTGGACGCTTAATTACCCAAACATCATTCGCACCAGGAGATAAAATTTCCGTAATCGTCCCTAACTCTTCACCATTTTCCGTTACAACTTTGCAACCGATCACTTCATGGTAGTAATATTCACCTTCTGCTAACTCACCCAATTGCTCTTCTGGTACTTTTAACAGGGAACCTTTAAATTTCTCAACCTCATTTACATTGCTATACCCTTCAAATGTTAATAGGTCAAACGTTTTATGTTGACGATGAGATGTAACCTTTACCGGAAGAGGTTCAGTCCCTTTCTCTCCCCATATGTACAATGTATTCCCAACTTTATATCGCTCTTCTGGGAAATCGGTGCGAGAGATGACGCGAACCTCTCCTCTCACACCATGGGTATTTACAATTTTTCCTACATTAAACCATTTTGTCATAAACAGTATGTCACCTCTGGCTTCTATATAAATTCAGCATCTCCATTTTATATACGGAGCATACAAATTCTCTTTACATGTTAAAAAAGGGAGAGGAAATCACTCCTCGCCCTTTTTATGCTTATTTAATTTCCAGTGTTACTTTTTCATGATTATGATGTCCCACTGAATACAAGAGAGTTCGAATTGCTTTGGCAACTCGCCCTTGCTTGCCAATGACTTTTCCAACATCCTCAGGATGTACTGTTAATCGATACTTTATCTCTCCGCTGTGGAATTCCTGCATAACCTTTACATCTTCAGGATGATCTACAAGAGGCTTGACAATCGTTTCGATTAACCTTTCCATAGTCATGACCTCAATTACTTACCTTGTTTAGATAAGTGGAATTTCTCCATGATACCTTGGCTAGAGAAAAGATTGCGAACTGTATCAGATGGCTTCGCACCATTTCCTAACCATTTTAATGCTGCTTCTTCATCGATTTTTACTTCAGCTGGTTGAGCAACTGGATTGTAAGTACCGATTTCCTCGATGAAACGTCCGTCACGAGGAGAACGAGAATCTGCAACAACTACACGATAGAAAGGAGACTTCTTAGCTCCCATACGTTTTAAACGAATTTTAACTGCCATTTATAAAGCACCTCCGAATTTATTTCACACAGATAATTATATTAGCAAAAAGACTATTGCTTTGTAAAGTATTTTTTCTTAACAGAGCTATCTTTTTTCTCTTACATAAATGGAAACTTCAATCCACCTAGTCCTTTTTTCTTCCCTTTTTGCATGCCTGTCAGCGTCTTCATCATTTTTTTCATGTCTTCAAACTGTTTGAGGAGACGATTAATTTCTTGTACAGTTGTACCACTGCCTTTGGCGATACGTTTTTTTCGACTAGCATTGATTATTTCCGGTTGTTCTCGCTCTAGTTTTGTCATAGAACGAATAATTGCTTCAATATGCCCAATTTGCTTGTCATCAACTTTTGCATTTTTGAGCCCTTTTATTTTATTCGCACCAGGAAGCATTCCTAATAACTCATCAAGCGGTCCAAGTTGACGCACTTGTCCAAGTTGTTCCAGGAAATCATCCAGTGTAAACGAGAGCGTACGCATTTTTTGCTCAAGCTCTTTTGCCTTTTCTTCATCAACTGTAGCTTGCGCCTTTTCAATTAATGTCAGAACGTCACCCATCCCTAAAATACGAGAGGCCATACGTTCTGGATGAAACGGTTCAATGGCATCTAGCTTTTCGCCCATACCTGCAAATTTAATTGGTGTATTCGTTACCGCTTTAATAGATAGCGCTGCACCACCGCGCGTATCACCATCTAGTTTCGTCAACACAACACCAGTTAAACCTAACTGTTCATGGAAGCTTTTCGCAACATTTACCGCATCTTGTCCTGTCATTGCATCTACAACAAGGAAAATTTCATCAGGATTCGCAACTTCTTTAACTTTTGCTAATTCATCCATGAGTTCTTCATCAATATGCAGGCGACCTGCCGTATCAATTAAAACATAATCATGATGTTCTTCTTTCGCCTTAGCAATCGCTTGTTTTGCGATTTCTACCGGACTCACTTGATCCCCTAGCGAGAATACAGGCATGTCCAATTGTTTTCCTAATGTTTCAAGCTGTTTAATCGCTGCTGGACGATAAATATCTGCCGCAACAAGCATTGGTTTACGATTATGCTTTTTTCGAAGCAAATTCGCAAGTTTCCCTGTTGTTGTTGTTTTCCCTGCACCTTGTAAACCGACCATCATAATGACAGTAGGTGGCTTATTTGCGACAGCAATTTTACTTTGCTCTCCACCCATAAGCCCTGTCAGTTCTTCCTGTACTACCTTAATGACTTGTTGGCCAGGTGTTAAACTTTTCATTACATCTTGTCCGACAGCACGCTCAGACACACGCTTTACAAAATCTTTTACAACCTTAAAGTTAACATCTGCTTCTAAAAGAGCTAGACGAACTTCTCTCATCATTTCTTTCACATCGGCTTCGGAAACTTTTCCTTTGCCGCGGATTTTTTGCATCGTCTGTTGAAGTCGGTCGGCTAATCCTTCAAATGCCATATTGCCGCCCTCCTAATCTAGTTTTTCGATATCTTCAACAACTTGTTTCATCTTGTCATTCACATGCTCTTCTTCATTGATAAGCTGTTTTAGCTCTGCAACAAGTTGCTGCCTTGCTTGAAATTTATGAAGTAGCATTAATTTCTCTTCATATTCTTCAAGCATCGCCTCAGTCCGTTTAATATTATCATACACGGCTTGGCGACTTACATCAAATTCTTCCGCAATTTCACCAAGAGATAAATCGTCTAAATAATAAAGCGACATATAACTTCTTTGTTTTTGCGTTAACAACGATTGATAAAAATCAAACAAGTAATTCATTCTCGTTGTTTTTTCGAGCATGTTGGATCATCCTTTGTTAAGTGATTTCCCTTTACATGAATTAGTTTACATGCACTCTAAAATAGTGTCAAGTTTTTTTCTTAACATCTCTATATTTTTATAAAAAAGAAGCGGAAATACCGCTTCTTTTCGCCTACGCTTCGTCTTTTTCTACTAAATTTGCAAATAATCCGTATACATATTGTTCTGGTTGAAATTGCTGTAAATCATCCATTTGTTCTCCAAGTCCAACAAATTTAACCGGAACGTCCATTTCATTGCGAATTGCTAATACAATACCACCTTTAGCCGTTCCATCCAATTTTGTTAAAACGATACCTGTGACATTTGTTGCCTCGCGGAATGTTTTCGCTTGGCTTAAACCATTTTGTCCAGTTGTTGCATCAATTACTAATAATACTTCATGAGGAGCTCCTGGTATTTCACGTTCAATAACACGTTTTACCTTTTCTAACTCTTTCATTAAGTTGACTTTATTTTGCAAACGTCCTGCTGTATCGCATAATAATACATCTACTTTACGCGCTTTCGCTGCTTGTACAGCATCATACATAACAGCCGCTGGATCTGAACCTGATCCTTGTTTAATGACTTCCACACCAACGCGATCGCCCCATACTTCTAACTGCTCAATCGCTCCAGCACGGAATGTATCCCCCGCCGCTAATAAAACAGACTTTCCTTCTGACTTAAACTTATGGGCCATCTTTCCAATTGTTGTTGTTTTCCCTACTCCATTCACACCTACAAATAAAATAACTGTTAATTGATCTTGCTGCATATTGATTTCATTACTAAATCCTTCTTCACCTTTATAAATATCGATCAATTTTTCAGAAATAACAGCTTGTACTTCTTTCGGATCTTGAATGTTACGACGTTTCACTTCATCTTTCAGCTGATCGATCAATTCCATTACTGTTGTAACTCCAACATCAGCGCTGATTAAAATCTCTTCTAACTCTTCAAAGAAGTCCTCATCCACTTTACGATAGCGGTACACTAAATCATTTACTTTGTCAGCAAATGAATTCCTTGTTTTTTCTAATCCCTGTTTAAACTTCTCTGTCACAGTATCTGTTTGTTTTGAAATCTTCTCTTTTAACTTTTTAAAAAAACTCATTCTTCCCATCCTTTCTATTTACTTGCTGCAAGTTTTTCTCCATCATCTAAACGAACAGAAACAAGCTTCGATACACCTGATTCTTGCATCGTTACACCATATAAAACATCTGACTCTTCCATTGTACCTTTTCGGTGCGTAATGACAATAAACTGCGTTTCATCGCTAAATTTTTTCAAATACTGTGCGAAACGAGCCACATTTGCTTCATCAAGAGCCGCTTCCACCTCATCTAATACGCAGAAAGGAACTGGACGTACCTTTAAAATACCAAAAAGCAAGGCAATAGCAGTTAGCGCACGTTCTCCGCCCGATAACAGCCCTAAATTTTGCAATTTCTTACCTGGAGGCTGCGCAACAATGTCAATCCCTGTATTTAATAAATCTTGTGGATTGGTCATCACTAAATCTGCTCTTCCTCCACCAAACAATTCACGGAATACAGCTTGAAATTCCGTGCGAATAGATTGGAATGTAGTAGAAAAACGTTTTTTCATCTCTTCATCCATCTCTGTAATCACTTGGTGTAATGTCTCTTTCGCTTCTTCTAGGTCATCTCGCTGTTCTAATAAGAATGTATGACGCTCTGCTACACGCTCATATTCATCAATGGCACCTAAGTTTACAGTTCCAAGCTCTTCTATTGATAACTTAATTAATTTGACTTTTTTACGAGCTTCTTCCGCAGGCATTGTCATTGTATATTTTAATTTTGCTGCCTCAAATGAAATCGTATATGTTTCACGCAAATGCTGCAATCTATTCTCTAATTCTACATCGAGTCGGTTAATCTTAACTTCTTGCTCTCTTATCATTTCCAAAATATATTTATGTTTGCCCTGCGCATCTTTCACATCGCGTTCCAATCGCTCTACTCGCGTTTGAAATTCCACTCTTTGTTCACGTCGCGAACGTATTAATTCTGTTGTCTGGTTTCGATCGTATGTTTTCTTTTCAATCATACTTGCAATTTGTTCTTCACCGCTCGAATTTGATGTCATTTCTTGCTTTAAGAACGATAAATCTTCTTTCGTTTTAACAAGGGTACGCTCCGCTTCATCTTTCTCTTTTGTTAAGCGTTCCACTTTTTCCTTTTGGTTAGATAGGCGCTGTTGTTTTTCAGCAGCTTGTACTTTTAACTCAGTGATTTCTCCCTGCACCTTTTCTTTCGAAGAGTGCTGTTCACTTTTCTGTTTTGTTAAAGTTATAATTTCTGTATCTAGTGTGTGAATCTCTTTCTGAAGGTTCGCTAAAATCTCTTCTAGCTCCTCCTTGCGTCCTTGCATTTTCACTTGATCTTGCATAAAGCCTTCAATCTCTAAATCATAGATTGATAAGCGGTCATTAATTCGATGCTCTTCTAACGCAAGTTGATTCGCTTCTTCTTTTAATTTCTGTTCGATGACACGTTCAGCTTCTATGGTTTGACGCAATTCTTTCACTTTTTCTTCTTTCTCTTGAATTTCTTGCTTCAATGCTTTCACAAAGTTTTCTAATTTAATTGTTTTTTCTTCCATGTCAGCAAGTTTCTCATTCCACTCTTCTAATTCACGCTGACGTCCTAATAAAGAGGATTTCGCTTGCTTCACGGCGCCACCAGTCATAGAACCGCCCGGGTTCACAACATCGCCTTCAATCGTTACAATACGGTAGCGATATTGCAATTGTTTCGCCAATTCGTTTGCTCCCCGTAAGTCTTTTGCAACAACAACTGTACCTAATAAATTTGAAACGATATTTTCGTATTTATGATCGTACTGCACAAGCTCTGCTGCAACACCAACAAAAGCAGGATGTTGATTGATTATACGCAACTGATCAACTGATAAAGCTCTTCTCTTAATGACTGCTTGAGGTAAAAATGTCGCACGCCCGTGTCTATTTTGTTTTAAAAAGGTAATTGCCTTACGAGCATGCTCTTCTGTTTGAACAACAATATGCTGCATTGCGGCACCAAGTGCAATCTCCAGTGCCACTTCATACTCCTTCGGTACTGTAAGAAGCTCTGCTACCGCACCTTCAATCCCTTGAAGTGTATTGTCACGAGCTTTTAATACTTCACGCACACCTTGATAGAAACCAGAATAACCCTCTTGCATTTCTTCTAGCATTTCTTTTCTTGAACGTGCTTGCTGAACAAATTGATAGGCTTGATATAACTTTGATTCATTTTCACTATATTGCGATTTACATTTCCCTAGTGCAGCTTCTGTCTTATGTATATCCTGAACAATTTGAGCGACTTTCGCTTTTACTTGCTCATAATTTTCTACAATTTTCGCCTTTTTTGCTGTAATTTGCATACGCATTTGAACATATTTTTCATTTTCTTCATCAAGGCGCTGATTTTTAGAGATTTGTTGCTTAAATTGCTCTTCGATCATAGCAAGCTCATTACGATAACTTGCTTGCTTATTTAAAAGTTCAATGTAATCACCTTTTAAATTCTCAATCTGTTCCTCTAAATTCTCCTCATATGTTGAAAGAAGTTTTTCGTTTTCTTGTAACTTCTGTTCCAATTCTTTCACTTGTTTGGCAAAATTCATTAATTCTTCAGTACTTGCTTCAATTTCACCTTCATAACCATGCACTTTTTCATTTAATTCAATGATTAACTGTTCTAATTGCACGCAATGTGTTGTTGCATTTTGTTTTCTTTCCTTCAGCAATTCCCGTTGTCCCTCTAGCTTTTCTAATTCTTTACTAGAAAGGAGAAGAACTTCTTGCAAGGAATTGATAGATTCATCAATAGCTTGTAATTGTCCGCGTAACTCTTTAAGTTCCGTCTCATTTTTTTGCAAGTGACTTGCTACCTTCACTTCTTCAGCTTTATTATGTCCAAATTGTTGACGAAGTGCTTCCCATTTTTTATATAATTCTTCAATTTCATACACAATAAGAGCTACTTCAACTTTTTCTAACTCTTCCTTTTTCTCTAAATAATCTTTTGCAACGGAAGCTTGTCTTTCAAGTGGCTCTATTTGATTGCTTAATTCATGAATGATATCTTGAACTCGATTTAAATTATCTTGCGTTTCCGCTAATTTTCCTTCTGCTTTCTTTTTACGTAACTTATACTTTAGTACACCTGCTGCTTCTTCAAAAACACCGCGACGTTCTTCTGATTTACTACTTAAAATTTCTTCTACTTTCCCTTGGCTAATGATTGAAAATGCCTCTCGGCCCATACCAGAGTCCATAAACAAATCAATAATATCTTTCAACCTACAAGGCTGTTTATTAATGAAAAAATCGCTGTCGCCTGAACGGGAAACACGGCGTGTTACACATACTTCATTATACTCAATCGGTAAGCGCTGATCTTCATTATTTAAAGTTAATGTTACTTCTGCTACATTCACTGCTCTTCTCGTATCACTACCAGCAAAAATAATATCCTCCATTTTTGCACCGCGCAATGATTTGGCAGATTGCTCACCAAGTACCCAGCGAATTGCATCCGTAATATTACTTTTTCCGCTTCCATTCGGACCAACAACCGATGTTACACCCGGAACGAAATCTACAGCAACACGTTCCGCGAAGGATTTAAATCCAGCTATTTCTAATTTTTTTAAAAACACGAAAGGCCTTCCTCCTGTTCTCTGTTGTTACACAATATTTAATCAAATAAACTTATTTTATGCACAGACTTTCCTATTCACTTAACATAAAAAAGAAAGTTTCACTCTATGCATAAGGAATCCCCCTTTACATGAGGGGGATTCCTTATGATTGTTCTTTTAATTTTCTCAACGCTTCTGCAGCAGCTTGTTGTTCTGCTTCTTTTTTCGATTTGCCACTTCCAAGACCAAGGGCTACACTATTTAATGTAACGCGAGACACGAACTCTCGATTATGAGCAGGTCCTTTTTCTTGTAAGATTTGGTACTCTATATTGCCGCTACCATCACGTTGAATCAATTCCTGCAATTGACTCTTATAATCCATCACATGAGAAAAAGCACCTTCGTTAATTTTCGGATATACAATTTCTTTTAAAAATCCCCAAACTGTATCTAATCCTTGATCAAGATAAAGGGCACCAATAAACGCTTCAAAGACATCCGCTAATAAAGCTGGTCGTTCACGTCCGCCTGTCATTTCTTCTCCTTTTCCTAATAAGACGAGGCTACCGAATGATAGTTCATTGGCAAAACGCACAAGAGATGGCTCACAAACAATAGCTGCACGCAGCTTTGTTAACTCCCCTTCACTCATTGTCGGATATTTTTGAAACAGATACTGTGATACAGTTAACTCTAATACAGCATCGCCAAGAAACTCAAGGCGTTCATTATCTTCATGTGGCTTTTTTCGATGCTCATTCACATACGATGAATGCGTAAATGCTTGAATTAATAATTTTTCATTTGTAAATGTAATACCTAATTTTTGTTGAAACGCTCTAAAAGCTTCACGATATTTTGCTTCATATTTTTTTTCTCTATATTTACGGTACGGCATAGGTCCCTCCAGATATAAGCCGAGAAAGCCCCGCCAAAAAACGGGACTTCACTCAAACATTATAGATGACTCTCTATGTAAGTCACAGCATCGCCAACAGTAGCAATCTTTTCAGCATCTTCATCAGAAATTTCCATTTCAAACTCATCTTCTAATTGCATTACAAGTTCTACTACATCTAGGGAGTCTGCGCCTAAATCTTCTTTAAAGCTCGCAGCTGGTACTACCTCAGTTTCTTCTACACCTAAACGATCAACGATGATTTTTGTTACACGCTCTAAAACATCTGCCATTCCATTCACCTCCCCTCAAGTATTATATTAAATATTATCAAAAAAAACTAGGTAAAATCGATTCTTTCCTTATTTCTTTTCTTACATTACCATACCGCCATCAACATGTAGGGTTTGTCCTGTAATGTATTTGCTTTGATCAGTGGCGAAAAATGTTACAGCATTCGCAATATCTTGCGCTTCACCAAACTGAGCAGCAGGAATTAATCTTAACATTTCTTCTTTTACCTTTTCATCTAATACATCTGTCATATCAGTCGTAATAAATCCAGGAGCAATTGCATTTACTGTAATATTTCGGCTTGCTAACTCCTTAGCTGATGTCTTCGTCAGACCGATTACTCCAGCCTTTGCAGCTACATAGTTTGCTTGTCCTGGGTTTCCAGTCACGCCTACAACAGATGCAATATTAATAATGCGTCCATAACGTTGGCGCATCATGTAGCGAGATACAGCTTTTGTACATAGGAATACACCTTTTAGGTTTGTATTAATAACTGTATCCCATTCTTCTTCTTTCATACGCATTAACAAATTATCTCTTGTTACTCCAGCATTATTCACAAGAATATCGATTTGTCCAAACGTATCTACTGCCTGTTTTACCATATTTGTAACATCATCTGCAATCGCAACATCTGCTTTTACCGCAATTGCAAATGATCCTATTTTCTTGATTTCATCTACAACTTCATTCGCTTTTTGCTCATTTCCGGCATAGTTTACAATTACCTTCGCCCCTTGTTTTGCTAAATCGATTGCAATTGCACGACCGATTCCACGCGATGCACCTGTAACAAGTGCTACTTTCTCTTTTAACATCCGTTTTCTCCTCTCAAACTTGAAATGGTATCTTTTAATGTTTCTTCATCATAGACTGTATATACTTTCACAGATGAATCAATTGCTTTCATAAGACCAGCAAGTACTTTTCCAGGTCCAATCTCAATAAATGTATCTACACCTTGCTCAATCATGTATTCCATGGATGGGTACCATAACACAGGTGAATAAAGTTGTTCAATCAGCTTTTCTTGAATCTCTTCCCTGTTTGTCATACAGTCTGCTGTAACATTTGCAATAACGGGGATCTTTGTATCTTGAATTGCAATTTCATTTAACACACTTTTAAATTTTTCAGCTGCCGGCTTCATAAGAGAAGAATGAAACGGCCCGCTTACTCGAAGGGGGATCGCTCGCTTCGCTCCTTTTTCTTTTGCCTTTTGAGAAGCAAGCTCTACCCCTTGTTTTGTCCCAGAAATTACAATTTGCTTTACACTGTTCATATTGGCAATTTGCACCGCATGCCCCTCGTTTGTCACTTCTTCTGTAACTTGTTTCAGCATATTCGGATCAGCACCTAATATGGCTGCCATCGCGCCTTCTCCACCCGGAACAGCTTCTTCCATATATTCGCCACGTTTTCTCACAGCATAAACAGCATCTTCAAATGTTAATGCTTCAACTGCAACAAGCGCACTATATTCACCTAAACTATGTCCTGCTACATAATCAGGGGTAATATCGTATTCATTTAAGGCTGTTAAAATTGCAAAACTCGTTGTGAGTAATGCCGGCTGTGCATTTGTCGTTAATGTTAGTTTCTCCTGAGGCCCTTCAAAAATCACTTGTGAAAGAGGCTCATTTAAAACTTGATCCGCTTTTTGAAATACTTCTGCTACTTTTTTGTTATTTTCAGCTAACTGTTTTCCCATTCCTACTGCCTGTGAACCTTGGCCTGGAAAAAGAAATGCTAGTTTTCCCATTTCAAATCCTCCTCTTATCGGAGTGGCTCTTTCTCCATTACACTTGAAATTGTAGGAATAACTTCTTTCGCTACCATCTCTCTCGTTTGACGAATCGCACTAAATATAGATTGGTCATTAGAAGAACCGTGAGCCTTGATGACAGGCGCTTTTAATCCAAATAGCGCTGCTCCACCATACTCCGAATAATCCATTTTATCTTTTAACGTCATCAATTTCGGTTTCAATACTGCTGCTGCTAATTTACTTGTAAATGAACTCATCAATTGCTCTTTTAACATAGAGAATAATGCAAGTGCGGTTCCCTCTAATGACTTTAGTGCCACATTTCCTGTGAAACCGTCACATACAACAACATCCGCTACACCTTGCAATAAATCTCTTGATTCAACGTTCCCAACAAAGTGAATTGGAGCATCTTTTAACATCGAAAATACTTGTTTCGAAAGATCATTCCCTTTCCCATCTTCTGTACCAACATTTAATAGTCCAACACGTGGATTTTTAATTCCTCTTACTTTTTCTGCATATACAGAACCCATTAATGCATATTGATATAAATGAATCGGCTTTGCATCAACATTTGCTCCAACATCTAACATAACAAAGCCTTCTCCACCAACAGTTGGCATAGTAGGTGACAAAGCAGGTCGTTCAATCCCTTCCATTCGGCCGACAACAAACAAGCCAGCTGCCATTAAAGCTCCTGTACTACCAGCTGATATACAAGCATCTGCTTTTCCTTCTTTTACTTGCTGCGCTGCTAGCACCATTGAAGCTTGCTTTTTGCGACGAACTGCTCTTACCGGTTCATCTATCGCTTCAATTTTTTCATCTGTATGAAGGATAGTAATTCGCTCTTCGTTCGTTAAATATTGACGAATTTCCTCTTCTTTTCCGACTAATGTAATATGTAAATCTGAATATTCTTTAATAGCTTTCATTGCTCCTAATACTACAGCCTTTGGAGCATGATCGCCGCCCATTGCATCTATTGCGATTTTCATAAACTGTTACCTTCCTCACTATAATTACTAGATCGATACATTTCAAAAGTGCCTGTAAAAACTAATTCTTCTCCAACAAAGCTCCGCACTTTGACAATCGTCCGTCCTTTATCATTCTCAACATCCTCAACGCGCGCTTTCGCAACAACACGCTCTCCTAATTTTACAGGACGAATATATCGAATGGTAGACTTTGCAGTTAAAGCTAGATCTTCATCAATAACCGCAACAGCTAGTGAGTTTGCTTGAGCAAACAAATGGTGCCCACGGGCAATTTGATTTCTTTGAAAAACATGTTCTAGTTTCACTTCAAAAATAGAAATTGCATGTCTATCTAATTCTATATCAATAATTTCTCCAACAATTTCTTCAAGCGGTAATGATTTCACATTCTCTTCATGATTTTTTGTAGCTACATGCTTAATTCTTTCTCTTAACTCTGGAATGGATAACTCCATACGATCAAGACGAACAGTCTGTATACTAACTTGAAATCGTTCCGCTAAATCTTCGTCCGTTATAAACGGATTGGTTTCTATTGTTTGTTGTAATAACGCTTGTCTTTCTTTTTTACTTCTTCTTTTTTTCATACCGCACCATCCATTTTTTATGACTAGGTACTAACAGTAGTATATAATCATTAAAAGTAGAATGCAACAAAAACTTTCACATTCTCTCTTAATCGAGCTTTTCACCTTGAAAAACACCTGTTTCTTCTAAATACATGCGTAATGCTACATACTGCTCGTTATGCCAAAACGCTTCCGATTCTACAAGGAGCGCAGCATCCTGCCTTGCTGTTTCTAACGCCCGATAATCATGTACTATGTCAGCCACCTTAAACTCTGGTAGACCACTTTGCTTACTTCCAAAAAAATCTCCAGGCCCACGTAATTCTAAGTCCTTTTCTGACAATACAAATCCATCATTTGTTTCAGTCATAATGCGCATCCGTTCTTGTCCTGTTTCTGATTTCGGATCTGCAATTAGCAAACAGTAAGATTGTTCACTTCCGCGTCCAACGCGCCCTCGTAACTGATGAAGCTGCGATAACCCGAAACGCTCGGCATCATAAATGACCATAACTGTTGCATTCGGTACGTTCACACCAACTTCAACTACTGTCGTTGAAACAAGGATTTGTACTTTATTTTCACTAAATTGTTCCATCACTTCTTCTTTTTCTTGAGCAGATAAACGTCCATGCATTAACTCAACCTGAAATTCCCCTTGATAATGATGCGTTAACATACTATGCAAATCAATTGCATTTTGCACATCAAGTTTCTCAGACTCTTCAATTAGCGGACAAATCACATATGCTTGTCTTCCTTTTTTTACTTCTTTCGCAACAAAATTTAAGACGCGATCTAACATATCATGCTTTGTCCAATATGTTTCAATCACTTTACGACCAGCTGGCATTTCATCAATAATCGAAACGTCCATCTCTCCAAAAGCAGTTATCGCTAATGTTCGAGGAATAGGAGTCGCCGTCATAAACAAAACATCCGGACTTTCTCCTTTTTCGCGCAATACGCGACGCTGCGCTACTCCAAACCGATGTTGTTCATCCGTAATAACCAATCCGAGTTTATGGAAAATAACCTCATCTTGAATTAAAGCATGTGTCCCAACAAGAATATCAATTTCACCTTGTTCTAATTTTGCTAAAATTTCTCGGCGACGCGCCCCTTTCACTGAACTTGTTAATAATTCCACATTCAAATGAAAATGCGAGAAAATTTCTGTCAATGACTGAAAATGTTGTTCAGCTAAGATTTCAGTAGGAACCATTAAAGCGCCTTGATAATGAGCAAGTTTAGCAGCATATAAAGCAATCGCAGCAACAACTGTCTTCCCTGACCCAACGTCACCTTGTAATAAGCGATTCATACGATACGGAGATCGCATGTCTTTTAAAATTTCAGCAATAACACGCTGCTGCGCCCCTGTAAGAGGAAATGGAAGCGCATCAATAAATTCTTTTAATTCTTCCACTGAAACATCTTTCTTCGTTCCTTGTGAATTTTCTCTTTCTATTTTGCGAAGAGCTTGCATTTTCAACTGAAACAAGAAAAATTCCTCATATACAAACCGCCGACGAGCTTGTTTTAAATCTTCTTGATTAACCGGAAAATGAAGCGCTCGAAGTGCTTCATAACGCGGTAATAACTTATATCGGCCAAGTAAGCCATTTGGTAACAACTCAACTATAGCATTTCCATATTCTTTCAAAGCTTGTGCGATAAAGCGTCTCATTTGCTTCACCGTTAATTTTCCTTTTACCGAATATACCGGCTCTATTTCTTGCTTCCGTACAAATGGCCCGAAGTGTAATTCGGACACAGAAATCGTTTGACGATGCTGATCCCATTTACCAGTAATGGTAACTACTTCATCAAGCTTTAGTTTTTGCTTATAATAAGGCCTATTAAAACATACAGCAGTAATTAAATAACGACCAACGAGCACGCGAACAGTCAGTCGAGATTTTTTCTTCCCATAGTATTGTAGGATAGGAGCACTATGAATTTTCCCTTCAACGGTCACACGCTCTTCATGCTTTACATCCGCTAAATCTTTCATTGCATAATCTTCATAGCGGTATGGAAAATGCTCTAATAGATGCGCGACTGTATAAATTCCCATCTCATGTAATAGCTCAGATGTTTCTGTCCCGATTCCTTTTACATCCGTAACAGGAACTTGCACAACTTCATTCAAAATCTCCACACTCCGTCACATCATTTTCTTCGTTCATTCTGCTTACCCTTGTCAATTTTTCGCATTAAGATTGCAAGTATCCAAATTTATTTTACGTTGCAATCGCTCGCTTCCACACTTTCTATTGTATCATAGGCATTCCAAAAGAAACCACTCTTACAGAATCGAACGAAAAAGAGCCCTACTATACCAGCAAGGCTCTTCTTCATTCATCATATACTAGCCTTTTGAATAAGAACGATAGATACTTTACATATCATTCATTCTTGTTCATTAGCAAATCTTACTCTACAGAAACTATGAAAGAATATACAGGTTGATTTCCTTGATGTACCTCAACCTCTACATCTTCAAATTTCTCTTCTACAAATGCAACGACTTCTGCAACTTCTTCTGCTGTTGTATCTTCACCTTGCAAGATCGTTACGATTTCAGAGTCTTCATCAATCATACTTTCTAACAATTGCTTCGCTGCCCCTACTTTTTGAGGATTAGTAGATACAATTTTCCCATCTGCAATACACATGAAGTCATCTTTTTGAATCGCTACACCGTCAATTTCTGTATCGCGAACTGCATACGTAATTTGACCTGTTTTCACATGAGATAATGCTTCCTTCATGTTCTCTTCATTTTCCTCTAAAGTACAAGCTGGATTAAATGCTAGCATTGCAGCCATTCCTTGAGGAACTGTTTTTGAGCGAACAACAAGAACTTCTTGATCCACAACAGAAGCCGCTTGTTCTGCTGCCATCACAATATTGCCATTGTTCGGTAAAATAATGATTTTCTCAGCATTTGCTTCTTCAATTGCCTTTACGATATCCTCTGTGCTAGGATTCATCGTTTGGCCACCTTCGATTACTTGAGTTGCACCAATGCTTTCAAATAATGTTTTAATACCTGATCCCATCGCTACAGTTACAATACCATATGGTTGTTTTTCCTTTGTTGCGCTCACTTTTTCATGTGCCGGTGCCGGTTCATCTAATAACGCAGTATGCTGTTCACGCATATTTTCTACTTTAATATTAATTAAACTACCGTAGCGTTGTCCATAGTTCATTGCATCACCAGGATGTTCTACATGAATATGTACTTTTACGATTTCATCATCTGATACAACTAATAACGAATCTCCATATACACTAATATCTTCACGGAATTTTTGTTCAGAGAAATTATGTTCCTTAGCCTTCTCTGCATCTAATTTCACCATAAACTCCGTACAATAACCATACTTAATATCTTCTGTATTCAATTGGCTTTGTACACTACGGTGATGTTCTGCACGTACCATTTCATTCATAGGTGGCTGCGTTGGCTCATCAGAAGCAATTGTTTCTCCTTTTAATTCTGCCAAAAAGCCTTCATATACAACAACAAGACCTTTACCACCGCTATCTACAACGCCAACTTGTTTTAATACAGGTAATAAATCTGGCGTACGATTTAACGATGCATTCGCTTCTTTTACAACGTCCTCCATAAACAAAACAAAGTCACGCTGTTTTTTCGCAACTGTGACTGCATATTTAGCCGTTTCTCTTGCAACTGTTAAAATCGTTCCTTCAATCGGTTTCATAACTGCTTTATATGCTGTTTCTACACCAGTTTCTAAAGCTGCCGCAAAATCAACTGTTGTTAATGTTTCTTTTTGCTCAATGGATTTAGAAAAACCACGGAATAATTGAGATAAAATAACACCTGAATTACCGCGCGCTCCCATTAATAATCCTTTTGCTAAACTTACACCGACTTTACCTGCATGCTGTGAAGGATTTGCCTTAACTTCACGAGCCCCTGAAGTCATTGATAAATTCATATTTGTACCAGTATCGCCATCTGGAACTGGAAAAACGTTCAATGCGTCAACAAGCTTAACATTGTTAGTTAAATTATTCGCTCCTTGAATAATCATTTGAGATAAACGTTTTCCATCAATTATTTGAATTGACACAGATTTTCCTCCTTAATGCACATTACAAGTTTATTACTTTAACTCCTTGTACGTAGATGTTTACAGAATCTACGGCTAGTCCTACTGTTTGATCTAATGTATATTTTACTTTCGTTTGGACGTTATGTGCTACTTCTGAAATTTTTGTACCATAGCTCACAATAATATACATATCAATATGTACTTCATCATCTTCTTTACGAACAATAACGCCTCGAGTAAAGTTTTCTTTTCGTAAAATATCTGTTAATCCATCTTTCAATTGATTTTTTGAAGCCATACCTACGATGCCGTAGCAATCTACTGCGGCACCTCCAGCAATTGTTGCAATTACATCTGTACTAATATCAATTTGACCGTACTTCGTTTTAATTTCAATTGACATCTCTTTTCCCCCTTCATAAATGGTGAAAGTGAGCTAGACTACTTTAATTACTATCATATAATCTTTTCAAAGAAAATTCCATCGTTCTTTCTGTTCACTCTCATAATTTCAGCATATCGTGCTTTTCTATGATGAGCAAAATAGTCCATTGTTATTATACAACATGTACTACTATAATATGTCAAGAGATTTTTCTTGTTCCCTTCTTTTTCCTACTGGTATTTAGTGTCAAGTAATTTTTCTTGATTTCTTTGTTATACACGGTTGCATTCTGTTTTTAGTTGTGTTAAATTATAGTAGTGTTTTTAGCATCGCATAAAAGACTAACATTGAAAAATTACGTATGGTAAGGTAGTTAAGGAGGGAAATATACATGGCTCGTGTTTGTGCTATCACTGGAAGAAAAGCTCGTTCTGGTAACTCTCGTTCTCACGCAATGAACGCTACAAAACGTAAATGGGGCGCTAACCTTCAAAAAGTTCGCGTACGCATCAACGGTAAAGTTCAACGTGTTTACGTTTCTGCTAGAGCATTAAAATCTGGCAAAATCGAACGTGTTTAATAATAAAAAAAGAGCCACTTGGCTCTTTTTTTTATTATTACCATGAAAAAAGCACCGGTAAAAGGTGCTTTTTTAGTCCTTTTTAAAGGTATTTAACACCGCGCGAACAATTCCACCAAGAAATTTAGGTAACTTAATTGTATAAAATCTCATGGTTTCCCTCCTAATCCCCATTACTCCACTTGTTTACTATATGATGCTAGGAGCAAATTTGTTTCTTTAATCAGTGCTTCTTATCATCATTAATATGCCAGAAGTAAATGAAAAAGTACCTTTTTCATTGGCAAGTTCATTACTAATGCAAAGCGTCGATCCCCATTCAATGGTTCTATTTGTTAAAGGATATTTAAAACCGTGAAGTGTAATCCCTTTTACAATCTTTGTAACTGGTACAAAAGAAACATATGGAAACTGTTTATTTTCTTCAATATCATATGCTCCTACACTCTTTACACATATTTCATTTTTTCGATCCACAATATACATATCTATTTCTTTTTCTAAACCTTTCAAAAGCATTTGTATATTAGCTAAACCATGATCAAGTCTCCCGCCAGTAGCACCAAAAATGCGAATGAACTTCGGATTTTGATTTAAAGCCCACCGAATAGCAATTTCTAAATCCGTTTGATCTTTTTCCTTCGGAACAATATGTAAATCATCTGTCTGTTTTTGCATCCAAGCCAACTCATCATCGGTCACCGAATCATAATCACCAAACGCAACAGCCGGAACAATTCCTCGTTTTAATAAGCGATACACCCCACGGTCAACTGCTGCCCACACTACCTCGTCATTTTCATATAAAGAAAAATCCGCACAATGTTCTTCAGGTCCTCCTGCTAAAATATGAATAATCATTTTTTCGTCCCCTTCTATCAAAAAAAGCAATCTGCCAGTCGGTAGATTGCTTTTTTGTGTGATCCCGTTCTAACAGGTCTTTATACATTTCTAATACGTATTTCTTATCCGCGAATCACTCGAATTGCTTCGCCGCGGTCTTTTTGATTATATACTGCTGAACCAGCTACAAGCGCATTTGCACCCGCTTCGATACAAAGTCTTGCGGTTTCTGCATTTACACCACCATCAACTTCAATTTCTACTTGTAAATTACGCTCCTTTATCATTTCTGATACTTGTTTAATTTTTGGTAAAACAGAATGGATAAACTTCTGTCCACCAAAACCTGGATTTACTGTCATAAGCAATACCATATCAATATCTTCCAATACATGTTCAATGATAGAAACTGGTGTATGTGGATTTAAAACAACCCCAGCTTTAATACCATGCGATTTAATTAACTGAATCGTGCGATGTAGATGTGGACATGCTTCTACGTGAACAGTAATAATATCTGCTCCCGCTTTTGCAAAAGTAGGAATATAATGATCTGGGTTTTCAATCATTAAGTGTACATCTAGCGGTAAAGATGTAATCGGACGAATTGCCTCTACAATTAGCGGACCAATCGTAATATTTGGAACAAAATGTCCATCCATTACATCAACATGAATATAATCCGCTCCCCCTTTTTCTACATCTTTAATTTCTTCCCCTAATTTTGAAAAATCTGCTGATAAAATCGATGGTGCAATTTTAATCATGACTAATACCTCGGCTTTCTTTCTCTAATTTCTTCTACAAATTGTTTATAATGTTCATAACGGTAATCAGCAATCCTTCCTTCCTCAACCGCAGCTTTCACCGCGCATTTCGGTTCTGAAAGATGTATACACCCTCTAAATTTACAATATTGACTCTCTTCTTTCAACTCTGGAAAACAAAATGTCAAGTCTTCCATTTCAATATCGATAAAATCAAGAGAACTAAATCCCGGTGTATCTGCTACCAGTCCACTTCCAATCGAAATTAATTCTACATGCCTCGTCGTATGTTTCCCCCGACCTAAATGCGAAGAAATATCATTTGTTTTCAGCTCCAAATCTGGTCTCAATACATTTAACATAGATGATTTCCCAACGCCAGATTGTCCCGCAACAACTGAAACACATTCTTCAAGAAATGGTTTTAAGATTTCAATACTCTCTGCTGCATGAACAGAAGTAAATAATACAGCATATCCCATTTCGCGGTAATCATTTGCATAAGATTCAACCATTTTTCTCATTGGCTCATCTACTAAATCCATTTTACTAATACAAATGATCGGCTTAATGTTATGATATTCAATCAATACTAGAAAACGATCAAGCAGACCTGGATTGAAATCTGGTTCAACCGCAGAAAACACAAGAATCGCTTGATCAACATTCGCGATAGGAGGTCTAACAAGTTCATTTTTCCGTTCAAATACTTCCAGAACGTAACCTTCGTTTTGATTCTCTGCTTGAAAAACTACTTGATCTCCTACAAGCGGTGTGATTTTATTCTTTCTGAATACACCACGACCCCGGCATTGTGTAATGCCTTCTTCATGTTGCACATAATAAAAACCGCTTAAAGCCTTAATAATTTTTCCCTCTGGCATACAATTCTCCTTTATTTATATAGCATCAAGCTTTTATCACTACTGTCTAGTTCACCATAATGACCCTCTTTTATCATAGTCGATATGTAATGTATATACGAATAACCACTACTCAATTTACTCTCATTTTATTATTTTCCATCTTAAAGGGTAACACCTTTCTCGTTATACTGTCTACCATATAAACAGGCTTAACAGGAAAGTGTAACGAATTCCATCTCCTTCTATACTAGGAGATGGAATTCACAAAAAGAAATTTCGTGTTATTCAGTTGGATACGGCACTTCTTTATCTATAATTGTTGTGCCATCTCGAACAATCTTATAACGTCCTTTCGTTCCTTCTTGAATGACAAATTCTAAAGAAATAGTGGCCGATTCTGTGATCGTTCGCGTTTCAATCGGCTTGTCCATTTTATGCTGCATATCTTCTTTATAAATTTCGATTATTTGTGGCTTTTTCTCACCTATTACAGGAGCTTCATATGGCAGTGAAATATTATCTACTTTTACAGTCTTCGTTACTTTTGGTTTCGGACCATCTGAAATCGTCACAAATACTTTATCTCCAGCTTTTAACGGTGTTCCTGGTTTTGGTGATTGAGAAATTACGAGACCTTTCTCCACTGTATCCGAATATTCTCTTTTTATATGCGATACAAGTTTATTTTCATTTAAATAACTATTCACATAGTTTTCCGTCCAACCAGAAAAATCACCAAGCCTAATTTGATAAGGTCCTTTACTCACCCAAACTTTCACTTCTTGTTCCGATTCCACAATCATTTGATTTGGAGCTGGACTTTGGTCTATAATCTGTCCTTTTGGTTTCTCGCTTTCCATATAAGATGGAATAATTATTTTATATTTCCCTTCCCATTCATCCTTCAAACTTTCATAATCTTTTCCAACTAAATTATCCATTTTGCTTTTTTTCTTTCCACCGGATTGATAGATCGTAATCTTAGTGTTTTCCTTTACAACTCTTCCCGCTGCTGGATTTGTTTTAATGACTCTTCCTTCTTCAACATCATCTGTATAAACAATATTCGGTTCAGCCACTTCAAATCCTTTCTCAACAAGAGCCGTAACAGCAGACTCATACTTCATACCAGCCACATCGGGAATTTTCACATCTTTCGGTATAAAAAATCCCGGAATTACCGTAAGTGCTAACGTGATACCAATTGCTAAGAATAAAAACGTTGTAATTAATACCTTTAACCATTTGTTACTTCGTTTTTTTTCTAACTTTGGTTGCACTTCTTCTTTTGTGTGCTCTTCTCCTTTATTTCCATGTAATACAATAGTTTCCTCGCCTGCATTTCCAAATAGTTGTTCTTGTTGAATAATTGGAATTGCTTTTGTTGCTTCTATATCTTCTGGAATATAAAACGGTTGCTCGTTAATGCGTTCTGGATATAAAGCTGTTTCAATGTCTCTTTTCATTGCATTTGCAGACTGATATCGATGAAAAGGATCTTTTGCAGTTGCTTTTAAAATAATATTTTCTACACTTTGCGGAATCTCTGGATTCCAACGTTTTGGAGACGGTGTTTCATTTTGTAAATGTTTTAAAGCTATAGCAACAGCAGATTCTCCTGAAAATGGTTGTCGGCCCGTTAGCAATTCAAACATAACAATCCCAAGTGAATAAATATCCGATTGTTTATTAGCTATTCCTCCGCGTGCCTGTTCTGGAGACAAATAATGTACAGATCCAAGTACAGAGTTCGTATGCGTTATCGTGGTTGCACTTGTAGCTGTCGCAATTCCAAAATCTGTAACTTTCACAATTCCATCATTTCGAATAAGAATATTATGTGGTTTAATATCTCGATGAACAATTTCAAAATGATGCGCATGTGCCATTGCAGCTGTTAATTGCTCCATAATATCAAGTGCTTCAGCTATCGATAACATTCCACGCTGATTTATGTATTGCTTTAATGTTTGTCCAGGTACATATTCCATAACAAGATAATAAATCCCATCTTCTTCCCCAACATCATACATATTCACAATATTTGGATGCGACAACGTTGTAACAGATTGCGCTTCTCTATGGAAACGTTTAATAAACTCTTCATTATTCGCATAATCGAGTCTTAAGATTTTTACCGCTACATCCCGACCTAGTATATCATCATGAGCTAAATATACATTGGCCATTCCTCCGCCACCAATCATTTCCAGTAGCTTATAACGGTCGTTTAGGCGTTTTCCAATCAGCACGTTGTAATTCACCTACTTTCGTTTGCCGAATCCGCATAATCAACAATGACAAGGGTAATGTTATCTTCTCCGCCACGATCATTCGCCAATTGAATCAGATGTTCTCCCTTTGTCTCAAGTTGTTCATTTAATTGCAAAATCCTTTGCATGTCATTTATGGCAACTTTATTTGATAATCCATCAGAGCAAAGAAGCAATTGATCGTTCTCTTCCAGCACCAATGTTTTAACGTCTAATCCGACCTTTTCTTCTGTTCCAAGCGCACGCAAAAGCACATTTTTTTTCGGATGATATTCCGCATCTTCTTTTGAAATTTCACCATGTCTAACCAGTTCATTTACAAGGGAATGATCCTCTGTCACAAGCGACATTTCTCCATCAGATATCATATAACAACGACTATCTCCAATATGTCCAATCGTAACGAAACCTTTTGTACATATCGCTGCAATAATCGTTGTTCCCATACCGCTGCACTCTACATGTTGCTTCGAGTATTCATAAATGCGTTCGTTAATCATTTCAACGTTGTTATGTAACCATTCTTCTATTTTTTTCGGCTCATTCATATTATATGTTTGTTTCCAATAATCGTGGAATAGCTGAATAGCCATCGAGCTAGCGACATCCCCAGCTCGATGACCTCCCATTCCATCAGCTACTACAGCTAAAATATCTCCATCTAAATTGTGAAAAACCCCCGCACTATCTTCATTGTGTTGACGCACCTTCCCTTTATCCGATAGAAACACGGCTTTCATTTTGTCACCTCGTCTCTTCTTTGCGCTCCTTTGCACGCAACTGACCGCAGGCAGCATCAATATCATGACCTTGTTCACGGCGAATCGTTACATTCACACCACGATTTTTTAACGTTTTTTCAAATAAGAAAATTTGTTCTCGTGGTGTTCTGACGTAGTCTCGCTCTGGTACATAGTTTACCGGAATTAAATTCACATGACATTTTACACCTTTTAAAAGTTGTGCCAGCTCTTCAGCGTGCTCCACTTGATCGTTCTCTCCACCAAACAAACCGTACTCGAACGTAACACGGCGCCCTGTTCTATTGATATAGTACTTAATAGCTTCCATTAAATCCGGTAATTTATAAGCGCGGTTAATCGGCATTAATTTTGAACGCAATTCTGTGTTAGGAGCGTGCAATGAAATCGCAAAGTTAATTTGCAAATCTTCTTCGGCAAACTTATAAATTTTCGGGATAATTCCACTCGTTGAAACAGTCATATGACGTGCTCCAATATTGATTCCCTTTTCATGGTTAACAATGCGCAAGAATGACATTAAGTGGTCATAGTTGTCAAACGGTTCACCAATTCCCATTACGACAAGGGAGCTTACGCGTTCATTTGTTTCATCAAGCGCACGCTGTACTTCTACTACTTGTGCAACGATTTCCCCAGCCTCTAGGTTTCGTTTTAGGCCTCCTAATGTTGACGCACAGAACGTACAGCCAATGCGGCAACCTACCTGAGTTGTTACACAAATAGAATTTCCATACTCATGTCGCATCAATACTGTTTCAATAGAATATCCATCGTATAATTGGAACAAAAATTTAATCGTACCATCAGAAGAGGTTTGTTTTACTAATGTATTTAAGGTAGTAATATCAAAGGAATTCGACAATTTTTCACGCAATCCTTTAGAAAGATTTGTCATATCCTCATAATTTTTTACACGTTTTTTGTAAAGCCAATCAAAAATTTGTCCAGCGCGAAACTTTGGCTCTCCTTGTTCCTTTAACCACTCTTGCATTTCATGAAGTTGTAAAGAGTAAATAGATGGTTTCTTTGTTTCTAAAGCTTTCTTTTGTTTTCTTGTAGTTGTTTCCATGATGCTACACCTTCTTTCTTAAACAAGCAATATAAAAGCCATCCGTCGCAAAATAATGCGGTAAAATTTGCACTTGTCCTTTATTGATATATGGACGTAATTTTTCTGGCATACGTTCTTGCATCGTAGTATCCCACTCAAATTCTGGATGCTTTTGTAAAAAATTTGCTACCACTTGTTCATTCTCTATTTTTTCAATTGTACATGTACTATAGACAAGGCGGCCGCCTGTCTTTAACAGAGGAGCAACTTTATCTAATATCGTTTGTTGAATTGTCGACAGTCTTTCACTATCTCCTTTTTCTTTCCCTAATTTAATATCCGGTTTACGTCGAATGACACCAAATCCAGAGCATGGTGCATCAACTAATATTTTATCGAAACTTTCATTTTGAAAGTGCTCTTGCACCTTTCTAGCATCCAATGCCTTTGTTTCCACATTCTCCAGACCAAGTCGATTCGCTTGTTGTTTAATTAAGCGCACTTTATGATCATGTAAATCAAGAGACATAACCTTACCAGTTCCTCGTAATCGTTCTGCCATATGCGTTGTTTTTCCGCCAGGAGCAGCACAGCTATCAAGAATCATATCTCCTTTACTTGGTTCTACAGCTCGTGCGACAAGCATGGAACTTTCATCTTGAATAGAAAGAAACCCCTTTTGGAACGCTTCTGTATGAGCTACATTTCCTTTTTCAATTTGAATTGCATCATCAGATAAATCGCCGCGTTTTGCTTCAACACCTTCTTGATTTAATAAGTCAATCGCTTCTTCTACTGTTATTTTATCAACATTTACTCGCGCTGTTGGGACAGGTGGTAACATATTTACTTCACACATCTTTTCTGCTGTCTCTAAACCATATGCAGCTACCCATTCTTGTACAAGCCATGTCGGATGACTCATCGCAATCGCAAGACGCTCCACAGGATCTTTCAACTCATCTAAAGAAGGTACACCTTCTCGTTGAATGGAGCGCAATACCCCATTCACCATTCCGGCAATTCCTTTATGTCCGCGACGTTTTGCGATTTCAACTGCTTCATGAATAGCAGCTCGTTCTGGAACTCGGTCTAAATAAAGCATTTGATATAAAGATAAGCGAAGTAATACCCTTACCCATGCATCCACTTTCTTTCTTAAAAACGGCTGTAAATAATAGTCTAATGTGTCACGACGTTGAATCGTTCCATACACAATCTCCGTTAATAAACCGATATCTTTTTTATGAATTGTACTTTTTTCAATCAAATGATTTAATAGCAAGTTACTGTAAGCACCGCTTTTTTCTACTTGCATTAATCCATCAAGAGCTAACTCACGAACGTTTTGTCTCATGCATCTTCTCCTAACTTCATACCAATCTCCAGTTTTGCCCCGCGTAAAAATTGTGAAGAACTCATACGTTTTTTACCAGCTGGCTGTAACTCGGTAATCTTAATACCTGTTTCATTTCCAGTAACTACAATAAAACCATCCTCTTGAATCTCTACAATTGTTCCCGGCTGGGCATCATTCGCTGTAGGAACTTTTTCTCCCCACCATACTTTTACTACTTGTCCAGCTAAAGTTGTATATGCAACCGGCCATGGATTTAATCCACGAATGTGATTGTATACCTCTTCACCTGTTTTCGCCCAATTAATTTTTTCTTGTTCCCGCTTAATATTATAGGCAAATGTAACTTTTTCCTCGTCCTGTTTAATTGGTTCTAATTTACCTTGAACTAAAAGCGGCACTGTTTTAGATAATAAGTGTGCTCCAGCTTCACTCAATTTATCGAACAATGACCCTGTTGTTTCACGTTCTTCAATTTCCACTTCTACTTGCGTTAAAATATCACCAGCATCTAATTTTTCAACCATGTACATAATCGTAATACCTGTTTTTTCTTTTCCCTGCATAATGGCATAATGAATTGGTGCACCACCGCGAAGCTCTGGAAGTAATGATGCATGTACATTAATACAGCCATATTTCGGTGCTTCTAAAATTTCCTTTGGTATAATTTGCCCGAACGCAGCTGTTACGATTAAATCAGGCTCTAGCGCCAATACTTTCTCATATTCATCTTGTTCGCGAATTTTTAAAGGTTGTAACACTGGGATACCGTGCTTTTCCGCTTCAACCTTAACAGGCGTTGGCGTCATTACTTTTTTTCTGCCCACTGGACGATCTGGCTGTGTTACAACACCAACTACATCATATCCATCCTCAATAAGACGACGAAGCACCGGTACAGAAAAGTCCGGTGTCCCCATAAATACTACTTTTATCATGCAAAGACCGCTCCTTTTATTTCTCTTCTAATTCATTTTCCTCATAATATCTCGTTACTTTTGATGTAAATAATACACCATGTAAATGATCGATTTCATGTTGAATTGCACGCGCTAAGAAGCCATTTGCTTCTAATAGAAATATCTTCCCGCGACGATTTTGCGCTCGAACTTTAATATATTCCGCTCGTTCTACTTCACCATAAAGTCCCGGAAAGCTTAGGCAGCCCTCGGGACCTACTTGTTCACCACGTTTTTCTAAAATAACTGGATTGATGAGTTCAATTTTCCCAGTATCATCTCCAATATCAATAACAGCTACTTGCAAGCTTACACCGACTTGTGGAGCAGCTAAGCCGACGCCATCTGCCGTCACCATTGTCTCATACATATCTTTCAATAAAATCACTAACTTTTTATCAAAGTTTATTACCCGTTCACATGGGGTCTCTAGCACCTCATTTGGATGCTTTACAATTTCTAAAACTGCCATAATTCCCTCCGTTACATTAACACCGTTGGATTAAAATCAATTGAGATTTGTAAGTCCTTTTGCATTTCTGCTTGATAATGTTCATTTACCATTTTGAGTACGTACTTTAAGTTTGGTTCCCGTTTGTATTTTATCATGCATTGATAACGATATCTATCTTTTATCCTTGGAATCGGCGACGCAACTGGACCTAAGACCATCGTTTGCCGCGAACAGTTTGCCCGTAAATAGCCGACAATTTTTTCTGTCACCTGCACTGCCTTTAATAACTCCGGATGCGATACAGTGACAAGTGCGACATAATAGTATGGTGGATATTGCCTCATTCTTCTCATTTGCATTTCCTGTTCAAAAAACAAATCATAGTTTTGGCCTTTTGCCAGCTCTATACTATAATGTTCCGGTGTATATGTTTGAATCACCACTTCTCCTGGCAAGTCGTGACGTCCGGCTCTGCCGCTAACTTGTGTTAATAGTTGATACGTTTTTTCGCTCGCCCTAAAATCCGGCAAATGAAGCATTGTATCAGCTGTTAGAACACCAACAAGCGTCACTTTCGGAAAATCTAATCCTTTTGCGATCATTTGTGTACCAAGTAAGATATCGGCTTTTTCTTCTCCAAATGCTTTTAATAGTTTTTCATGCATTCCCTTACGACTTGTTGTATCCACATCCATTCGAATCACTCGTGCCTCTGGGAATAATTTTGTTAATTCTTCTTCCACCTTTTGTGTTCCTGTACCAAAAAAACGAATATGCGAACTATTACATGCCGGACAAGCTGTTGGCATCTGTTCCTCATAACTACAATAGTGGCACTTTAAACGATAATTCATTTTATGATACGTAAGTGATATATCACAGTGAGGACATTGTACTACATAACCACAATCTCGGCACATCACAAATGTAGAATGTCCGCGGCGATTTAAGAAAAGCACCATTTGTTCCTTTTTCTTTAATCGATCAGCAATTTTTTCATATAATGTTCTAGAGAACATAGAACGATTGCCATCGCGAAGTTCTTCACGCATATCTATAATATTTACCGTAGGCAATGCTTGCTCATTCATTCGCTTCTCCATCGTTAACAGCTCGTAAACACCTTTCTTCGCCCTAGCAAACGATTCAAGTGTCGGTGTGGCACTACCAAGCACGATTGGACAACAATGATATCGCCCTCTCCAAATTGCAACATCTCTAGCATGATATCTCGGATTATCCTCTTGCTTATAACTTGCTTCATGCTCTTCATCAATAATAATAATCCCTAAGTTTTCAAATGGAGCAAAAATCGCAGAACGTGCACCAACTACAACTTTTACTTCTTTTCTTAAAATTTTCCGCCACTCATCATATTTTTCTCCAACAGAAAGTGCGCTATGAAGAACCGCAACTTGCGAACCGAATCGCCCTTTGAAACGCTCTACCATTTGCGGTGTTAGGGCAATTTCCGGAACAAGTACAATCGCTTCTTTTCCTTTTTCTAATACCGCAGCGATTGACTGTAAATACACTTCTGTTTTTCCGCTTCCTGTGACTCCATATAGTAAAAATGATTTGTAAGTTTCATTTGTAATAGCTGACAAAATGGGTGTAATCACTTGCTTTTGTTCATCTGTTAATGGAAATGGTTTGGTCTTCTCAAAATCATCTTCATCATAAGGATTACGATATACCTCTATATATTTTTCAGACAATAAACCTTTTTTTACGAGCGATTTAATGGGAGCATCTGTTATTTGCAATTCTTCTTTCAATACTTTTAATGGTACAGTGTGGTAATTTTCCATAAAATAATATAGTATATCTTGTTGTTTTTTACTTTTCAATTCAAACGCCGCCGCTTCTAGTCCTTCCTCTTGTAATTCAGGCTGAACAACTCTTTGTTTTTTCTTTTGCACTTTATCCTTTACTTTATAAATTACTTCAACTGTACCGTTTGTAATTTCTTTTTGCACCATGCGATATAGCTGTGGCTGCGAAGCAACTTCTTCCCAATCTATTCTATCTTTCCCTTGAAATAAGTGATCTATTTCGGCGGAAACTTCATTCGGATTATGAAGCTGTAACAATTTCTTGTAAGTAGCTTTAATTGCAGTTGGAAGCATCACTTGAAAAGCAGAAATTGTATAGCATAACGTCTCTTCCGTAAGCCAAAAGCCAAGCTTTAGTAGCTCTTCATTTAGAACTGGTGTGACGTCTAATATTTCATGTAATGATTTTAATTTTTTAATTTCTACATCTACAGAGTCTTTTATGTCGATAATAAATCCTTGTAACTTTCGCGGTCCAAACGGAACAACGACTCGCATACCAGTTTGCACAATATCTTCCCACTTGTTAGGAATGATATAGTCAAACGACCTATCTGTTTGACGGGCCGGCACATCAACAATTACACTCGCAAATTTCATATACAATCATCTTCTAACATCGATTCAATTTGCTTCAATATTTCATAAGCGACTTCCTTTTTCGATAAAAGTGGCAACTCAATCACATTCCCATCTTTTCTATACATGGTTACGATATTTGTATCTGTACCAAATCCTGCCCCTTGTGCTTTTACATCATTTGCAACAATCAGATCAGCATTCTTTTCACGTAATTTTCTCGTTGCATACTCTTCAATATTTTTCGTTTCAGCAGCAAAGCCAACAAGCAATTGATGCTCTTTTCTCTCCCCCAATGTTTTTAAAATATCAGTTGTTCTTTCTAATTCAATGACAGCATCACCATCTTGTTTTTTCATCTTGTGATTATGCACAAATTTAGGGCGATAATCGGCAACAGCAGCTGTTTTTATGACAACATCCATTTCTGAATAATGTTGCAATACGGCCTCCAACATATCTTGTGCCGATTCCACTTGTATCGTTGTAACGTTTATAGGCGGTGTTAATGCTGTCGGTCCCGAAACAAGTATGACATCCCCTCCAAGATTTGCAGCAGTTTCAGCTATAGCATAGCCCATCTTCCCTGAAGAAAAATTTGTCATAAAACGAACTGGGTCTATCTTTTCACGAGTAGGACCAGCTGTTATTAATATTCTTTTTCCACGCAATGTTTTTCCGGCTGAAAACTGTTCTTCCAATCGTGCCATAATGACTTCAGGTTCTTCTAATCGCCCTTTCGCCACATAGCCGCATGCTAAAAAGCCTTCTCCAGGCTCAATAAATGTATATCCTAAATTTCGCAGTGTCATCATGTTTTTTTGGACAATTGGATTTTCATACATGTGTACATTCATAGCTGGCGCAATCCAAACTGGTGCTGTAGTAGCTAATAATGTAGTAGTAATCATATCGTCTGCAATCCCATTTGCTAATTTTCCGATACAATTCGCTGTAGCTGGCGCAACTAATATCACATCTGCCCAATCAGCTAAATCAATATGAGCGATGACCGCACAATCCTTTTCGTCAAATGTATCTGTATATACATCATGGCGAGAAAGTGCTTGAAATGTAAGAGGTGTAACAAATTTCATCGCCGATTCACTCATTATAACCTTTACAAGCGCTCCTGCTTGTGTCAACTTACTCGTTAATGCTGCCGCTTTAAAAACGGCAATCCCCCCAGTTACACATAGAAGTATTTTTTTCCCTTTTAGCATATAACTCGTCCTCTTTCTTGTTCAAACTTATTCTACTGAAATACAACCATTTCAGTTCATCAAATGATATCATTTCATATTTCTTTCATTTCCTTATAAATTCCTATCGTAAAAAAATAACAACCTACTTGTAAATAGGTTGTTACCGTTACATAGAAAATTATAAAGTCTATGTTTTCATTTGTCGAAAAGAAAGTCTTACTCAGATACTTTCTCTTCGCTTGGCACGTAGTTTAATAATTCCGCATCAATTTCTTCTAATGCTTTCCCTACAAATTTATGAGAAACTGGTTTTTCAACAGCACAATCGTCCGCTAGTTGCATTTCACGAGCGCGCTTCGCTGCTACTGTTACTAATGTATACTTAGAGTCGATTTTTTTTAGTAATGAGTCAATTGATGGATTTAACATATTATATACCCTCCGTCATTTCCTTATAATATTGTGCTACTCTTTCGCGGCGACAATGTTCGCCAACCACAATTGCTTTAATTCGTTCACAAGCTAATTCAACTTTATCGTTTTCTACAACATAATCATAAGCGTCCATCATTTCAATTTCTTCTTTTGCTACAGTTAAACGATTTGCAATTACTTCTTCCGTCTCCGTACCACGCCCTACGATTCTATTTTTCAATTCCGATAGGCTCGGAGGTGCTAAGAAGATAAACACTCCTTCTGGGAATGCTTTCTTTACTTGCATTGCTCCTTGTACTTCAATTTCTAGAAATACATCTTTTCCTTCTGATAAAGTCTTTTCAACATAGTCAATCGGCGTTCCATAGTAATTTCCAACGAACTCTGCCCATTCAAGTAACTGGTCGTTACGAATCATTTCTTCAAATTCTTCTCTTTCTTTAAAGAAATAATCTATACCATCTATTTCACCCTCACGTGGTTTACGAGTCGTTACTGAAATAGAGTAATGAAATTGTGTATCTTTATGACTGAACAATTCTTTACGAACTGTTCCTTTTCCAACGCCCGAAGGTCCTGAAAGAACAATGAGCAACCCTCTTCTACTTCTCATAAATATGTAAAACCTACCCTTCCTCACTTAAATCTTCTTTATTATTTAAACGATGTGCAATCGTTTCTGGTTGAATTGGACTTAGTACAACATGTCCATCATCCATAACAATAACCGCCCTTGTTTTCCTCCCATACGTAGCATCAAGTAGTGCATTATGCTCACGCGCTTCCTGTACCGTTCGTTTAATAGGAGCTGATTCCGGACTTACAATAGCAATAATTCGATGAGCAGATACGATATTTCCATATCCAATATTTAAAAATCGCATGGCCATAATTTGTGCCTCCTCGTAAGTCTATCCGATTTCTCTACCACGTATAACTTTATATCTTTTTTGACAGCTATTCAATATTTTGTACCTGTTCACGAATTTTTTCAAGGTTATTTTTCATTTCCACGACATATTTTGAAATCGTTAAGTCGTTTGCCTTAGAACCAATTGTATTAATTTCCCGGTGCATTTCCTGTACAATGAAGTCCATTTTTCTGCCAACAGGCTCCTGTAGTTCGAGTGCCTCGCGAAATTGGTCTAAGTGACTTTGCAATCTGACTAATTCTTCATGAATATCCGAGCGCTCTGCAAACATTGCCACTTCTGTAAGCACTCGTTGTTCATCTAAATCTTGGCTATGTATTTCTTTTAAGCGATTTTCTAATCGTTCACGATATCTTTGAACAACAATTGGTGCGTGCGGAATAATTGCATTCACACAATTGTGAATCTCTTGTAAACGATGTGCTATATCTTTATGTAATCGTTCTCCTTCGCCGTCTCTCATTGTTTTTAACATATGCGTAGCTTGGCGAACAGCCTCATATAAACTATGCTCAAATTGTTCATTTACATTTTCCACTTCTTCAATCGCCGTTACTTCTGGCATTGTCATTAATTGTTGTAGGGTAATAGAATCCTGTAATTGAAATTTCATTTTTACATCTTCCATAATGGATTTATATTGATCGAGAAGCGACCAATTCACACTTAATTTTCTTTCTACAAGTCCTTCCCCAGTAATACTAATAGACACTTCAATACGTCCGCGTCGAACTTTCTCCGCAATAATTTTACGAATTTTATCTTCGAAAACCATCATTTGTTTCGGAAGTCGAATGTTCATCTCTAAAAAGCGATGGTTCACTGACTTCATTTCTACTGTAATTTGAAAGGCATCCTTTTCTACTTTCGCCCTTCCAAAACCTGTCATACTAGAAATCATCTTTATCACATCCAAGCCATGAAATAACTCAATGAAAAAGGTAATAGAGATATCACTCTACTACCTTTTGTAAATTATATCACATTTTCATTTCATTGACTATTTCAAGTTTAACCCTTTCTTATATAACAATGACTTTTTCTTTTTCTCGTTATTTCCTGTCAATAACGAGCCTACTAATAAAAATGTTGGAATAGAGGATAACCCTACAATTAATAGCCAATCTCTTGCTTGAATTGGCAATGTACTAAAGATTGGTTGCAATGGCGGATAATAAATGACCACAAGCATCAATAGGATGGAAACAATGACCGCACCAACTAAATATATATTTCCAAACGGATTTCGGTGGAACACAGAGTGTTCACTACGACAGTCAAATACATGAATAAGCTGCGCTAACACAAGCGTCGCAAATGCTACTGTTTGTGCATATTTTAATTCATTCGGATGTTGATTATAAGCAATAATAAATGCTAATAAAGTAACTGCTCCAATTAAAAATCCTCGACTGACAATTTTCCATGCAAGTCCTCTTGCAAATACTCCTTCTTTCGGATGTCTTGGATTTCGTTTCATCACATCCCCTTCAGGAGCATCCAACCCTAATGCCATCGCTGGTAACCCATCCGTTACTAAATTCACCCATAAAATTTGAATCGGAACCATCGGAAGAGGTAGCGCAAGCAACATCGCAAATAACATCACTAAAATTTCTCCAACATTTGATGCTAATAAATATCGAATAAATTTCCGAATGTTTTCGTATATATTTCTTCCCTCTTTAATAGCTGCTTTAATAGTAGCAAAGTTATCATCTAACAATACAAGAGAAGAGGCTTCTTTTGCCACATCCGTTCCCGTCATTCCCATTGAAATTCCAATATCCGCAACTTTAATAGCTGGTGCATCATTTACTCCATCTCCTGTCATCGCTACAATATGTCCTTTATTTTGAAGTGCTTTCACAATTTTTAATTTATGCTCTGGAGAAACACGGGCAAACACATACGTATCTTCCACAATATCCTCCAGTTCGTCTACTGTCATATTCGCAAGTTCTATCCCTTCTATCACGCGACCGTTCCGTGGTAAAATCCCTAGTTCTTCAGCAATAGCCATTGCTGTTACTTTATGATCCCCTGTAATCATTACGGTTTTAATGCCTGCTTCTTTACATTCCTGTACAGCCTGCTTAACTTCAGGTCTTGGTGGATCGATCATTCCTTGAATTCCAACAAGCATAAAATCTTTCTCTATTTCTTGTTCATCATGAATTGGATCTGTTACTTTTAATGGTTTAAAAGCAACAGCAATGGTTCTAAGTGCTTGACTTCCAAGGCTATGAATTGCCGCTTGCACTTCCTTGCGATACAACTCACTGAAAGGCTGTTGTTTATTCCCCCATAAAATCGTTTGACTCTTTTGTAAAAGCACGTCTGGAGCACCTTTTGTCACGACAAACTTCTTGCCATCACGATCGCGAACAATGATACTCATCATCTTACGAGTGGAATCAAAAGGAAACTCGTGAATAATTTCAAAATTCCCTTTTAATGCTTCTCGAGAGATTCCAGCCTTCATAGCTACTGCAACAAGAGCTCCTTCTGTTGGATCTCCATCTAACACATATTCTTTCTTCTTTTTCACAATTCGGGCATGATTGCATAGACAGCCAAATGTTAATAATTGATACAAAGATTTTGTATTTTCTGGATCAATCTTCTCTTCACCTTTCATAAAAGATCCTGTTGGCTCATATCCTTTCCCAGTAACCTTCCATAATTCACCACCTGACCACATATGCGTTACCATCATTTTATTTTGTGTCATCGTCCCTGTTTTGTCGGAACAAATCACCGAAGCACACCCTAGCGTTTCCACCGCTGGCAATTTGCGTACAATAGCCTTTTTCTTAATCATGCGCTGTACGCCAAGCGATAAAGCAACTGTAACAATAGCTGGTAACCCTTCCGGAATTGCTGCAACGGCAAGCGACACTCCCGCTAAAAACATATGATAGACTTCATTTCCTTGATATACACCAGCCAATACAACAAGCGCTGTTAAAATAAGCGCAACAACAATTAAAATCTTTCCAAGTTGTTCTAATCTTCTTTGTAAAGGTGTTTCCATCGGTTCTGCATTTTGCAACATATTTGCAATCTGCCCCATAGCTGTATTCATACCCGTTGCGACTACAACTCCTATTCCAGACCCCCTCGTAATCATCGTTCCCATAAACGCTATATTTTTTTGATCACCAATTGCGACATCTTGCCCACTTAATGCTTCTACTTTCTTTTGAACAGGCACAGATTCCCCTGTTAATGCAGATTCTTCAATATATAAACTCGATGTTTCAACAAGGCGAACGTCTGCACCAATACGATCGCCGCTAGAAAACCTAATAATATCTCCAAGAACAAGTGCCTTAGACGGTGCTTTTATCCATTTTCCATTTCGTAAAACTGTCGCTTGCGGGGCGGCTAACTCTTTTAATGCCTCCAATGATTTTTCAGCTTTTCTCTCTTGAAAAAAGCCGAGAATTCCATTGAGAATAACGATTGCGACAATTGCGATTGAATCGATATATTCTCCCAAAAAGGCAGAAATGATTGTCGCTCCAAACAATACAAGAACCATAAAATCTTTAAACTGAGCTAGAAATACAAGAAATGCAGAAGGCCGCTTTGCTTCCTGTAACTCATTTGGACCAAACTTCTTTAGACGTCCTTCTGCTTCTTGTTCTGAAAGGCCTGTCTTCACATTCGTATTCGTTCTCTCCTCCACTTCATGCGCACGCATTTCATACCAATTCATTTCGCTATCGACCTCCTGATTGCAGACATGCTCTAATGAAAGCTTATTCAGCCTCGTCCAAAAAAATGCTATAATTAACATTTAGTTAGAAAGGAGTGTTCATCATGGCATTCGATGGATTATTTACAAGAGCGATTACACATGAGATTTCAAATTCTCTGCAAACGGGGAGAATTTCAAAAATATATCAACCTTCAAAATATGAAATTTTATTACATATTCGCGCGCATGGAAAAAATCAAAAATTAATTCTGTCTGCTCATCCGACATATGCTCGTATGCATATAACAACACAAAATTATGATTCACCAGCATTACCACCCATGTTTTGCATGTTACTTCGCAAACATTTGGAGGGAGGATTTATTGAAAAAATCGAGCAAATCGATTTAGAACGAATTATTCAAATTACTGTCCGTAGCCGTAATGAAATTGGCGATGAGTCACTAAAAACATTAATCATTGAAATAATGGGGCGCCATAGTAACATCATTTTGATAGACGAAAAAACAAATATGATTTTAGATAGTTTGAAACACGTTTCTTTAGCAGTAAATCGTCATCGCACTGTATATGCTGGAGCTGAATACGTTGCACCACCAGCACAACATAAAATCAATCCACTACACATTGAAACAGAAGAAGAATTGATTCGGCCGCTGGACTTCCTATCTGGAAATATGGATCAACAACTTGTCGGAGCTTTCATGGGAATTTCTCCACTATTTGCAAAAGAAGTGGTCAAAAAAGCTGGTATGGTAAATGAAAAAGCAGTATCCGAAGCTTTCTTCAGCTTACAAAAGCCATTAAAAGAACATCAATATATACCAACAATGATTACTGCGAACGGAAAAGAGTTCTTTTATCTATTTCCACTTTCTCATTTGCAAGGAACTGAAAAGACTTTCTTATCCATTAGTGAATTATTAGATCGATTCTTCTTTGGTAAAGCAGAACGAGATCGCGTCAAACAACAAGCTCATGATTTAGAGCGATTTATGCATAATGAGAAGGCGAAAAATGAAAAGAAATTAATCAAGCTAAAAAGAACATTACAAGATGCTGGAAAAGCGGATAAATATCAATTGTTTGGAGAGCTTTTAACAGCGAATATATACGCGATCAAAAAAGGTGACAAAGAAGTGGAAGTTATAAACTATTACGATGAAAATGGCGGAACAGTAACGATTACATTAGATCCATTTAAAACACCTTCAGAAAATGCACAGCGCTATTTCCAAAAGTATCAAAAAGCAAAAAATTCTGTGGCAATTGTCAAAGAACAAATTGAAAAAACAAAGGAAGAGATTCTCTATTTTGACAGCTTACTTCAACAAATGGACGCCGCCTCTTCAAAAGATATCGAAGAAATTCGTGAAGAACTAGCTGAAGAAGGATACCTTCGTAACCGCAAAGCGAAACATGTAAAGAAAAAGCCAACAAAGCCATTATTAGATAAATATATTGCAAGTGATGGAACCGAAATTTTAGTTGGCAAAAACAATAAACAAAATGACTATTTGACGACAAAATTTGCGCGTCGTGATGAAATCTGGTTACACACGAAAGATATACCAGGTTCTCACGTGGTCATTCGCTCTGTAGAACCGTCGGAAGAAACATTACTAGAAGCTGCGAAAATTGCAGCGTATTACAGTAAAGCGAAAAATTCTAGTTCAGTTCCTGTAGATTTCACGAAAATTCGCCATGTCAAAAAACCAAGTGGTGCAAAGCTTGGGTTTGTTACATATGATCATCAACAAACACTATATGTAACGCCTGATGCTGACACTGTAATGAAATTAAAAGCTTAAATATACAAAAATGCGCTGCTTATAAGCAACGCATTTTTGTATTCCTTTCCATTACCTCCTCTCCCCATTAACTAATTCATAATATCTTTCGTTTCTCACTTTATATATCGGCAAAAAGATTGACAGTATGTATATACAGTGCAATTCAAGTCAATGTTTTTCATCCTTCACTGATTAAAGTTTCACCTTATCTCAAACTGTTCCTTTAAATCAATACGTATCATCTGGGACATTAAGTATCGTTGGCGTTATTACTGGTTTAGACGGATCCGGTTTTTCAGGCATTTCTCTTGCTGGATCGATTGCAAACCTTTTCGGCACAGCACTTGGTCATGGAACAACTACATTAACAGCACTTGGACCAATCGCTACAATATGGACTTGGGGGCAGTGCTTTAATTCCTTGGGCGCTTATTCCTGCCGCTGCGATTTGTAAAGTCGATCCGTTTGAACTTACACGCCGAAACTTTTTACCAGTTGCAATTGGCTTAATTGTCAACACGATCGTTGCGATGTTTATTCTATAACGTAAGCAAGCATTCTCTTGCCTACGTTTTTTCATTATAAAATTCATCATAAATTACTGACTTGCAAAAGGGATTATTTATATGTTAGCGAAATTATATTAAGAGAGTATTTATTTTAAAGCGTTTACGAAAAACAGATTACTTCAATTCGAAAAGGAGACCTAATTATGAATGAATTGATTTTCGTCTTATTAATTTGTCCATTCCTTATCTTTATCGTTTCTGTTATGGGAACACGTAGAACGAAAACATATTACGTAATGCCCATTGTAACGTTTGCTAGCTTTTTAATAATAGGTGTTATCTCCTTTACTCCAAAATTTTTCTTTTGGGTTGGCATGTACAGCATCTTCTCATTTATTATTTCTTACATGACTCTCTTGTTTGTAAGAGGATATGAAATTGCGGAAAGTGCTAAGTAGTTATTAATCAGGAATTGGTAAAGATAATGAGGAACAACAAATTGAAAAATTTAACACTTCGAAATGAAAGATTGCTATTATTGGCAATCGATTAGAGACTGATGCAATGAGTAGTACAGCAGTTAGAAGGCAAGAAATATAGTTAAATCGGGATAACTCGCAACTCAAGTGCGATGCTCCTACTATATCTTCTTTACATGAAGTTTTAACGATGATAAAAAACGACCGCGTTCCCCGCAGTCGTTCTTTTCGTGTTACGCTGTAATCCAAGCCTCGTCAGCTGGATTTTTGCGCCATTCTTGCAGTTTTTTCATTTCAGCTTGTCCAATCATACCTTTTTCTTCCGCCACTTGAGTTAATGTGCTATAGTCGCTTAAAGAATATGACGCTACATTAGCTGCCGCTAGTTTTTCTTTTCCTGCTTCAAGCTCATATGTGAAGATTGATACGATTCCTAATACTTCACAACCTGCCTCACGAAGCGCTTCTACGCAAGTAATCGCACTACCACCAGTTGAAATAAGATCTTCTACTACAACTACTTTTTGACCTTTTTCCGCTTTTCCTTCAATTTGGTTTCCTTTACCGTGACCTTTTGCTTTACTACGTACGTAGCACATTGGTAAATTCATACGATCGCTTACCCATGCAGCATGGGCAATACCAGCAGTTGCTGTTCCTGCAATAACTTCTACAGTTGGGAAGTGTTCTTTAATTAATTCCTCTAATCCCGCCGCAATTGCTTGACGTACTTTTGGGTACGATAAAGTTAGGCGATTATCACAATAAATTGGCGATTTCATACCAGAAGACCAAGTGAATGGATCATTTGGTTGTAAAAATACTGCTCCAATTTCTAATAAATGCGATGCGATTTCTTTTTTCATACTGTTACACCTTCCCACTGTTGTTTTACTGTTTGATATGCTTCAAGCGGATTTTCTGCTTTTGTAATACTACGTCCAACCACAATGTAACTTGAACCAAGTTCCCTTGCACGTTTAGGTGTTGCTACGCGCACTTGGTCATTCACATCATCGCTTGCAAGACGAATCCCCGGTGTTACTGTTACAAATTCGTCTCCGCATACTTCACGTAACTTTGGTACTTCCAACGTTGAACATACAACGCCATCAAGTCCACTTTCTTTCGTTAATTTTGCGTAATGAGCAACCGCTTCTTCTAACGTTTTCTCAATGCCAATCTCTTTTTTCATCATAACTTCCGAAGTACTTGTTAATTGTGTAACTGCAATACAAATCGGTCTCTCTTTTCCTTCTTGCTTACCTTCCTCTAATCCCTCAAGCGCTGCTTTCATCATACTGCTCCCCCCAGCAGCATGAACATTTACCATGTCAACATCTAGACTAGCTAGGCTGCGCATAGCGCTTTTTACTGTATTTGGAATATCATGAAGTTTTAAATCTAGAAATATTTTATGTCCTTTTTCTTTTAAGTACGTAATAATTGCTGGGCCTTCTTTATAAAACAATTCCATACCCACTTTGACAAATAACTCTTCCCCTTCAAAGTGTTGTAAAAATTGTTCTACCTCTTTTTTCCCTGGAAAATCTAGTGCAACAATTAGCGACTTTGACATACTTGTTTCCAGCTCCTTCCTTGACATTCCGAAATGTGTCCAAATCCTAATTCATCTAATAACGATGGTAATTCCTCAATAATGGTTGGGCATACGAGCGGATCAACAAAGTTTGCTGTACCAACCGCAACTGCACTTGCACCAGCATAGAAGAATTCAATAACATCTTCTGCTGACTCAATACCACCCATTCCAATAATTGGAATATCAACCACTTGGCTTACTTCATGTACCATGCGAATTGCTACCGGTTTAATTGCAGGACCTGATAGTCCGCCTGTACGGTTTGCTAAAATTGGTTTTGCTGTTTTTAAATCTAGACGCATACCAAGCAATGTATTAATCATCGTTAACCCGTCCGCACCTGCATTTTCAATTGCCTTCGCAATCTCGACAATGTTTGTCACGTTCGGTGACAATTTCACATATACCGGCACTTCAGAAACCTCTTTTACTCGCTTCGTTAAATCAGCAGCAATTTCAGGATTTGTACCAAAAGCGATACCTCCCGTTTTTACATTGGGACAAGAAATATTTAATTCTAGTGCATGAACATTCGGTGCTTTTGAAATTTTCTTTGCTACTGCTACATAGTCTTCAACTTGTGAACCTGCAACATTCGCTATAATTGGAAGATCAAATTGTTCTAACCATGGTAATTCAGAGCCCATTACCTTTTCTAGCCCTGGATTTTGAAGCCCGATTGCATTTAACATACCACCTGGTGTTTCCGCCACACGTGGCGTCGGATTTCCATATCGTGGTTGTTCCGTCGTTGCTTTAATCATGATTGAGCCCAGTACATTTAAATCATAAAACTGAGCATATTCACGACCAAATCCGAAGCAACCAGATGCTGGGATGATTGGATTTTTTAATGATAATCCTGGTAATTCAACTTGTAATCTGTTCATAGTACAACCTCCCCGATTGGAAACACAGGTCCATCGCTGCACACTTTTTTATAAGAATGTCCGCTTGGATCTTCTTGTAAGTGACATACGCACGCGAAACATGCTCCAATCCCGCATCCCATACGTTCTTCTAGTGAAATGTAGGCTTTTTTCTCTTTATAACGCCCTTCTAATGCACGCAGCATTGCTAAAGGTCCACATGAGTATAAAATATCAAAGTCAATTCCATAGTTATCTATTACATCTGTTACAAACCCTTTTGTACCATGTGTACCATCAACGGTTGCAACATACGTATCACCAAGTTCTGCAAACTTTTCTTCATAGAAAACAACATCTTTCGTTTGAAATCCTAAGATGTGAATAACACGTACCCCTTTTGCAACAAGGCGTTGCGATAGCTCATAAAGTGGTGGCACACCAATTCCGCCTCCTACTAATAGAGCTGTTTGTCCAGCTTCTGCTTCTTCTACCGGAAATCCATGTCCGAGTGGTCCTAATACATCTACTAATTCACCTTGTTTTCTTTTTGCTAATGTTTTTGTTCCTTGTCCTTCCGCACGATATAGCATTGTAAATTCGTTTTTTTCTTGATCGACATTACAAATGCTAATTGGGCGGCGCAGAAGGGGGGTAATCCCCTCTGCTACCTTAATGTGTACGAACTGCCCTGGTTCGTTCATTTGCTGTACAAGATCACCTTGAAGCACTAATTCATAAATGTTTTTTGCGATTTCTGTTTGGTTAACGACGATCATATTTTGCTTTTGCATCATGCATGTACCACCTCGTGACGCGTTGTTGGCGCGATTTCTTTCATTGTGTGAGCTGAGAACGTCATAGATTCTAGTACTCGTAAAATTGCTCTTGTTGTATCAAGTGATGTTAAGCAAGCTACACCATTTTCCACAGATTCTCGACGAATGCGGAACCCATCACGCGCTGGTTGTTTTCCTTTTGTTAATGTGTTAATAACAAACTGTGCTTTTCCTTGACGAATAATATCAAGTAAGTTGTAATCTTCAGAGTCAATTTTATTTACAACTTGCACCGGAATGTTTTGCTCTGTTAACGATTTTGCTGTTCCTGCTGTTGCCAATAAGTTATAGCCAATTTCATGGAAGCGTCTTGCGATTTCAATCGCTTCTTCTTTATCTTTATCCGCAACTGTAATAATGACAGATCCATGTGTTGGAATGCTAATTCCCGCAGCAACTAATCCTTTATATAATGCTTTTTCAAGCGTTAAATCTTTCCCCATTACTTCCCCTGTCGATTTCATTTCAGGTCCTAATGTTGTATCAACAGAGCGCAGTTTTGCAAACGAGAATACTGGCGCTTTTACATATACTTCGTTATCTTCTGGGTGGTAACCAGTTTCATAACCTTGTTCTACAAGATTTTTACCTAAAATGACTTTCGTTGCGATGTTTGCCATTGGAACACCTGTAATCTTGCTTAAGAACGGTACTGTACGGCTCGCACGTGGGTTTACTTCAATGACATACACTTCATCTTTGAAGACTACAAATTGGATATTTAGTAATCCAACAATGTTTAATCCTCTTCCAAGTGCAATTGTATTTTCAATAATTTGTTCCTTCACTTTCGCTGATAGGCTTTGTGGAGGATATACTCCGATTGAATCACCAGAGTGAACACCAGCGCGTTCAATATGTTCCATAATACCTGGAATGTATACATTTTCACCGTCAGAAATTGCATCCACTTCAATTTCTTTCCCAACCATGTAGCGGTCAATTAATACCGGGTGATCTGCATGTACTTTTACTGCATTTTTCATATAGTGAAGCAGTTCTTCTTGACGATACACAATTTCCATTGCACGTCCACCAAGTACGTAAGATGGTCTTACGAGTACTGGATAGCCAATTTCTTCAGCAATTGCTACCGCTTGCTCTACTGTTGTTGCTGTTTTACCAACCGGTTGTGGAATACCAAGCTCTGTTAATGCTGCTTCGAACTTATCGCGGTCTTCAGCACGATCTAAATCTTCAAGAGATGTTCCTAAAATTTTCACACCGCGCTCTGCTAATTTTGCCGCTAAGTTAATCGCTGTCTGTCCACCGAATTGTACAATAACACCTTCTGGCTTCTCTAAATCAATGATGTGCATAACATCTTCAATTGTTAATGGTTCAAAGTACAATTTATCAGAAATACTGAAGTCTGTTGAAACTGTCTCTGGGTTATTATTCACAATAATTGCTTCGTAGCCAGCTTCTTTAATTGCCCATACAGAGTGAACTGTTGCATAGTCAAATTCAACCCCTTGACCGATGCGGATTGGTCCAGAACCTAGTACCATTACACTTTTACGCTCTGTAACGATTGATTCGTTTTCGTCACCATATGTGCTGTAGTAGTAAGGCGTTGCAGATTCGAATTCTGCTGCACAAGTATCTACCATTTTAAATACTGGCATCATGCCATTTTCTTTACGTGTAGCGTAAATTTCACATTCTGTTTTATTCCAAGCAGACGCAATGTAATGATCACTAAAGCCCATTTCTTTTGCTTCTCGTAATACTTCCATGTCTCCAACATTCGCTTTTACTTTTCGTTCCATATTTACGATGTTTTCGATTTTTTGTAAGAAGAAGAAGTCCATTTCGCACCATTCGTGAATCTCTTCTTTCGTTACACCTTGGCGAATTGCTTCTGCTACAATAAACAGACGCTCATCATCCGCTTTTATAATACGTTTTTTCATTGTTTCTTTATCAAGTTCTTTTAAGTGATTTAGCTCTAGATGATAAATACCAAGTTCTAGAGAGCGAACGGCTTTTAATAATGATTCTTCTAAGTTACGTCCGATTGACATAACTTCACCCGTTGCTTTCATTTGTGTTCCAAGCGTTCTATTTGCTGATTCAAACTTGTCGAAAGGCCAGCGTGGAATTTTCGAAACAACATAGTCTAATGCTGGCTCAAAGCACGCATATGTTTTTTGTGTTACTGGGTTTACAATTTCATCTAATGTTAAACCGACTGCAATTTTTGCTGCTAATTTCGCAATTGGATATCCCGTCGCTTTTGATGCTAAGGCAGATGAACGACTTACACGTGGATTTACTTCAATTACATAGTATTGGAAGCTATACGGATCTAGTGCAAGCTGAACGTTACATCCCCCTTCAATTCCTAGTGCACGAATAATTCTTAATGACGTATTACGCAGCATCTGATATTCTCGATCACTTAATGTTTGACTCGGTGCTACAACAATAGAATCCCCTGTGTGCACACCAACTGGGTCGATGTTTTCCATGTTACATACTACAATGGCATTGTCATTTGCATCACGCATTACTTCATATTCAATTTCTTTAAAGCCAGCGATGCTTTTTTCTAATAAACATTGTGTTACTGGGCTATGTTTCAAACCACTTGTTACAATTTCAATTAACTCTTCTTCGTTGTGGCAAATTCCACCGCCTGTTCCGCCTAACGTAAATGCTGGACGAACAATGACTGGATACCCAATCTCTTTAACAAATTCATATGCTTCATCAAGTGTATGGACAATTTCACTTGGTGGTGTTGGTTCGTTCAATTCTTGCATTAATGTACGGAATAAATCACGATCTTCCGCTTGCTCAATTGCTGATAATTTCGTTCCTAAAATTTCAACTCCACACTCTTCAAGCACACCCGATTTGGCAAGTTCAACAGCCATATTTAATCCTGTTTGTCCGCCAAGTGTCGGCAAAATTGCATCTGGACGCTCTTTACGAATAATGCGACTTACAAATTCTAGTGTTAATGGCTCAATATATACTTTATCTGCTGTTGCAGTGTCCGTCATAATTGTTGCTGGGTTCGAGTTAACAAGGATTACTTTATAGCCTTCCTCTTTTAAAGATTGACAAGCTTGCGTTCCAGAGTAATCAAACTCCGCTGCTTGCCCAATTACAATTGGTCCTGATCCGATTACTAAAATTGTGTTAATGTCTAGGCGTTTTGGCATAACTCTTCCCCTTCTTTCTTAAAGTTTGCAATCATTGTTAAGAAATCTTCAAATAAGTCATTTGCATCTTCTGGTCCTGCTGATGCTTCTGGATGATATTGTACTGTAAATGCTGGGAACTTCTTATGACGAAGTCCTTCTACTGTTCCATCATTTAAAGCAACGTGTGTAATCTCAAGGTCTGTTCCTTTTACAGATTCCTCTTCTACTGCATACCCATGGTTTTGAGAAGTGATAGCTACTTTTCCAGTTTCAAGATGTTTTACTGGATGGTTTAATCCGCGGTGACCAAATTTTAATTTCACTGTATTTGCACCTGATGCCAAGGCAAATAGTTGATGCCCAAGGCAAATACCGAATAAAGGTACTTTTCCAATGATTCCTTTTAACATTTCAATCGCTTCTGGTACATCTTTTGGATCCCCAGGTCCGTTACTTAACATAATTCCATCTGGGCTTAAGCGTAAAATTTCTTCTGCCGATGTATTGTAAGGAACAACAATGACATCGCAATCACGCTTATTTAATTCGCGTAAAATACCGTGCTTCATTCCGAAATCAACAAGGACAACGCGGTAACCACGACCTGGGCTTGGATATGGATCTTTTGTTGATACACGCTTTACATGATCTGTAAATACTGTAGCTCTTAATTGACTGACAATATAATCTACATCGACATCCATATTACAAAGACGTCCGCGCATTGTTCCATATTGACGAATTTTTCTCGTTAATTTTCTCGTATCAATTCCTGATAATCCTGGAATATTTCGTTCTTTTAAATACTCATCTAACGAATTTTCATTACGGAAGTTCGATGGATGATCGCAAATTTCATTTACAATTAAACCGTGTACAGATGGTTGAATCGATTCAAAATCATCACGGTTAATACCATAGTTTCCGATCAATGGATACGTAAATGTTACGATTTGACCGCAGTATGATGGATCAGATAATGTTTCTTGGTATCCGGTCATACCAGTTGTAAATACAACTTCACCTGATTTTTCAATCTCTCCGCCGAATCCTTTTCCAATTAATACTGTTCCATCTTCTAAGATAAGCTGTCTTTTCATACTAATGCACTCTCCTTTTGCCATACGATCTTCCCGCCCACTAATGTCATAACTGGCCATCCTTGACACTTCCAGCCTGCAAATGGCGTATTTTTTCCTTTTGATAAGAATGTTGTTGGGTCAATTTTTTCTTCTTGTTCTAAATCAAGAATGGTAATATCAGCTGCTCTTCCTTCTTTTAGACGTCCTGTTTCTAAACCAAATGTATCTGCTGGCTTTTCTGTTAAGAATTGGATAAGCTGTTCTAATGTGATAATTCCTTTTTTCACAAGGTTTGTATATAGTAATGGGAACGCTGTTTCAAAACCAGTAATTCCAAATGGTGCTCTTTCAATGCCTTGTGCTTTTTCTTCTGCTGTATGCGGTGCATGATCCGTTGCAATGATGTCGATTGTTCCATCTAATAAACCTTCAATGAGTGCTTCTTGGTCTTCTCTTCCTCGAAGTGGTGGGTTCATTTTAAAGTTGGGATCAACAGATGGGATATCATCTTCACATAGCACTAAGTGGTGTGGTGTTACTTCTGCTGTTACTTTAATACCTGCACGTTTTGCATCACGAATTACTCGCACTGACCCTTTTGTACTTACGTGACAAACATGATAGTGACAATCTGCCGCTTCCGCTAGTAAAATGTCCCTGGCAATATGTACAGATTCACATACTGATGGGATACCGTTTAATCCATGTTTCTCAGAAAATTTCCCTTCATGTACACAACCTTTATTAATAAGCGTATTTTCTTCGCAATGGGCAACAACTGCCATATTTAATTTAGCTGCACGCTTCATAGCCGCTAACATCATACTTGCATCTTGTACGCCTACTCCATCATCAGTAAATGCGAATGCTCCAAGTTCTTTTAACGTTTCAAAGTCCGTCATTTCAGAACCTGCTTGACGCACTGTAATTGCACCATATGGCAGTACATTTACATGTGCTTTTTCCTGAATTCGTTTTTGTAAATCTTCCATATGCTCTTTACTATCTGGCACTGGGCGTGTATTTGGCATCGCACAAATTGTTGTAAAGCCCCCTTTTGCTGCTGCAAGTGTACCAGTTTCAATCGTTTCTTTATGTTCACCACCTGGTTCGCGAAGATGAACGTGTACATCTACTAATCCAGGTGCGATTAATTTTCCATTTACATCGATTACTTCAGCATTTTCAGCCGAAATATTTTTCGCTATTTTCGCAATTTTACCATCTTGTACAAGAAGATCTGTTGCCACGATTGTTCCTTCTTCATTTAAGTAACGTCCATTTTTAAACAAATAATTCATGTTTCATTCCTCCTAATACATTTGGTAATGCGCGTTTTAAAACAGCCATTCTTACGTAAACTCCATTTTCCATCTGTTTGAATATGCGAGAACGTTTACACTCAACAAGTTCACTTGCAATTTCTACATCACGATTTACTGGAGCCGGATGCATAATAATGCTTCCTTCTTTCATGCGTTCTTCTCGTTCCATTGTTAACCCATGGTTTTCATGATACTCTTTCATGATGTCTGTTTCATAATGATCATGACGCTCATGCTGTACACGAAGTAACATCATCACATCAACTTCTGGAATAAGTTCATCTAAGCTTCTATATGTTCCGAATGTATTTGTTTCATCTTTCCACTCTTCAGGACTAGCAAAGTAAATTGTTGCACCTAATTTCGTTAATGCTTCTGCATTCGAGCGTGCCACTCGGCTGTGACGAATGTCTCCTACAATCGCAATCTTTAATCCTTCAAATCTCCCAAACTCTTGTTTAATTGTTAGAAGATCTAACAAACATTGCGTCGGGTGATTTCCACATCCATCACCTGCATTTAAAATAGGGATATTTACTTTATCTTTTAGCTCATCAAAGTAGCGATCTTGCTGATGGCGGATGACTACTGCTTTGGCTCCAATCGATTCTAGTGTTCTTATCGTATCGTATAACGTTTCTCCTTTTTGTACGCTAGAAGAATCTGCTGAGAAGTTTAATACTTCTAATCCCAATCTCTTCTCAGCAACCTCGAAGCTAAATCTTGTTCTCGTACTATTCTCAAAAAACAAGTTTGCTACAAATGTTTGCTCTGTCGCTTTTCTTTCTTTTCCATTCGCGAAATCTTCTGCATCTTTTAGGATTTCTGAAATTTCTTCCTTCGATAATTCACTCATCGTTAACAATTGGCTCATTGTCATCCCTCATCTTTCTGATTTTTATGATAACACCTTTTGCATTTATATACTAACAATCGCATAAAAACACCCTAGTCATGCGAGACTAGGGTGCAAGAAAGAAGCCACCCTTTTCTGTCTCGCAGGACTGATTTAAAAGGTTCGTTTTTATGAAGCAATCTGCTTAGATTGTTGTTTTTCTTTTATTTCTGGTAGTAGTAAATTTAACAATACACCTACAATTGCTGCAAGCGCCATTCCTTCTACTTGGAATGATTCTCCGATATGAAGCACTGCACCGCCTATACCAATAACAAGAATAACAGATGCAATCATTAAGTTACGTTTGTCACTTAAGTCTGTTTTTTCGTCCACCATCATACGTAAACCACTTGATGCGATGACACCAAAGAGCAGGATGGAGACACCGCCCATGACTGGTGTTGGAATCGAATGAATCAGCGCTGAAATCTTACCGATAAATCCAAACACGATTGCGAAGATTGCTGATCCAGCGAATAAATATACACTATACGCTCTTGTAATTGCTAGCACCCCGATATTTTCACCATATGTTGTATTCGGCGGCCCACCAATTACAGATGCTATTAATGTCGCTACACCATCACCAAAGATTGAACGATGTAAGCCTGGTTTTGCAATTAAATCTCGATTAATAACATTTCCAAGTACAATTTGGTGCCCAATATGTTCTGAAATCGTTACTAGTGCTACCGGAACCATCAGAAGCATAATTTTCCAAGAAAATTCCGGTGTATATGTTACAAACGGTACAACAAAGTCTGGTACATTGAACCAGCTTGCCTCAGCTACCGGCTTAAAATCGACTAACCCTTGAAAGTATGCAAAAATATATCCGCCAATAATTCCAAGCAATACCGGTATAATACTGAAGAATCCTCTTCCAAATATGGAGCAAATAATCGTAATTACTAATGTGACTAATGCTACTGAAAAGTGTGTAAAGCTATATTTTCCATCGACATCATTCATTGCCATATTCACAGCCGTATGCGCTAAAGCTAAACCAATAACCATTACAACTGGACCAACTACAATTGGAGGGAGTAACTTCATAATCCAAGCTGATCCTGACTTTTTAATTCCTAGCGAAACTAGGAGATAAACAAGTCCTGCTAGCATACCACCGAGCATTGCTGCTCCCGGCCCCCCCGCTGTTTTTGCCGTTATAATTGGAGCAATAAATGCGAACGATGATCCTAAATAGGCAGGTACTTGCCCTTTTGTTATAAGAAGAAACGCTAATGTTCCTAATCCACTGGAAATTAAAGCTACTGATGGATTTAATCCTGTTAAAAACGGAACCAGCACTGTTGATCCGAACATTGCAAACAAATGCTGTATGCTTAAAAATAACCATCTTCCCGGTTTCGGTATTTCATGAATGTCTAACACTGGCTTTTGCTCCATTGTTATATCCTCCTTCAATTTAAAATTTTGCAATAAAAAAACTCTTTGTGTCCGTGCACAAAGAGTCCTATACTTTCATATGGCAAATTTGACATATGAAAGCCAAGACCCTTTGGCAGCCTCACAGGACTACATTTAAAAGGGCTTTACTTTTCGTATATGCTTACTCGATCTTTTTGATCTGTCTCTTGCAAATCAACTTCAATACGTTCTTCACTTGATGTTGGAATATTTTTCCCTACATAATCAGCGCGAATTGGCAACTCACGATGACCTCTATCTACAAGAACAGCTAACTGAATTTGTGATGGTCTTCCTAAGTCCATTAGTGCATCCATCGCAGCGCGAACTGTTCTCCCTGTATATAATACATCATCTACAAGAATAACTTTTTTCTTTGTAATATCTACAGGAATATCAGAGCCTTTTACAAGCGGTTCTTTATCTTTAGATTGTAGCGTTAAATCATCACGATATAGCGTAATGTCTAACTCTCCAACTTCAATCTCTTTTCCTTCAATCTGACCAATTTTTTCTGCTAAACGTTTTGCTAGAAAAATCCCACGTGTTTTAATTCCGACTAAAACACATTGGTCGACACCTTTATTATGCTCTACAATTTCGTGACTAATACGTGTTAAAGCGCGACGAATCATTTGATCATCTAAAACAACTGCCTTTTCTTTCATGCTTTACACCTCCAAGCTTTTTTTGCACGTGAGAGGAATCGTATAAAAAAAGTCCTCCCAGCGTGTGCGAGAGGACTTTTGAAAAAAGGGTACAAGTATACCCTAAATATTTCAAACCGTTACCTTCTCAACCTCACGGGGCTGTGTTAAAGGATCATTATTTAACTGTTGTTAGTATCGCAGTTTTTATTCATTTTGTCAATACTATTTCCGTAAAATATTTAATGTTTCCTCGAATATAGCTGGTGCAGGTGCTTCAAATTGTAAATATTCACCTGTACGCGGATGATTAAATCCTAAAATTCCTGCATGAAGCGCTTGTCCATTCAAATTTAATGTCTTTTTCGGACCATATTTCGGATCCCCAGCAAGAGGGTATCCAATATATTTCATATGAACACGAATTTGATGTGTTCGTCCCGTTTCTAAACGACATTCGACAAGTGTAAAGTCCTTAAATCGTTCTAACACTTGAAAATGCGTAACTGCATGCTTACCATTTTCATCAACAGCCATACTTTGACGATCTTTCTTATCTCGAGCAATTGGCGCATCAATTGTTCCTTTATCGTGCGGGATTACACCATGCACAATTGCCTGATAGCGTCTCGTCACTGTTTTTTCTACTAGCTGATTTACTAAAGATTCATGCGCCATATCATTTTTCGCAACCATTAATAAGCCTGATGTGTCTTTGTCAATGCGGTGTACAATACCTGGACGCATGACGCCATTAATGCCTGATAAATCTGTACAATGATACATTAAACCATTAACAAGTGTACCACTCGTATGCCCCGGTGCTGGATGTACAACCATACCGCGTGGTTTATTAACAACTAGTACATCCGCATCTTCGTAATAAATCTCTAAATTCATATCTTCGGCACGAATATCCAATTCTTCTGGTTCTGGAACTGTTACTGTAATTTCATCATTTTCTTTTACTTTATAATTTCCTTTAACCGTCTTTCCATTTACTGTTATGACGCCGTCTTTAATCCATTGTTGCACTTGTGTGCGTGACCACTCATGATTTACACTTGCAACAAATTTATCAATCCGTTCGTTTTTCCGTTCTTCTACAACTGTTACTTGTACTACTTCACTCATTCAATTACTCCTTCATTTTCTTTCCTTCTAATAATGTTTGAATAATAATTAATACAACACCAATACATAAAGCCGAATCAGCTATATTAAATACCGGATAATTGTATGAAAAAATATACACGTGAATAAAATCCACTACTTCTTGTCTAAATACACGATCAATAAAATTACCAATCGCTCCACCTAAAATAAGACCGAGAGAAATCCCTAACAGTTTATCTGTTTTTGCATACTTCTTCATATAAAAGACAATAAATCCTACAAAAACAACTGTAATGATATAGAAGAACCACATTTTGTTTTCTAAAATACCCCAAGCAGCTCCTCTGTTTCGATGTGATGTTATGTATAATACATTATCGATAATTGGGATACTTGCACCTAATTCCATGTTCTTGACAATGAACCATTTCGATAGTTGATCGATAGCAATAACAAATAACGCTATTAAATAATATATCATTTTATTTCCCCCACAAAGACAGTGTACCTCAAAATTTTAGCATAGCTGCTATCTTTTCACAACGAACCTTTATAGAAGAATAAAATAAAATGAAAAAAGGTACTATAATATTGTTGTGCGAATTACACATTTACTTTTTTATATAAAAATTCATAAATGGTACGAGCTGTTGGCAACATCTTCATACGTTTTAAAGAAATCATTTCTCCTGTTTCTTCACAAACGCCATACATATCAATCTCCATTTTAAATAATGCTCGCTCAACATCTTTTAAGTCTTCTCTTATATCATGTAAAAGCAATTTCTTCTTTGCATCCAGTTGTATTTCATATCCCAGTTCTTGTCCAAATTCCATCTCATATGTGCGACTTACTTCCTTTGCCAATCGCTCCTGTAATTCTTTTCTCATCACTTGTAATTCTCGTTTTATATCCATATAGATTTCATTCACGTGTACATTCCTCCTAGCTGCAATGTACCGTTAGTGTATCCGAATTCCACTTACTTACCGCACACACATTTTTCCTTCATAGGAAGTTCTTCTATGCTGTTTCATTCATTTTTCATAAGTAACCTTATACTTGTTATAACATAAACGATATAAAAAAACTGACCGCTATATAAGCGATCAGTTTTTTGTATTATTATTTTACATAATTCTCTTTTACAACAGTCGCGCAACGCTCACATAATGTTTTATACTCGTTATCGTTGCCAACTGTTTCCGAAACAACCCAGCAACGTTCACAAGTTTCACCGTTTGCTTGTGTAACAAGAACTGCCGTATGTTCATATTTTTGTGCATCCGCTGGCGCTTCCTCTATCGTTCCACCAAGTTTATATTCAGAAACGATAAATAGTTGTTTTAAATCTTCTTGAATAGATTCTAACATTTCTTTCATTTCTGCTGTTGGGAATAATGTAATGCTAGCCGTCAATGATTTACCAATCACTTTCTCATTACGCGCCACTTCTAGTGCTTTTAATACGTCACTACGAAGCGTCATAAATGCATCCCATTTTGTTTTTAACGCTTCCCCATCTTGTAATTCGATAGCTTCTGGCATATCTGTCAATTGTACGCTCTCTTCTGTAACACCTGGAATATATGGCCACACTTCATCAGCTGTATGAGGTAAAATCGGTGTTACAAGTTTCGTTAACGCAACAAGAACATCATATAACACCGTTTGAATTGCACGACGATCATGATGATTTGCCGCTTCAATGTATAAAATATCTTTTGCAAAATCTAAATAGAATGAACTTAAATCGATTGTACAGAAGTTATGAATTGCATGATATACTGCCGCAAAGTCATAAGTTTCATACGCTTCTTTCACTTTCGTAATTAAGTCATTTAATTTCACTAACATATAGCGATCCACTTCGCGAAGTTCCGCTTTTGCTACTGCATCTTGAGCTGGATTAAAGTCAGCTAAGTTTCCTAATAAGAAACGGAATGTGTTACGGATTTTGCGATATACTTCTGCAACTTGTTTTAAAATATCATCTGAAATACGTACATCAGACTGATAATCAACAGAAGATACCCAAAGGCGTAAAATATCTCCACCTAGTTGGTCCATAATCTTCTTCGGTACAACAATGTTTCCGATTGATTTACTCATTTTGCGACCTTCACCATCAAGTACGAAGCCATGGCTTAGCACACCTTTATATGGTGCTTTACCTGTTACAGCAACAGCTGTTGATAATGAAGAGTTAAACCAACCACGATATTGGTCAGATCCTTCTAAATATAAATCAGCTGGACGTTGCAAGTCGTCACGTTCTTCTAATACAGCTTGGTGAGAAGAACCAGAATCAAACCATACATCCATAATATCTGTTTCTTTACGGAATTCACCATTTGGACTAGATGGATGTGTGAATCCTTCTGGTAGTAAATCTTTCGCTTCGCGTTCAAACCATACGTTAGAACCATGTTCACGGAATAAGTTTGCTACATGATTAATTGTTTCATCTGTAATAATTGGATCATTATTTTCTGCATAGAACACAGGAATTGGTACACCCCATGCACGTTGACGAGAAATACACCAGTCACCGCGGTCACGAACCATATTATGAAGACGAGTTTCTCCCCACGCTGGTACCCATTTTGTTTCTTTCACAGCTTGTAATAATTCACTACGGAATGCCTCAATAGATGCAAACCATTGTGCTGTTGCACGGAAAATAATTGGTTTTTTCGTTCTCCAGTCATGTGGATATGAATGCGTAATAAATGTTAATTTCAGCAACGCGCCAACTTCTTCTAATTTTTCCGTAATTGGTTTGTTTGCTTTATCATAGAATAAACCTTCAAATCCAGGTGCTTCACTTGTTAATACGCCTTTATCATCAACTGGACAAAGAACTTCTAGACCATACTTTTGCCCTACAATGAAATCATCTTCCCCGTGTCCAGGTGCTGTATGTACACAACCTGTACCAGCATCTGTTGTTACATGCTCACCAAGCATAACTAAAGAATCGCGGTCATAGAATGGATGTTTTGCAACTGTATATTCAAGTTCACTACCTTTTACTGTTCTAACAACTTCAGGGTTTTCCCATTCTAATGTTTTTGCTACTGTATCAAACAGGTCAGAAGCAATGATATATTTTTCATCATTTACTTTAACGATGCTATATTCAAGTTTTGGATGAACAGAAATACCTAAGTTAGCTGGCAATGTCCAAGGCGTCGTTGTCCAAATAATAAATTTCTCGTCACCTTCTAATACGTCTTTTCCATCTTTCACTTCAAATGCAACGTAAATAGATGCTGATTTTTTATCTTTGTACTCAATTTCAGCCTCAGCTAAAGCAGATTCACTCGTTGGAGACCAGTAAACAGGTTTTTGTCCCTTATAGATATAGCCTTTTTTCGCCATTTCTCCAAATACTTTAATTTGTTGTGCTTCATATGCTGGTTCCAAAGTAATATATGGATGATCCCAATCCGCACGTACACCAAGGCGTTTAAATTGTTCACGCTGACGATTTACTTGTTCGTATGCATATTCCGCACATAATTTACGGAATTCTGCGACCGGCATTTCTTTACGCTTTACTCCCTTATTCGTTAAAGCCTGCTCAATTGGTAAACCATGCGTATCCCAACCTGGAACATAAGGAGCACAATAACCAGTCATTGATTTATAGCGTACAATAAAGTCTTTTAATACTTTATTTAGTGCGTGTCCCATATGAATATCACCATTTGCATATGGAGGACCATCGTGTAATACGAATAAAGGGCGTCCTTTTGTACGTTCTTGTACTTTTTCATAAATGTTCATTTCAGCCCATTTTTCTTGTATTGCAGGCTCACGTTTTGGTAAATTCCCACGCATTGGGAACTCTGTTTTTGGCATTAGTAATGTATTTTTGTACTCCATGCTCAATTCCTCCTTACATGTATCATAAAAAGACTTAAAAACGAAATAAAAAAGAGACTTTCACATCCCAAAAGGGACGAGAAAGTCTCCCGCGGTACCACCCTATTAAATCATATACGTATGCACATGATTCACTTTATATCCTTAACGCGAATATACGCCTACGCTTACTCATTTTTTCAGCGCGGAACTCCAGGGTGATTTCCCATTTATCTCCTTATCCTGAGCTCACACCATCCTCAGTTCGCTTTATAAGGGGTGAAAAAGGTACTTATCCCTATCTTCGTTTTTCTTAATCAATATGTTGTTTAAAATTATATGTAATAATGAGAAAAACGTCAAGTTTACACTGTTTCTTCTTTTTTCAACAGTTCGTCCACTTCGTCTTCTAATTCGATGAGCTTGTCCCAATCGTCGTTGTTTAACATTTCAAGCTGTGTTTCTAGCAACATGCGGAAACGAGTACGAAACACTTTTGCTTGTTTCTTTAGCTCTTCAATATCAAAAGCAACTTTTCTTGATTTCACTAACGCTTCATTAATGATTCGATCCGCATTTTTTTCTGCTTCACGAACGATTAGTTTTGCTTCTTTTTGTGCATTGCGTTTTACTTCTTCCGCCGCTTCTTGTGCTACAACAATAGACTTATTTAGCGTGTCTTCAATATTAGAAAAATGATCTAGCTTTCCTTCTAATTGAGCAACCTTCTCTTCTAAAGCTTTCTTTTCACGAATGACTAATTCATAATCTTTAATGACTTGATCAAGAAATTCATTCACTTGATCTTCATCATAGCCACGAAATCCGCGACTAAATTCTTTATTATGAATATCTAATGGTGTTAACGGCACAAAAGCCACCTCCAAGTAGTTATCTAAATTTTCCTCTTTTAATTATATCTTTTCTTCGACAAAATAAGAGTTTTTTCCTTCTAAAAAATCAATCATTTTAGTATACCATACAAAACTCGCCATTTGTCTTTTTTCGTTCTTCCGTCGACCGAAAACAATTTACTTCTTCCATGTCCTCTGACCGACAGAATATCTCCTGGAAGACATTCATATGAAGTTTGATCTACAACTTTCCAATTCACTTTTACAAGCCCATTCTTTATAAGGGGTTGTACTTTTTGACGTGATAGATGCAAGATTTCAGCTAACACGACGTCTAAGCGTAGTGATGAAACAGTTCCAAATTGCTCTCTCCATTCATCCTGCAATTGCAAAACATTCTCTGCTGATACACTGAAGAGAGAAACCTTTGTTTTTCCAATTGATTGTAAGTTCATTTCAATATAAGAAACAACTTCTTTTGCGACTACGATTTGGACACGATTTTCTTGAATAAAAATATCACCGTACTTTTCTCTCTTTAAACCAAGGGACATAAGTGCACCTAGTATTTGTCTATGTTCAAGCGTATAAAATTTGGAAGGATAATCAATTTCTAATACTTCTACTTGAAATTCTTCTTCATTTAAAGCAAGATAATCTGGATAAAAAAGTGCCCTTTTTCTCTCCGCTTTTGGCGCTGCACCATTAAATTGTAAAGAAACATCTCCTTGCTGTCCAACTATTGTAGTTACAATTTGTTGCTGACGCGGATCAAGGAAATCTGTTAATTTTACTTGATGGTACTCTTCTACTGCTCGTTTCCATTCCAACACTTTATCAACAAAACTGGCCTCTTCAGGCCTAAAATGTTCGTAAATGCTCATGCATGCAACCTATCTTATAAAAAGTAGCCAAATAAAGTGACTAAGCCGCTGCTAGCAAGCTTTAATGCAATAATTGCAACGATCGGAGAAATATCAATTACACCAAGCGGTGGAATCACTCTCCGAAATGGCTCTAAATACGGTTCGCAAATGCGTGCTAAAAAGTCACCGACTGCTGATTCTCTAGCGCCTGGAAACCAAGTTAGAAGAATGTAGACAATAAGCGCCCAGGAGTAAATTTGAATGACTAAGAGCAAAGCTTTTAAAATTATAAACATGGCGTATTACCACCTCTTTATATTTGTCTCTTCCTCTTCACCGAATAACTCGGAAATTGCTCCAACAATATCCACATTCTCAGGTGTACACATAAATGTTTTTGGTCCTAACTTTTGAATATCCCCGCCTATAGCGTATACAGTACCACTTAAAAAGTCAACGATGCGTACTGCTTGATCGGTAGACATTCTTTGCAAATTAATGACTACAGCACGTTTTCCTTTTAGATGGTCTGCAATCCCTTGTGCTTCTGAATACGTACGCGGTTCTAACAAAACAACTTTAGAAGATTGCTTTGCTGTTTCAATGCTTACGACATTTTGTTTTGGTTGTACTTTTGTAAATGGTACGTCTTGTTGTTCTGGAGGTTCTTGCTGTTTTTTCATTTCTATTTGCTCCTTTTCGTAAGCATATTGAGCTGCTTCTTTTTCCTCTGGCGTGTCAAAAAAGAAATACTTCACTTTTGACCAACTCATAATACATTCTCCTTCCTTTTATGCTTTTCCTACTAAAATCGTTCCCAAACGAATATATGTAGCACCTTCTTCAATCGCAATTGTATAATCATTCGACATTCCCATTGATAGCTCTTTGCATGGAGCATACGAAAGTCTTAATTCCTGTACTTGCTGTTGCAACATGCGAAGCGTTTTAAAGCAGCCGCGTATTTCTGCTTCATCTTCCGTAAATGGTGCCATTGTCATCAAACCAACAACTTCAATTTTATCAAATTCCTTCAAAGCATGAACAAACTCAATAAGTTCCTCAACTTGTAACCCTTGTTTTGATTCTTCACGCGATGTTTTCACTTGTATAAAACATTTAACAGGCTTTGTAGCACGCTTTTGAATCTCTCTTGCAAGAGAAAGACGATCTAACGAGTGCAAATAGTCAATATGACTAATAATTTCTTTTACTTTTCTCGTTTGTAAGGAACCGATAAAATGCCAATTGACTTGTGAGCCAAAATGCTCATATTTTTGTAAAAATCCTTCATTTCTATTCTCCCCTAAATCAGCAATTCCGGCCTCTACTACCTCATTCGTTTTTTCAATTCCAACCGTTTTTGTTACTGCAACAAGTTTCACATCATGGATGGAGCGTCCAGCTCGCTCACATGCTTGTTTCATTTCTTCCTGTATCACTGCTAAATTCTCTTGTACTGTCACTGTTTTTCAATCCTCCTTAAAACCTATGAAACTCAACATTCTTCCTGTCTTTCCTTGGTCGCGGCGATGCGAGAAAAATAATTGCTCTTCACAGCTTGTACAAAGAGATGACATCACAATATGTTCTTCTTTTATGCCAGCTTGTAAGCATACTATACGATTTATCTCTTTTAAATCAATCGCGTATTGTCCAGCTGAAATGACTTTATAAGGAACAGATCCATTTATAATTTGTTTTGCTGCTGATAAAACACGATCGTCTACAACATAGCAACATGCTCCAATCGCAGGTCCAATTGCAACATGAATGTCAGTAGTAGAAACGCCCTCAGCTTTCCACTTTTGAATCATTTCATTCGCAATTTCTTTCACAGTGCCTTTCCATCCGGCATGCGCAAGACCTATTAAACCATGTGAAGGTGCATAGAAAAAGAGAGGCACACAATCAGCATAACAAGATATTAAACATACATCTTTATCAGCTGTATAGATACCATCCGTCTTTGGAATTCCATCTTCATATACATAAACTCCGCGCCCTTTTTCTTCATGTCCCACTTTTTCTACATGATGATTATGAACCTGTTCTGAACAAATCCAATTTTCTAATGGCTGATGTAACTTATTTGCTAAAATACGTCTATTTTCATGAACATTCTCAATGATATCATTCACATGTAATCCTAAATTCATCGCATGAAAGGAGCCTGTACTTACTCCACCATCTTTTGTTGTAAAGCCAGCAGTAATGTTCCCAAGATCTTCCCATGCTTGTAAATACAATATACCGTCCACATATTTAAATGGTTCTCTCATAAAGCGGCTCCTTCTTCATTAAAATAGCTTAAAAATCATGGTACTTCCTGTCTATTTTACCATACTTTTATTTTTCCATAATGACAATATAAAAAAAAGAGGAATTTGTAATATTCTTTAAGAAATTGTCGGTGTTTGTATTGATTCTGTTACAGAATTGACATGATCTGCTCTTACAAGTATGACATCTTCACCGATTTTCACAATTTTATTCCAATTAATAACAATCTCTTCTTCTCTACCAAATAACCCTAGCATACGTGCTTGCTTTGAAATAATAACAGCTTGAATTTTCCCCGTATGCATATCTATATCAATGTCACCAATATTTCCAAGTTTTTTACCATCCGAAACATTTACGACATCTTTCATCTGAAATTCTGAAATTCTGATCATTATGATTCACTCCTTTTCCCTCATGAACAGGAAGTAGCCTTCACTGATAGAAAATCCATTTTATTCTCATTATATGAACACTACATTCTCTCTATGAGCGGAATATAAAGCGAAACTTTCAACCGTGAAGGATTCTTTCATCCGCTACTAACGAAAAGCCTATTCCCATCTATCTTTCTTGTTTCTCTCCAACTCTTACTACCTTAAAATAGCGGATAAACAAATTTATATGTAAAAAAGGTCTCCCCATAAACGGGGAAACCTTAGCCTTGAATTGTCTTATTCATTTGTTTAATCGCTGACTTCTCTAACCTTGATACTTGTGCTTGGGAAATTCCAATTTCTTCTGCAACTTCCATTTGTGTTTTTCCTTGAAAAAAACGCTTTCGAATAATCATCTTTTCTCGATCATTGAGTCGTTTCATTCCTTCTTTTAGTGCTAGTTCTTCAACCCACTGCTCGTCCTTTTGTTTTTCATCGCTCAGCTGATCCATTACAAAAATAGGGTCTCCCCCATCGTTATAAATTGGCTCAAATAATGAAACTGGATCTTGAATTGCATCAAGCGCGAATACAATTTCCTCATGCGTAACATCAAGAACTTGCGCAATATCCATTGCTGTTGGCTCTTTGGAGTTTTCAGCAATTAATTTCTCTCTTACTTGCAATGCTTTATAGGCAATATCCCGTAATGAACGAGACACGCGGATTGGATTATTATCGCGCAAATATCTTCGTATTTCCCCAATAATCATCGGCACAGCATATGTTGAAAATTTAACATTTTGACTTAAATCAAAATTATCAATGGATTTCATGAGTCCAATGCAGCCAACTTGAAATAAATCATCCACAAATTCTCCTCTATTGTTAAATCGTTGAATGACACTTAATACAAGTCGTAAATTTCCATTCACTAATTTCTCTCTTGCACTTGTCTCTCCACTTTGCATTTCTCGAAATAATTTACGCATCTCATCATTTTTGAGTACTGGAAGTTTAGCTGTATCAACACCGCAAATTTCTACTTTATTTCTTGTCAAAGTGTTCCCTCCTATCGGGAGTTGCTGTACAGTGTAAAGTATCTCCTTTGGAGGGAATTTTATGCATACAGTTTTTCTTCTCTTTCTCATAAGCATGTCATGATTTTGTTATGCAGAAACAACAAAAACCAACCGGGCTTCCGATTGGTCTTCGTATTCTCTATAATATGACGTTCTTTTTCATATTTCCTTTATACCATCTTATTAAATTCTTTTCGCAACCTTTTTATAATTCTTTTTTCCAAACGGGAAATATAAGACTGCGAAATCCCTAACATATCGGCTACATCTTTTTGTGTTTTCTCTTCACCGCCTGCAAGCCCAAAACGCAGCTCCATAATTTGTTTCTCTCGATCATTTAATTGGTGTAAAGCTTTCATGAGAAGATATCGATCTACATTGGCTTCCAAATCCTTTGTAATAATGTCGTCATCCGTACCAAGCACATCTGAGAGCAACAACTCATTCCCATCCCAATCAATATTTAACGGTTCATCAAACGATACTTCAGAACGATTTTTATTATTTCTACGTAAATGCATAAGAATTTCATTTTCAATACACCGAGATGCGTATGTCGCTAATTTAATTTTCTTTTCAGGGTTGAAGGTATTTACCGCTTTAATCAAGCCAATTGTGCCAATACTGATTAAGTCCTCTATATTAATCCCTGTATTTTCAAATTTACGAGCTATATATACGACGAGCCGTAAATTTCGTTCAATTAATAAAGACCTGGCCGCTTGATCCCCTTTTGGTAATTTATTTAATAAAACTTCTTCTTCCTCTTTTGTTAAAGGCGGTGGTAATGCCTCACTGCCACCAATATAATAAATTTCATCGGTCTTAATTCCCAACTTCATCAATATTTTATACCAAAGATAAACGAAATACAGCTTCAACTTCACCATGTTTCCCCACCTCTCCCTATTAAGCAATCGTTACTTTTTGTGATATCAACATCTTCGGATGAACGATACATTGATACTCCCCATTAGTAGAGAACCGTTGTACATTTAAGCCAAGTAGCACTTTATTTACAATAATATTTCGTCCTTCATGTTGAATATGAACAGCATCAGGCTTGATAGCCCATAAAAATTGATGATCAATTCCTACTGCTCGAAAAGGAATTAAGCGCAATCGCGTCGCCCAGCCCGAATCATCTTCCGGTATTTGAGGAACTTCCGTTTTCGTATAAACTTGTTCGGTTAACCATGCTGGCAAACAATGTTCTAAACATGAAATATGAATAACCATAACTGGTGTTTTTGTTAATGGATCATAAAGCTGATTTCCACTATCAATTAAACCATCTAACACAATTTCATTTTCTGCAAGTTTAATATTCACTTTAATAATTTGATCATAATGAATTTTCGTTACTTCTACATTTTCAATGCGCTTCTTCGAAAAATAATAAATAATGGGAAAACCAACAACGACAAATATCCAACTGACTGGATCACCATAAGAAATAGATTGTGATTGTACCAAACCATTTACCATTTCATTTGTTTGGAGAAAAAAATGAGTTCCTATTAAACCTCCTCCTACCATGAATGTAACAAAATAAAAAGTAAAAACGGTCTGTGCATAATCTCTAAAATTCGAAAAGCCAAATGCTGTATACACAATGCATAACGAATATAGTAGTTTCATAATTGGATGTGTCATCATAGAAGAAAAAGGAGTAAAGGCAAAAATAACAATTGTGGAACCAATCAACGCTCCCAGCACTAGCCTCCATCTTTTGATCCTCTTTTTTAGCACAGTTGCTGTTAATAAAAGCAAAAGAAAATCAATGCAGGCGTTTAACAACCAAACAATGTCGGCGTAAACAACCAAACCATTCACCTCTTTTTTTTAGTTGAGACTAGTATAATGCATATCCAATGAGAAAGTGTGTCAATTTGCGGAGTGGTTTTTTTGTTATTTTGGTGGTTCTAGACAGAATCTGTCGCAGAGAATAGGAAACAAGCAAAAGGGACCTATAAAAATATAGATCCCTTTTGCTTATTGTAATAGTTTTCAAAATAAAAAGGAGCTTTATAATGCTCCTTTTTATTTCCTTATCTTCTACGACGGTTGCGTAAAAATGCTGGAATATCAATATCATCTGCGTCTGTATTACGATCGTGGATAACAGGCTCTTCGCGCTTCACTTCTCGTTTGACTTCACGATGTTTTGGTGGTTGAACTGCAGCCTGTTGTTGTACATGACTTGAATTTATTTTTGGACGTACTAATGTTTTTTGTTGTTGCGCTACAATGCTATCATCGAAACCAGTTGCAATAACAGTTACAACAATATCATCTTTTAATCCTTCATTGATTACAGAACCAAAAATCATATTCACTTCAGGATCTGAAGCTGAAGCTACAATGTCTGCTGCTTCTTGTACTTCATATAAACTTAAGTTTGCGCCACCTGTAATATTCATAATAACACCTTGCGCACCATCAATAGATGTTTCTAGCAATGGGCTAGAAATTGCCTTTTTCGCAGCCTCTGCAGCACGGTTTTCACCATTACCAGAACCGATACCCATTAATGCTGAACCTCTATTAGACATAATTGTTTTCACGTCTGCAAAGTCTAAGTTGATTAAACCAGGCGTTGCAATTAAATCTGAAATACCTTGAACACCTTGGCGTAATACGTTATCCGCTTCACGGAAAGCTTCTAACATTGGTGTGTTTTTGTCTACAATCTCTAATAAGCGATCATTTGGAATGACAATCAATGTATCTACATTTTCTTTAAATGCAGCGATACCAGATGCTGCTTGCGTAGCACGTTTGCGTCCTTCAAATGTAAACGGGCGTGTTACGACACCTACTGTTAATGCGCCTAATTCCTTTGCAACTTGTGCAACAACTGGAGCTGCACCAGTTCCAGTTCCACCGCCCATACCAGCCGTTACAAAGACCATATCTGCGCCGCGAAGTGCTTCTTGAATCTGTTCTTTGCTCTCTTCAGCAGCTTTTTTTCCTACTTCAGGATTCGCACCAGCACCAAGCCCACGCGTTAGTTTTTCACCAATTTGCATTTTGGTTTCAGCTTTTGATAGATTTAATGCTTGTGCATCAGTATTCACAGCGATAAAGTCTACACCTTGTACGCCATGTTCAATCATACGGTTTACAGCATTATTTCCGCCACCGCCGACACCGATAACTTTAATATTCGCTAATTGATCTTGAGTAGTATCAAACTCTAACATGTCGAAATCCCCCTAGAACCTCATTTTTCGTGTCCAAATTTAATCCCATAAATACTGGAATACACGTTTTACTTTTGACATCATACGTTCATCTTTTTGTTTTTTGTTGTTTTGATTACGAGTTTTTTGTTTCGCTGGTTGCTGTTGTTGTACCGGCATAGGCGCAGGCATCGGTTCAAACTGCTCCTCAGTTTCTTGAACACTTTTTCCTCGTAATTTTGCTTTTTGGTAAGAGTATTTGATTAATCCAACCCCAATTGTATATTGAGGTTCACGAACACCGATATAATCTGGCGTTGTAATACGAACATTTTCATGTAAAATATCATACGCAAGATCAAGAACACCTGGCATAGAAGCAATACCGCCTGTGAGCACATAACCAGAAGCTACCTGCTTCACTCCCAATTTACGCACTTCTTCTTGAACAAGCATTAAAATTTCCTCTACACGTGCTTCGATGATATCAGATAACTCTAGTTGAGAATATTGTTCTGTTTGGTCACTTCCCATAATAGGAACTGTGAACACCTCTTCTTCAGAAGCAGTGTCATAAAAGGCATGTCCATATTTCAGTTTAATTTGCTCCGCATTCTCTGTTGAAGTTTTTAGCCCAATTGCAATGTCCTTCGTTATGTGATCTCCACCAATTGGCAATACACTTGTTGCTTGTAACTCTCCATCTCTAAAAATAGCTAAAGTGGTAGAACCTCCGCCAATATCAACAAGGGCTACTCCTCTATTTTTTTCATCTGATGATAAAGCAACTGTGGCAGCCGCTAAAGGCTGTAAACAAATATCAACAATTTCAAGACCCGCCTTCTCTACACAACGAAGTAGGTTATGTAGTAAAGTTCTTGAGCCTGTAATTAATGTACCTTCCATCTCTAATCTTACACCAATCATCCCGCGTGGATCGTTAATCTCGTCAAGGCCGTCTACAATAAACTGTCGAGGTACCACATCAATAAATTCACGTTCAGGAGCAATCGACACAACTTGTGCTGCATCTAGAACTCGTAAAACATCTTCATTTCCGATTTCACGATCTTCATTTGAAACAGCTACTACTCCATGACAAGGGAGTAACTGCACTTGGTTTGCATTGACACCTACAACAACCTGTTCAATATGGATCCCTACCATACGCTCAGCTTGTTCAATTGCTTTTTTTATCGATTGAACAGTCTCGTCTATGTCAACTATTGAGCCTTTTTTTAACCCATTTGATTTTACATTTCCAACACCAATAATGTTTAAAGTATCATTGACCATTTCGCCAATGATGACTTTAACATTGGATGTACCGATGTCAAGACTAACATATATTTCATTGCTGTTCATTCTTTGGCACCTCCTTCTTTATTTATACCATACAACTCCATATATGGAACAACAATCGCAGCTTTACTATTTATAAGAAAAATATTCAACGTCTTTATGCGTTTCCCTTTTTTAACCCTATATTTTTCTTATTTTTATTTCATATTCATTTTAAAATAGGCTGTAACCCACAAATGAATGCTTTATCTTGAAATAATTCTATTTCAAGTGTAAAGACTACCGCCAAATATAAGTCTACACTAAGATGTTCTTATAGAAAAGTGAAACTTGTATCAATCCTAGGCGAATCAAAGAAAATCTAACTATTTTTTAACAAATCGTTCCTTATCGCTAAATAAAATCTAATCAAAAGAACATACGTGCTTATATGCTATTAAAAAGAAACAAAACTACTATTCTACTATTTCTTCTTTTCATCATCTAAATATTTAAAGTATGTGGCAACCTCCAAATCAATTAAAGCCTTTCTACCCGGCTCAATTTGTTTCAAAATTAATGGATAAGCTTCCATCCGCTTTGCAAAATCTTGAATGGTTGTACTAACTTCATAACCTTCATTCATATATAAGGTAAGATGACTTTCATTTGAGGTCGTTGGAGTATAACGAATCTCAGAAATGGATCTTAGAATAGTTGGAGTTAATTTTTCTAATTCTGAAATTAATTCTTTCATTTTTTCCTCTTTAAACGGTTCAAAAATTGGAGCTGCGACAGGCAACTTTCCGCTCGGTAGTATATCTAATGTTTTCCCATTTTCTAAAAGCGGTTGTAACTTCCCATTCTTATTAATATAACCTATCGTTACGTATTCTTCGATGTGTATGTCAATTTTATTTGGAAAACGTTTCTTAACATCCACCGATTTAATTTCTATTTGCTTCTTTAAATTTTCTTCTGCTTGACGCGCTGTTACTCGGAAATAACTTGTTTTATACGTTATCCCAGACTTCTCCATAACCTGCTCATCTGTCATATAATGATTACCAAAAACACTAATCTTTTTTATATTACTTAGCGGAGACCGAAAATAAATTAAAAAAAGCACTAATAAAAATAAAATTGATATGTATAAAATTAATCGGTGATTGACAGGCGGTTTATTCCTCTTCTTTTGATTTTTTAATTTTGGTACACGATCTTGTAGCTTGATAACTTTACTATTTTTCATGTACGATCCCCCTATGTAACATAAAGAACGGCATGTTTGTCATGCCGTTCTATCTTCTTATTATACCATAAATGATATCGAGCGGAACAGATAACAGTTATCTTCCAATGATTTCTACTTCTGTATGCATATCTATATCAAATTTTTCTTTAATGTTTCTTTTAACAAAGCCAATTAAGTCTAAAACATCTTGAGCTGATGCTGTTCCTGTATTGACAATAAAATTCCCATGCACTTCAGACACTTTCGCACCACCAATTTGGTATCCACGAAGTCCAGCCCTTTCGATTAAATCTCCAGCAAAATGGGGCAGCGGATTTCTAAATATACTTCCTGCGCAAGGGTGGCTCCACGGCTGTGTGTCACGGCGATACTCTTTATTCTTTTGCATAATGCGAACAATTTCTTCTCGATTTCCTCGTTCGAGTTGAAATTCAGCTCCTAATACAATGCCCGGAAGCTTTGTTTGTAAAACCGAAGTACGGTAAGAAAATTCCATTTCTTCTTTTGACAACCAGGCAACTGTTCCATCTTCCAACATAACGCAAGCTCTCGTTAAAATTTTCGAAATATCGGACTTATGAGCTCCAGCATTCATATATACTGCACCGCCAACACTTCCTGGAATTCCACTTGCAAATTCCAATCCTGCTAATCCTTGGCGGCTAAGTAATGTTGACAACTTAATAAGGGGGTATCCTCCACCAACTCTTACAGTAGCTTCTTCGACTTCAAGATGGTCTAATCCTTCTCCTAAGCGAATCACAACACCCTCTATACCTTTATCAGAAACAAGAAGGTTGGAACCACGTCCAATTGCCGTCCAGTTCACTTTATATTTCTTCACTAAAGCTAAAATCTTTTCAATACTAGAAATGCTTGTCGGAATAACAAATATATCAGCTGGCCCACCTATTTTCATAGTTGTATATCGAGCTAATGATTCATTTAGGAACACTTTCCCAACTTTTGCTTCTATGAGTTCCTTTGCTAATTGTTTCATAATGATCTCCCCCATATTAAGTCTCCTTATTACAGTAATATGCAGGACATTCACCTAAGGTTATTTTTTCATAAGTTGTTTCATTACTTCAAATAGCTTATTCGCCGCATCTGGAATCCCTAACTGTTTCGCAGCTAGTTTCATATTTTGCAATGTTTGAGTGTTTAACAAAATTTCATCAATATTATGAAGAAGTGTTTCAGCTGTTAAATCTTTTTCAAGAAGCATTTTAGCTGCTCCTTTATCAACAATGGATTTCGCATTTTTCTCTTGATGATTATTTGTTACATAAGGACTCGGAATAAGAATACTCGGCTTTCCTAACGCAGTCAATTCTGCCAATGTCGTTGCACCAGCTCGTGAAACAACGAGATCCACGCCAGTAAGTACCTCTGGCATATTATGAATAAACGGCTTAATCATAACGTTATCTGGATTTCCTTTTTCTCTCACAATTTCCATAACTTTATCATAATGTACTTCACCAGTAATATACAATACTTCATAGTTTTTGTTACCAAATTGTTCAATCGCTTCTACAAAAGCATCATTAATCGGTCTTGCGCCACGGCTTCCGCCAAAAATAAGAACCGATTTTTTAGAAAGTGATAATCCAACAGAACGCTTTCCTTTCATTCCATTTTGATTCATTACTTCCGACGCACGTGGATTTCCCGTCATTACGACTTTAGATTGTGGGAAATGTTCCGCCGCTGCTTCAAAACAAACCGCAACTTTATCCACATAGCGACTTAAAAACTTATTTGTTACACCTGGTACACTATTTTGTTCGTGCACAATCGTTGGAATTCCTAATTTTGCTGCTGCATATACAACAGGACCACATACATATCCACCCGTTCCGATTACGACATCAGGATTAAAACGACGAATATATCTTTTACTATCTTGTACACCTTTCACAAAACGCATAACAGTTTTCACATTATCAAAGGATATTTTACGTTTAAATCCACTAATTACAATGGATTGGAATGGTATACCTGCCTTTGGAACGATGGTACTCTCCAGTCCATTTTCTGTACCGATATATAAAAATCGTGCTTCTGGATGTAGCTTCTTTATTTCTCTAATTAAAGCAAGAGCTGGATAGATATGACCACCTGTGCCACCACCACTAACTAATATTCGCACTACAAATTCCTCCGCTTCTCTATTCTAATTTCAATTGTACACATGTTTATATTTGTATGATAAAGTGAAACTTTAATGAATGGGGTTCTTCATCCCCCATTCATTATGAGCCCTCACCAATCAGGCTGTTGCGAGATAAATGACGTTCTCATACATACGAAAAACCCTGTCTTATAAACAGGGTTTAGTAGCGAGAATGTCGGCTTATATTCAACAATACGCCCACTGCCATTAGCATCAAAGTCAAACTTGATCCACCATAACTTAAAAATGGCAAAGTGATTCCTGTAACAGGCATCAGCCCTGTTACAACACCAATATTAATCATCACTTGAATCGCAATCATCGCCACAATACCTACTGCTAAAAACGTGCCATATAAATCAGGCGCTCCTAACGCTATACGAATTCCACGCCACAATAACAGACTAAATAATAATAACACAAACGAACCGCCAATAAAACCTAGTTCTTCTGATAAAATTGCAAATATAAAGTCTGTTTGTGGTTCTGGTAAATACAGAAACTTTTGTCTGCTTTGCCCTAACCCTAGTCCAAATAAACCGCCCGGACCAATCGCAAGTAATGATTGAATAATTTGGAATCCACTTCCAAGAGGATCCGACCAAGGATCTAAATAAGATGTAATTCGCTTTATTCGATAAGGTGCTGAGGCAATTAGTCCAACAAATCCAGCTATACCAACTAATCCTAACATTGCAAAATGAAAAACACGCGCTCCTGAAATAAAGATCATAATAATACATGTCCCAACCATAACTGTTCCTGTTCCTAAATCAGGCTGAAGCATAATCATTCCAAAAGCTACAAAAACAAAACTAAGTGCAGGAAGTAACCCTCGTTTAAACGACGGAATCACCTTCTGTTTTTCAGCCAAAAATTTGGCTAAGAAAATAATCATCGCAAACTTCATAAACTCTGAAGGTTGAATGGAAAACGCTCCGATACCAATCCAGCTCCGCGCTCCTCCTCGAACAAGTCCGACTCCAGGAATGAGGACAAGAATAAGAAGAATAAAACAAACAAGTAAAATGACCTTGGAATAGTTTCGCCACACCCAATAATCGACTTTCATAATAAAAAACATCGCCACTACTCCAAGGCCTGCAAATAGTAGTTGCCGTTTCGCAAAAAAGAATGAATCTCCCATCTTATAGGAAGCCCAGACAGCGCTTGCACTGTAGACCATAATCATTCCGATTGTTAATAATAAAAGCGTAACAATAATGAGAATAAAATCAGGCGTTTTTTTCATTGGCAATGACCACCACCTTTATAGACAAAGCATTTTTGTCCTATGTAACAAAACATCAGTAGGTGTTAGCCTACTGATGTTTTGTTTTACTTTATATAAGTTTATGCACAGCTTGTATAAAAATGTCTCCTCTTTCTTCAAATGTTTTAAATTGATCCCAGCTCGCGCATGCTGGTGAAAGTAGGATAACATCTCCATCAGCAGAGTGAGCATATGCTCTTTCTACCGCTTCTTCTAAATGATGGACAGCTTCAATAATTGCTACCCCTGCTTTTTCAGCTGCATGAACGAGTTTCGGTGCAGTTTGTCCATAAGTTACAATCGCTTTTACATGTTGTTCAAAATACGGAATTAAATCATCAAATTCATTCCCGCGATCTAGTCCGCCTGCAAGTAGAATAACAGGGCTTGTAAATGCTGATAATGCCTTCTCCGTCGCCAATATATTCGTTGCTTTTGAATCATTATAAAACTTTCGGTTATGAATCGTTGTTACATATTCTAAACGATGCTTTACACCTGTGAATCGTTTTAACACGGCAACAATTGCCTCATTTGCTACACCTAACAATTTCGCAATACTCATTGCCGCCAAAATATTTTCCAAGTTGTGTTTACCTGGTAAAACAATGTCCTTGATTTCAACAACTTTCTCACCTTTAAAATACAGAGCATTCTCTTTTATACATGCGCCATCTTCAATTTCTTTTGTAGTAGAAAACAATATCTTTTGCCCTTTGCTATTAGCAGATAATTCCATCACATCCGCATCATCTGCATTTATCACACTATAATCTGCTGCTGTCTGGTTTTTAAAAATATTCGCTTTCGCTAAACCATATTCTTTTTTTGTACCATGGTAATCTAAATGTGCTTCAAATAAGTTTAAAAATGCGGCAATCTTAGGCTGAAATGTCTCCACACCCATTAATTGAAATGATGAAAGTTCTGTCACAAGCACTTCATTCGCTTTCGCCGCCTGTGCTACTTCACATGCTACTGTTCCTATGTTACCAGCAATAGCGGGATGCTTTTCTCCCTCTTTTAACATTTCAAACGTTAGCATTGTTGTTGTTGTTTTACCATTTGATCCTGTAATACCAATAAATGGCGCCTCTGAAATACGATATGCTAATTCTATTTCCGTGATAATAGGAATCTGTTTCTCTGTCGCTGCAACTAGCAGTGGGTTGGAATATGGGATTCCTGGATTTTTCACTACAAGCGCAATATTTCTTTCTAATAATTCTAATGGATGGCCTCCACATACTACATCCATCCCTTTCGCTTGTAGTTCTGCTGCTAACTCATTATTCGCTAAAGGCTTCCCATCATTTACAATGACATTTGCTCCTAAGCTTTTTAATAAATTTGCTGCTGCATACCCACTTTTTGCAATACCTAATACAAGAATATTTTTATTTTGATAATCAGTTACCGTTTTCAATTACATCCACACCCCGATATAAATTCCTAATACTGCTAGTAAAAATCCTACAGACCAAAATGTTACAACAACACGCCATTCTGACCAACCACATAATTCATAATGATGATGTAGTGGACTCATTTTAAAGACACGTTTTCCAGTTGTTTTAAATGAAATAACTTGGATAATAACAGATAAAGTTTCCATTACAAATACGCCGCCAATAATAACAAGTAATAATTCTTGTTTTAACAAAATCGCCACAGCTGCAATTGCGCCCCCTAAAGCAAGTGAGCCTGTATCACCCATAAAGACTTTGGCAGGGTTCGCATTAAATACTAAGAATCCAAGTACAGCCCCTACAACTGCCATACAGAAAATCGCTACTGCATATTGTTCTTGCGCTACTGCTATGATACTAAACGCACCAAATGCGATAGCGGCTGTTCCTGATAGTAATCCATCTAGGCCATCTGTCAAATTGACTGCATTTGATCCCCCAATAAGCATAAACAACACAAGAATAAAATATGCCCAGTATAAATCAAATGTAATATCAGTTCCTGGAATCATTAAATGTGTATCAAACCCTTGCCCTTTCGCAATAGCAAAAAACGCAATGGCAATAATCAGTTGCCCAAGTAGTTTCTGTTTTGACGTTAAACCTAGGTTACGTTTCTTAACGACTTTTATATAATCATCTAAAAAACCAATCAACCCGTAACCAAACGTTACTAATAATAGTAATGACACTTCTGCACCTAAATGTTCAAACTTAATTGCCATAATGAGTGTTGTTACCATCATAGACACATAAATAACAATACCACCCATCGTTGGTGTTCCTGATTTTTTTTGATGTGATTTCGGTCCTTCATCGCGAATGCTCTGTCCAAACTTTAATTTTCGTAAAAACGGAATAAACAATGGCGAAAGGGCAACTGAAATTAAGAACGCTACCCCAGCCGTTACTAATAAACCTTGTTCAAGCACATGTAGTCCCCCTCTCATGTTGTTACTCTCTGTTGTTTAAACGTTCTGTGATTGCTTCTTTAGCAACTTCACGATCGTCAAAATGATGTACTTCTTTTCCAATAATTTGATACGTTTCATGACCCTTTCCAGCAATAATAATAACATCTTCCGCTTGCGCTTCAGAAATAGCATGGAAAATCGCTTTCTTCCTATCAACAATTACTTCATAATTATTCCCTTTTACACCAGTTAACATATCATCCAAAATAGCTTGTGGATCTTCACTTCTCGGATTATCTGAAGTTAAGATGGCATGGGTTGCATATTCTGTCGCAACGCCTGCCATAATCGGTCTTTTCGTTCTATCACGATCACCACCGCAGCCAACGATGCAATATACATTACCTTTTGCAAATTGCTTCGCCGTTGTTAATACATTTTCTAAACTATCAGGCGTATGCGCATAATCAACAATTACTGTATAATCCTGCCCACCATCTACAACTTCAAATCGGCCTGCAACACCAGTTAAATGTTCTAAAACATCTATGATTGTTTGCAGAGATACACCAGATACAAGTCCTGCTGCTGTAGCGGCTAAAGCATTATATACATTAAACTTCCCAATTAATTTCATCGTAATTTTTTTACTTTCGTGCGGTGTAACAAGAGTAAATGTCGTACCGCCGCTTGTCATAACGATATCCTTCGCCATTACATCACTATGGGTATCAATTCCATACGTAACAACCGTAGCTGCTGTACTTCTTATATACGCTTCTGTTGCTGCATCATCATTATTTAATACGGCATACTTTTCGCGATTATGATGATAGCTATTACCAAGCTGAGCAAAAAGTAATCCTTTAGCATGCTTATACTCTTCCATCGTCTTGTGATAATCTAAATGATCTTGTGTTAAATTTGTAAATACTGCTACATCATAATCACAACCATGTACACGACCACGATCTAATGCATGTGAAGAAACTTCCATAACTGCACTATTCACATTTTCTTCCACCATACGGTGAAATGCTTGTTGAAGCGTCAATGCATCAGGTGTTGTATTTTTCACTGCAAATGTTTCATCGCCAATTTTCATATTAATTGTTCCAATTAGTCCTGTTTTATGACCGTGTGCTCGCATAATTTCATCTATAATGTGCGATGTTGTTGTCTTTCCATTTGTACCTGTAATACCAATGAGGTGCAATTTGTGTGTTGGCTGCTCATAAAAATAGTCCGCTAACACAGCTAATGAACGAAAAGTATCTTTCACAAGTACAACTGGAACGTCAACATCAATCGGTCTTTCCGCAACAATAGCAGCCGCACCTTGCGCGGCTGCTTGCTCAGCAAAATCATGGCTATCAACCGTATATCCTTTCATACATACAAATAAGCTTCCATTTGTTACCTTACGTGAATCTGCTTCAATAGATGTAATTTCTGGATTTTCTTTTGGAACAACTGGAAAATCATGCAAACATGATACAAGTGTGTGCAACTTCATTTCACTAAACCCTCTCTACATTGTTTATTTATCTTTTCTATAAATAAGTTACCTCCCACTTCTCATTTAAACCGGGAGGTAACACCCCATGGTCTAACAACAACCATGTATGAATGAGACTATCATTGTCTCATTCCAGTTCCCTTACCTTTCGTTCTCATACTTAAAAATCATATGCCTTCTTTTCATAAGAATGCATTTTCACGAGAACATTTCTCTAAATGATAGAACTAACTTCCACCAATTGTACCATAAAACACAATCTCTTACCTTTAATTACCGAAGTAAATTCTAATTTTTGAGCCTTCTTTTACTTTTGTACCAGCTTCTGGTGATTGCTTAATCACCTTTTTTCCTTCACCGCTCACATCAAGCTTCAAGTCTATGAGTTGTGTTTGTAAATCTTTTTTATCCATACCAATTAAATCCGGAACTTCTATAGTAGGTGTATCGCCCCATTTATATTCTTTTTCCACTTGTTCTTTTCTCGGTTCTACCCCCATAGCAGGAAGAACGTCACGAAGTATATTCCCTACAATCGGCGCAGCAACTACCCCACCAAATTGCGTGATCCCTTTCGGATTATCAACAGCAACATACACAACAATTTGCGGATCATCTGCTGGTGCAAAGCTGATAAAAGATACAATATAGTTATTGTCTAAATATTTTCCATCCTTTACCTTTTGCGCTGTTCCTGTCTTTCCTCCAACGCGATACCCATCAATATAAGCGCTCCTACCAGAACCCTTCGCAACAACATTTTCTAACGCATATCGAACCTTCTCTGATGTTTCCTTGGAAATAACCTTCCTTTTCACACTTGGACTTTTTTTACTGACAACTTGCTTCGTAATTGGATCAACGAATTCCTTAGCAATATAAGGTTGATATAAATTCCCGCCATTGACAGCAGCGGCTACTGCGGCTACTTGCTGAATAGGTGTAACAGAAACTCCTTGCCCAAATGATGTTGTCGCTTGTTCAACTGGTCCTACCTTATCAAGATTAAATAAAATCCCTTTTCCTTCTCCTTGCAAGTCAATTCCCGTTTTTTGCCCAAATCCAAAATCTCGAATGTATTGGAATAACTTCTCTTTACCGAGGCGGTCTCCAAGCTCAATAAATCCAGGGTTGCAAGAGTTTTGTACGACCTCTAAAAACGTTTGACTTCCGTGGCCTCCAGCTTTCCAGCATCGCAGCCTAGCGCCACCAACTTCCGCTGCTCCATCATCATAAAACGTATCTTTCTCTAAGTCTACTAATTTTTCATTTAGAGCCGCAGCTAAAGTAATAATTTTAAAAGTTGATCCTGGTTCATATGTACTCCATACGGGTAAGTTTCGATTAAATACTTCTGGAGAAACATTTTGAAAATCTGCTGGATCAAAACTTGGCCGGCTCGACATCCCTAGTATCTCACCATTTTTCGGATTCATCGCAATTGCAATCATACCATCCGGATTATAAGTCGAATCCGCGATGTTTAGTTCCCTCTCCATGATCGCTTGTATACGAGAGTCAATTGTTAACCTTAAATTCAAACCCGCTTCTGGCTTTTTAAAATCATCTCCCACATTAGGCATTCGCTGCCCTTTTGCATCAGCAAAAAAGCGAACATAACCTTTATCGCCATTTAGCTCTTTATCATAATATGCTTCAAGCCCCATCAGACCTTGATTATCACTCCCAGCAAAGCCTAACACATGTGCTAAATATTTACCAAATGGATAATGACGAATAGAATCTTCCGCAATATATACACCTTTTAAACTTAAACTTCGTACTTCTTTCGCCTTATCATGCGGAATTTTCCTTCCACCTTTGTCGAGTCTCACGATAGATTCTTTCTTTGTAATTCGTTTATAAATTTCTTCTTTCTCCACACCTAAAACTGCAGCCAACTTCTCTGCAGTTTCCGCTGGATTTTCGAGTTGTCTTGGTACCACAAAAACAGTTGGCGCACTTTTATTTGTTGCGAGTTCTACACCATTTCGATCTAAAATCTTCCCACGTTCCGGTTCAAAGGTAATATTACGACTCCATGAATCTTTTGCGCGATCCGTTAGCATATTCCCCAGGAAAAATTGTACATATCCAAGCCGAATATCGATAATCGTAAAAACAAGCAAGCCACATATCAGTATAAAAATCAGTCGTTTTCTCACCGTTACATTCGAAACACGCATATTGGAACAAGCCCCCCTTACGCCTAGCTTGTTCCAATATATGCTTGTACCGATTTGATTAGAACTTTCTACTTTTGTTTATCACTTTCACAATTTCCTACTGCGGCTCCTCCGCCTCTTGTTGTGGTTCAAGCGGTGGTATAAGTGTCACAGCTAATTCTGTCCCTGGTTGCAACAATGCTCCTTCTTCAACATTTTGCTCGGTTACATATCCTGTTCCAGAAGGTTTTAAATTGAGATTTAACGTTTTAGCTAAATTCATCACGTCTCGCAGTGCCCAGCCTTGGATATTCGGCATCTTAGGTTGCTCACCAACTAAGAAAATACGATCACCTTTTAATGTCTTTTCAGTTGCTTTCGGCACTTGTTGCTTCACTTTACCTTCCCCTAGTATAGTTGGTCTAAAATTCGCTTTTTCTAGTATTTTTTTTGCTTCTTCCATTGTTTTACCTGTAACGTCCGGAACGACTACTTGCTGTTCTTTCACATATTTCTTCGGATCTTTTACTTCCTTCGGCTTAATCTTTAAATATTCTAAGCTATCTTTTGTTACCGATTTGAAAATTTCAGCAAGCGGCTTTGCTCCGTATTCATCGTCTTTTAGTTTTGGTTGTTTAATTGCTAAGTACACAACCAATTGCGGATCATCCATCGGTGCCATACCGAGGAAAGAGAAAATATAATTTTCTCTACCAGTCATGTATCCGCCTTTTCCATCAGGAATTTGTGCTGTACCCGTTTTACCACCTACTGAATATCCGTCAATCTTATAGGCATTCCCTGTTCCTTTTGGCGATGTAACGACACGTTCTAATAGTTGTCTAACTTGCGCTGCCGTTTCTTTTGAAACTGGTTTCCCTACCTCTTCTGGTTTATGCTGTAGTTCTACCTTTCCTGTTATCGGATCTACAATTCGATCAATAACATATGGTTTCATCATTTTCCCGTCATTGGCAATCGCTGTTGCAGCTTGTACAAGCTGTATTGGAGTTACAGTAGATCCTTGACCAAACGCAGTTGTTACTTGCTGAATTTGTGAATCAAATACAATTTTATTTTCAACTTCTCCGGGCAAATCGATGCCAGTCTTTTCATCCAAGCCAAACTTATGAATATATTGACGGAATAAATCCGGACCAAGTTTTTTATCCCCCAAAATTGCAAATGCAACGTTAGAAGAACGTTCAACTCCTTCATCAAATGTAATGGATCCCCATCCAGCACCGCCGTTATGGTCTTTTATTTTCCGATTGCCAACTGGATACGTACCGGATTGATAATATTCTTGTCCATTATATTTTCCTTCATTAATTGCTGCTGCTAATGTAAATATTTTCATTGTCGATCCTGGCTCAAATGTCGTTGCAACTGGTATATTTAAGTAGTTCTCTATCTTTGGTTTATTCGGATCATAGCTAGGGCTACTAGACATTGCTAATATTTTCCCTGTTTTCGGATCAGCGACTACTGCCGTTAGCATTTCGGGCTCATAATGCTTTGCCGCTGCCTTCATCGCATTTTCTAAAAAGCTTTGAATGCGTTGATCAATTGTCAAATAGACATTATCGCCGTTTTTAGGAGGCTTTATATTTTGTTTTCCTCCTTCAAGAGGAACACCGTTATGCCCTCCTGTATATCCTACACTTCCATTAGAAGCGCGTAAAAACTTATCTAAGCTCTTTTCTAAGCCTCCCGCCCCTACTGTGGTACCTTGATCATTTATCCTGGAGTACCCTAGTATGTAAGAAGCGAAGTCTCCATTTGGATATACTCTAGCTTTTTCTGTAATAAACGAAATTCCAGGTATCTTTAAAGCTTCTATTTGTTCTTTCGTTTCTTTCGTTAAATTCTTTCCTAACGGTCCAAATTCTACTTGGCTCTTGTCTTTTTTTAGAATCGTTAAAATTTTCTCTTCATCTTTACCAAGTACACCAGCAATTTTTTTCGCCGCTTCTTCTTTGTTTTTAACGGCATTATCCCCTTTAAGTACCGCAACAAGCTTATATGAGTTTGCATCCTGCGCAAGAACATGACCGTTTTGATCATAAATGGTACCGCGGTTTGCTTCTAGTACACCTGTTTTATTATGTTTAGCCTGAGCTAGTTTCCTTAAATCTTGATTATGCACTGTTCCTGTTGCTTGAATATAAAAGAATCGGGCTAACAACAGCAAAAAGAGCAGGAGGAAAAATATCATAAAGTAACCTGCTCCCTTATTGGTATGAAATTTGTTCATGTTCATCTTCATCATTGTTTCACACCTATTTGCATTAATGTAAACCTTTCACATTATTTGCATTAATTTCTAGCCCGTGTTTTTTTGCAATTTTAGCGATTCGCTCATAACGACTTAACTTTTCTACTTCGGCTTGCAACTCTTGATTTTCTTTTTGCTGTTTCACAATTGTATCTTCTATCTTCGCTGCTTCTCTATCCACTTGATATAATCCCGCCTTATTTCCAATAAACGTCACACAAGCGTATAATAAAAAACCGATAAATGCCATATACAACAACTTCTCTATTCGTGTAATCTTCGTCTTCTTTGGCTGTACCATCTGCTGTGGCGCTTGCGATTGTACTTGTTCTTGCGTTTGTTGTTTGTACTTTACAGCTAAATTACTCATACCTCTCTCTCCTTTTTATCGTTTTTCAGCAATCCGTAACTTTGCCGAACGCGCTCGATTATTTTCTTCTAACTCTACGTCAGATGGTAAAATCGGTTTTCTTGTAATAAGCTTTAGTTTCGGCTTAAACTCCTCTGGAATAATCGGCAATCCTGGAGGGAGCTCTGGTGTTGTACTATTTCTTTTAAATGTTGTTTTGCAAATACGATCTTCTAGTGAATGGAACGTAATAACGCTAATTCTTCCACCAGGTTTCACTATTTCAATTGCCGCTTCCAACGCTTCCTCAAATACTTTCAACTCATCATTTACAGCAATGCGAATCGCTTGAAACACTCGTTTTGCAGGATGTCCGCCAGTCCTACGAGCAGGAGCAGGAATTCCTTCTTTGATTAACTCCACTAATTCCCCAGTCGTTTCAATTTTCTTCTTTTCACGATACGCTTCAATTTTCCTTGCAATTTGTTTTGAAAATTTCTCTTCACCATATTGAAAGAAAATCCTTACAAGTTGCTCATATGACCAATTATTCACAACATCATATGCTGTTAATGGAGCTTCTTGGTCCATTCGCATATCTAACGGTGCATCATGATGATAGCTAAAACCGCGTTCTGGTGTATCTAATTGTGGAGAAGAAACACCTAAGTCAAATAAAATCCCATCTACTTCTGTAATCCCTAACTCATGTAGTTTCTCTGATAAATAACGAAAATTACTTTTTACTGCTATAAATTGCTCACCATAAGAAGAAAATTTGTCTTTTGCATTTTGAATTGCAATTTCATCTTGATCAAATGCAATTAACTTTCCTCCTTCCGTTAGCTGAGATAACAAATAAGAACTATGTCCTCCACCACCTAGTGTACAATCTACATATGTACCATTTGGCTTTATATCCAAGCCATCTACTGTTTCCTCTAAAAGCACTGTTACGTGTTTAAACATCGTTGCACCTACTCTTTTTCCAAATAATTATGTTGAACTTTTTTCTCTTCCCCTATAAATTTAGTGAAGAAATAAAACGCTACAAGCAAGCAGCTCATTTAGCGCACCATGAGTGAAAATCGATTTCCACAAATCGTAGTTTTAATTTATTATATACTAAATTTTATCATTTTTTGCGGGAAATTAAATAAAAACCTGTCGAAAAAACCAATAATACGTTTACATTTTGCGCTATTTTGTCATATACGTCTCTTTTGATTATCCTTAACGTTTCCTTATCTATAAAACTAATAATTCTGAAAAAACCATTTTACAGGTAATTCCACGAAACAAAAATAAAATCCTGCTCCAAAGAGCAAGATTTTATAGTTTTATAACATGATGTGTTCCATTCCAAGAATACGATTGCTTTGTTACTCTTTCAACAAAATCAAGACCATACTGATTAAGATAATAACATACGTTCCATACTCGCTCTTGCGGTGCTCCTAACGGCCGAAGTGCATATTGCAAACGACGAAACTTATTTAATTCCACTTCATGCCTTCTTTCCAGATTTTGTTTTAGCATTCTTTCTAACAGCTCAATTTGTTCTTGAATCTTTCTTTCATTTTTTCCGGCAAATTCCTTTAAACCTGGATCAATTCTATTTACAAATTGTTGCAGGGAAGAGTGAATGTCCATCATATTCTTTTTCGCTTCCTGAAATTTCTCTTCAACCGGTTCTTCCACTTGATTCGATAGCCATTTTTCACGCAGCTTATCAAGATCTTTTACAAACGGATCCTCTTCTTGGAGATTTAAATCATATAAATCCGTTATAATATCGCGCTCCATGTAACTAATTGTAAGACGCGGAACAACAGGAGGCATTTGAAAATCAAACACATGAAATACTTGTTGCAATTCGCTCCAATAAGCAATTTCCCCCGGCCCTCCAATAAAAGCTACTGTTGGGAAGAGATATTCTTGCATAAGAGGTCTCGTTACAACATTATTACTAAAACGTTCTGGACTCTGTTCCATTTCCTCTATCAATTCTTCATATGAAAATGAATAAATGCCACTTTTTCCTACAAACTTACCGTTCTCTTCTTCTAGCAATACACGTTCTTCATCAATTTGCATAAATACATGTATAGCATTTTGTTTCGTTTCAATGATTGGTTTATAACCGTATTCTTTAACGATCTGTTGTTGATTATGAAGAGCTTCCTGGACTTCTTTGTACTGACTTATAATCCTTTTGAAAAAGGACACTTCTAATTTTCTAAGATTTGGATGATGTGAATCGACAAGAATTAAACCTGTATCCGCAAATAACTTCGTAATCAAACGCGCAAAGAAGTCTACGTATGTGCTAGATTCTTCTAAAGCCTCTTGAATAAACTGTAGTACATCTTTTGTGAAATTTGTCTCCGGATACGTTTTAAAAATCTCCTCGATCCACTTGCTACAATCTTCAATAGAAATCTCCGATTCTGAAGCACTCGTTTTTTTCGAATGGCGATCATGAAAAATCATCTTTTTAATTTTTTTATTTTTCGTTACAAACGTATGATTAATTTCATCAACATCGTGATCTTCACCAGCAATCCAAAAAACTGGAACAACTCGAGTACCTAGACTGGCTTCTTTTTCTTTTGCAAGCTGTACAATAGAGATCACTTTATGCACCGTATAAAGCGGCCCTGTCAATAACCCAGCCTGCTGCCCTCCAATCACAACATATGTATTCTCATCTGCTAACGCTTCTATATTTTGAATCGTAGATTGTCCTGCTTGCAATTGCTTATTATATTCTAATAAATGTTCCACCAACTCTTGACGGAAGAACTTGCGATTGCGCAAATCATACAAGCGTTGTTTAAAGCCTGCCTCTGTCAATGCATAGTCAAAACACGTTTGTATCTTATTATCACTCTTTATGTAGTCCCCTACAACACCTTGTAGCGGAACAGAGATTTCTTTTATCTCCATATAATTCTTCCTTTCATATCCTGTTCTTTCACCATTCCAAATTGTAGTCAATGTTTCGCCCAAAAGCAAAGAATATAACTTATGTTTCTAAACCTCTTATCGCATTGTATAAGAATGGAAGTATATGTACTTGTTTCTGCCGTGCTTTCGCTTCATCTAAAACATACCCAACGATCGCTTCAATTTCTGTTTTTCGCTTCTCTCGTATATCAGCTAACATAGAAGAAGTATTACAAGATGTTTTTTGACACACTTGACACACCATATTCCATAACTCTTCTTCTTTCTCTTTTTCAATAAGAAATGTAACTTCTTGAAATACTTGCTTCATCGATTGATAAAAGAAAGGGTTGGATATCAACTCTCCATTACAAACTCCAAATAAAGCTGTTAATGGATTAATACAAACATTTACGATTAATTTATTGTACATCATCTGTTTCCAGTCATCTTCAAATTGCATAGAAAAACGTTGCGAAGCAAAACACTCAAATATCGGTTCAAATTGAAGCACATCACCTTTAACAACACCAAATTTTGTGATTCCTACTCCCGTATGACATACCGTATGAAAATTTTCTTTTTTGGCTCCATGTTCGACAATACCTACAGCTATATTTTCACACTGTAATTCTTTTATAAGCTGAAGATGAGACATCCCATTTTGTAAAAATACGACTCGCTGCTTACTTAGAAAAGGGAGTATATGATTTACATGATATTGCTTGACAGCAATAAATATATAGTCCCAGTTCTCCTTTTCAACGCTTTCTACTGGTAATACTTTCGGAAACACCGTTTCTGATATTTCATCCTGAATACAAGTTACCCCTGTTTTTTCTAATTGTTTCGCTTGCTCAACAGTTCTTGTAAACAATGTAACATCTTGATTACTTTTTTTAAAATAAAACGCATATAACAAACCAATAGCTCCAGGGCCAACAATTCCAATTTTCATATTTATGGACATAAGAGCTTTGTATCAATAACAAGTTGTACAGATTACGTTGCTATCCCTTTAAAGCTCCTTAACTCCTCTCCATTCATATATTTGATCTCTATTTTAAAATTTCTAGGTAGAGAAAACACCTCTTTATGTAGAACATATATACTAACAAACACATCTCACCCTTTAGTGTAACAAATTTACAAAAAAATACGAAAGAAATATCCCATACCCTTCATAAAAATAACAAAATAAGTTATAATATTATTGTAAATATTTTTACTTTTCTTTTTTTAAGACAAGAAAAGGATGTGATGATGTGACATTCCCAAAAGTTGAGCGCTTGCTCATCAATTATAAAACGTTAGACGAATTTAGAAAATTTAAAGGATGTGGTGCTCAAGAGCTTTCTATGTTCGAAGAGTTACAAGCTAACATGATTGAGAACGATAGTGAATCCCCGTTTTACGGAATTTATTACGGCGGTTCTCTCATTGCACGCATGAGCTTGTATATGAGAAGACATGACGAAGCAAATCTTGATATTACAGGACCTTATATCGAACTGTCCAAACTGGAAGTATTACCGTCTTTTCAAAAACAAGGTTTTGGTCGAATGCTTGTAAATTATGCAAAAAATTTGCAATTCCCTATCAAAACAATTGCTCGTATTCAATCCGCACCATTTTGGAATGCATTATCATTCCAACAAATCACAACTGCAGAGGGCGAATTTTATATTTGGCATCCAGCAACTAATTTGAATGCGGTTACAAATGAAGAGTCTGCATAAAATAGTATTTTCGTGAGTCTCTCATTCATTATGTTCTATCTTAACATTCAAGAATGCCTCGCGAAAAAATAAAAACAGCTGCTTCCCAGCTGTTTTTATTTTTTTATTTTTTCCAATGTTTCATTCGTATGAATAACGTTTTCTCCTGTTTTCTCTAAAATCATTACACTTCTTTTTCGATCAATATAATCAAGCAGCGTTCGGTACTCTTCCTCATATACGGATAGACGCTGAAGAAGCCTTTCTCTTTCCTTTTGTAACAATTCAATTTTCTGTTGTAACACTCTTGATTCTTGTTCATCTCTATATGTTTGCAAAAAATGTATCACATCATCGAATGTAATTGTTGTAGAAGTATGAGACATAACTTTCGGTTGCTTTTGTTCATAATTTTCTCGTTTTCGCATTTGTTTCGCTTCTTCAATACGTTCTTTATATTGCTTTCTAACATAAGAATTCCATCTAAATCCACAGGCTGCAGGTGTGCGAGATAGGTTTCTCCCAACTTCCTTAAAAGCAGACAGTTGTGTTCCACCTTCTCGAATATGCCGGAGTACTACCTCTGCTAGAAGCAAATCTTCATCATCAGTCCATGCATCTTGTCTTGTTGTCACCATCTTTCTAGTCCTCCTTATGCATTTTTTATTAAACATATGCAGTTACTAGAAAAGATAGAATACAAACAAGCAAAGAATATATTTTTTATTTTCTAAAAGCTACAGGAAAACGAGCTCCTAGCTTTCTTCCTTATTTCTCTCCGAACCTTAAGGCGCACGTCTTGCTGCCCTAAAATAGCGGAATCCATTCAAACACTTTTATAAAAAAACAAAAAAAATAAACGCAAAAGGACATCCTTCTACGTTTATTTTTTCGCAATTACTTGCTGATTACTTCTTTACCTTTGTAAGTACCGCATGCTTTACATACACGGTGAGCTAATTTTGCTTCACCACAGCTTGGGCACTCTACCATACCAGGTACTGATAATTTGAAATGCGTACGACGCTTTCTTTTTACTGTTTTAGAAGTTCTTCTAAAAGGTACAGCCATTCTTCCCACCTCCTTAAAAGAAATTATTATTTTCATATGAAGGCCTGAACCAGTCTTCCGATTATTTGTCAAAAAACTTCGCAAGTCCTGCTAATCGTGGATCAACAGACTTTTCTTTGCTTTCCTCCGAAATCACTTGCCAGTCTTGACCTTGCATCGGTGTTCCTCCAGAAACATCATCACTGAAAATTTGCATTGGGATTTCCAAAAGTATATTTTCCTTGATTATAGGGAGTAAGTCAAGTACTTCTCCTTCTAAATAATGGATTTCTGCTTCTGTTTCATACTCTTCTTTTGAAGTTTGGAACACCTCAGTTGTTTTCACGTCAAATGGTAATGTCACATCTACTAAAGAGCGAGAACATGGTAAAATCATGCTTCCTGTTATATGTAGATGAAACGTAAACTTATTGGAGCCAAAATCAACTCTACCTGTTACATGAACAGGATCAATCGAACGAATGTCTTTCTCGATTTCTTTCAGCTCACTTACATCTACCATCTCATCCAAAGTCAATCCTTTATGTCTCAATTTGTTTAATTGATGGATGGACCATTTCATATCATATCACCTCAAGGCAACAAACAAAATTATAGCTAGCCATTTTATATTTGTCAATGTTTTTTCTTTACACTATAATGAAGTCATTATAGTAAATAATATATAGATTATCATGTTTTTCGAAAAGATGCTACACTGAAAGGAGAGATTATTATAAAGGCAAGCGGTATTATCGTTGAATACAACCCCTTTCATAACGGTCATGTTTATCATGTGCAACAAACAAAAAAGTTAACACAATGTGATGTTACTATTGCGGTCATGAGTGGATCATTTTTACAACGTGGTGAGCCTGCTCTCGTCTCTAAATGGTATCGAACAAAAATGGCTCTAGCTGGCGGTATTGATCTTGTTGTAGAACTTCCTTATGCATTTGCAACTCAAAAAGCGGAAACATTTGCAAATGGGGCCATTTCTATTTTAAATGCACTTGGTGTTTCAGATATTTGTTTCGGAAGTGAAGATGGACACGTTCAACACTTCTACAATACTCTATCGTTACAGCAAAAGAAGCAAAATACTTTTAATCAGCTCGTGCAGCAATATATAAGCGAAGGAAATAGCTATGCAAAAGCAACTTCTGAAGCCTTTTCTCATATTTTATCAGGACATGACACAATCGATATGTCACAGCCAAACAATATATTAGGGCTACATTATATTCAAGCCATTTTGTCACAAAAAAGTACGATTCGTGCTCATACGATAAAAAGATTCGCAGCTCATTATCACGATGAATCCTTTACAAATAAGCATATCGCCAGCGCAACAAGCATTCGCAAACAACTGTTCATCGGGGATTGCTCCTTTACTAGTATATATCCATTTGTACCGAATTGTACCTCTTCTCTTTTAGAAGAATATTATCATATATACCATGTATTACATAATTGGGAAACGTATTTTCCTCTTTTCAAGTATAAACTCTTGACGATGTCTGCTAAAGAACTCCAACATATATATGAAATGGAAGAAGGTTTAGAACATCGTATATTAGCTAAAATACAGAATGCCACGTCCTTCCTTACATTTATGGAGGCTATAAAAACAAAACGATATACGTGGACAAGATTGCAACGAGTATGCACACATATTTTAACCAATACAACAAAAGAAGAGATAAAGAGCGCAGCAATCGAAAACCATGCACCGTATATTCGGTTACTTGGCATGTCCCAAAAAGGACAATCTTACCTTTCTAAAAATAAAAAACAAATGAGTCTCCCTCTTCTGACACATACAAAAACATTTGAACACCCTGTTTTAAATATAGAACGACGAGCAAATGCCGTCTATCTTTCCGCTTTACAAGAACCTTTACGCACAAAATGTATACAACAAAATATAACACAATATCCAATTCGATATAATGAAATAGACAAAACATTTTTATAACGTAGAAACGGAAAGCTATATGAATGATTCGTTCATATAGCTTTCCGTTTTAAGTTCAATGAAAAACTTTGCAAAGAGAAGTTACTTTTTCTCTGGCAACTTCTCTAAATAAGCCAAAGCATCATCCAATGTATCCACTGGTACAATTTTCATTTTTGTTTTAATATCTTTGGCCGCTTCAAGCGCCTTTTTATAATTTGAGTTTTTCGCTCCTTTTTCATTTGGAGCAAAGAAGATTTCAGCTCCTGCATCACTGGCAGCTACCACCTTTTGCTGAATTCCGCCAATCGGACCAACCTCGCCTTTTTCATTGATTGTACCTGTTCCAGCAATTTCATGCCCTTTTGTCATATCGTTTTCAATTAATTGATTATAAATCTCTAACGTAAACATCAGGCCTGCTGATGGTCCCCCAATCTCATGGGAATCAATCTTCACTTTTGGATCTGCAACTAACTCTCGTTCTGTAACAATAGAAACTCCAATACCAACACGCCCCTTACCACCAGGGATTTCTTTTACTGCCAATTGTTCTTTGAAACGTTTTCCATTTCTTATATATTCAATATGTACAACATCGCCTTCTTTTTTATTTGCCATATATTCAGCAAATCGCTCTGTCGTTTCAAATGTTTTTTCATCAACAACTACAATTACATCCCCAAGCTTTAATTTTCCCGCTGCCGGCATATTTTCTGCAACACCAGCGACTAATATTCCTTTATTTTGAAAAGAAACAGGACGATTCGCTCTCTTATATGCATTATAAATAGCAGCATTTTGAGAGTGTTTCATCGCATACTCTTGGCGAAATTGATATTCTTCATCACTCTCACCTTTTTGTAATATTTCCTCCGCTTTTGAAATGTGATTATATTTGCTAAATTGTGCAGCTATTAAATTGATTACATTAGCAGGTCCCATTGAAACTGTCACAAGCATAAAGTCACCAGATTCTTTCTTTCCGCCTTCCACTTGTACATAAGGGGTTAACTTCGCAGCCATTCCTGGTTTTGTTATATAGTAAGGTAGACGAATATATACAAGTAGCATCGCCAATATAACTCCAATTAAAATCGCATATATAAACCGAAAACGCTTAAACATTATTTTTCTCCTTCCACTGCTCAATTAATAAATAAATATCTTGAATATGTTTCTTTGCTTCTTCTTCTCCTACTCGAATAATTTCTTCAATATTTGTAAAAGCACGAGAACTAAACTGTTCTACTGTTGGACGTATCATTAAATCCGATGCAGTTTGTCGATTAACAACAAGTTCATATTGCATAATTTCAATACTTTGCATAATTACGTCATAAATAGAATTAATTTCACCATTTACTTTAATAGGGGATACATCTACAGCAATTACAATATCAGCTCCTAAATCCTTGACGACGGATACAGGAATCCGATCAATCACCCCTCCATCCACTAATAAGCGCCCATCTATTTTTTCAGGAACAAACACTCCTGGTACAGAAATACTCGCCCTAACAGCATCAGCAATAGACCCTTTTGTAAATACAACTTTTTCTCCCTTTAAAATGTCAGTGGCTACAACTGCAGTTGGAATTTCTAACTCTTCCATTTTTTTGTTATATGTAAACATTTTAATCATATCTTTTACACGTTTTCCAGAAATAAATCCCATTTTCGGCACAGTAAAATCTAAATAATATTTCCTCTTAAATACTGAGGCCATTCGATAAAGTCTTTCAACATTACAATTTGTAGCATAAAATGTTCCAATTAGCGCCCCCATACTACTTCCTGCTATCATGTCAATAGGAATATTAGACTCACGTAATATCTTAATAATCCCTACATGAGCAAATCCTTTTGCCCCACCAGAGCCAAGAGCCAAGCCTATTTTCGGTTCTCGCATATGAATCACCCTTAAACTTTTTTTACTCCTTTTTCATACTTATGGTCTAAATTTACTATGTATCCACGTATACTGAAATGAACGTTTTTTGGGACAAAGGGGGATTTTGCAGTATGTATGAAAAATGGAAAACAGCTTTTCTCACAATCACAACGCTATTTCTAACATTCTCTCTTGTACTTCATCCCCAAGCCGCATTACAATCTTCTATTCGCGGATTAAATATGTGGTGGGAGGTTGTCTTTCCTTCATTATTACCTTTTTTTATCGTTGCCGAGCTTTTAATTAGCATAGGCGTTGTAAAATTTATCGGTGTCCTGTTAGAACCTCTTATGCGCCCTCTCTTCCGAGTCCCTGGTATCGGTGGGTTTGTTTGGGCAATGGGAATGGCCTCTGGTTTTCCTGCTGGCGCGAAATTAAGCGCTAGATTACGTCAAAGTAACCAACTAACACAAATTGAAGCAGAACGCCTCGTCTCTTTCACAAATTCTTCCAACCCATTATTTATTTTCGGTGCTGTATCTATCGGATTCTTTAATAATCCAAAATTAGGCTTCATTTTAGCCGCCGCACATTATATCAGTAACTTTACTGTCGGACTACTTATGCGCTTTTATGGTGACAATAAACCTTACATAAAACGTGCATCACCCGTTCAAAGACGTCTATTACAACATGCTTTTTCCATTCTCCATGAGACACGTTTACAAGAAAAAAGACCGATTGGAAAACTGCTAGGAGATGCCATTATTTCTTCCATTCAAACGTTACTTATGATCGGCGGATTTATTATCTTATTCTCTGTGTTAAATAAAATGATTACCATTTTTCAAATTACAGCAACTCTGAATTTTATTATGCAACATATTTTATCTTTCTTCCAATTGTCCACTCATTTTAGTATTCCTATTTTATCTGGTCTTTTTGAAATGACACTAGGAAGTAAAATGATTAGCCAAACAAATGGTACAACTATTTTGGAACAAGCAATGATTACAAGTTTTATCCTTGCCTTCAGCGGTCTTTCAATTCAAGCGCAAGTAGCGAGTATACTAGCAGATACCGATATTCGCTTTAAACCCTACTTTTTTGCTCGAATCATTCAAAGTATTCTTGCTCCTATTTACACATTTATATTTTGGGGACCACTGTATGAAAAATCACATTCTTTTTCACCGAACCAACAAGATATTCCTGTCTTTTTATCAAATTATTCTTCAGCACTTACAAATACTTGGGAATTACTTCTTCACTATGGCCCCATTTTTACACTACTTTGTTTGTATCTATATGTTATTTTATTATTCGTACGCACCATACGATAACTCTGTAACGTGCTAGCGAATCGAACAGAGTTATGAGAAGACTCTCGCTGCTCCCTATAACAAAATCAGTAAAGAAAAACCCCGTTTTATTTTAACGGGGTTTGAAACTTGTCTTTTAAAGCACGTTCAACACAAGATGGAACAAGCCCTGATACGTTCCCTCCGTAACGAGCTACCTCCTTTACAATACTTGAACTTAGAAATGAATATTGATTATTTGTCATAATAAAAAACGTTTCAATATTTTCATCTAACTTTCGATTCATCGAAGTAATTTGCATCTCATACTCGAAATCAGAAACAGCTCGTAAACCTCGTAAAATGGCATTTGCATTGCGCATTTTCGCGTATTCAACCAACAACCCACTATGTGAATCTACTTTTACATTTGGAATCTCCTTTGTTGCCTCTCGGATTAACTCTAAACGCTCTTCCACTGAAAAGAATGGCTTCTTTGCTGAGTTATTTAAGACAACAACATATACTTCGTCGAACACCTTTGCTCCCCTTTTAATGATATCCAAATGTCCAAGTGTTATTGGATCAAAACTCCCTGAAGAAATTGCTATGCTTGTCATTCGGTCCCCTCCCCTTCATACTTATAAATCGAAATGGCTGTAATACCGTACTTTTCTGCCCTCACCTTTACAAGCTTCCCTATTGTTTCAGGTAAGATTACTTCATTCCCATGCTCTGCCATAATCAAACCATCTTCATTCAGCAATCCATGTTGATCTATAATGCTAATGAGAGAGACTATTTTTTGATCTTTATATGGCGGATCTAGTAGGATTAGATCGAATGAAATCTCACGTTTAATTAGCGCTTTCACAGCTCTTTCAGCATCATTTCTATATACTTCAGCTTGATTATGTACTCTACAACTTTCCAAATTTTGACGAATTATCTTCACTGCTTTATGATCTCGATCAACAAAGATTACTTTGTCCATCCCTCGGCTAAGCGCTTCAATCCCAAGCCCTCCGCTTCCTCCAAATAAATCAAGGGCACTCCCTCCATCAAAGTATGGACCTATTATATTGAAGATAGATTCTTTTACTTTATCTGTTGTTGGACGCGTTGTACTACCAGGTACAGCTTTAAGCGGATGTCCCTTGCATTTACCAGAAACTACTCTCATTTGTTGTCACTACCTTTATTTCAATCTATAAACTATGGAGCGATTATTCGTAACCGCTATCAAATCTAAATATTTTCTAATTATTTTACCATTACAGAATACCTGAATCCGTTACTTATGAAAAGAAAAATATTTGTTTTCAGCAATATTTCATGTGCATATTCAGCTAACAATCATTTCAAAAATATAACAGAAAATGAATGAACCTGTACACTTTATCTACGTATTAGTTCATTTCATAACACCATCTTACCCTCTATGTAAGGTTCACTTTACCTTTTTTATCCTATCATAAAATAAAAGAAAAATAAAAAGCCTACGATAAATTTTAAATTCATTATGTATATCTTCAATTAGATTGGACATAAATAAAGATAACAACATCACCTTCGATGTTGTTGCCAACCGCGGAGAAGACTTACGTTTCCCCATAAGTTCTTCCTCCGGTTTCTCCTCTCCCTTTGCCTTCTTACTAGTACATACTAGTATAAGAAGGGCCCTGCTTTGCAGGGTTTTTTTTCTTTGCCTTCTTTTCATTTAAAAAATGAAATGATACAGTAAAAGAAAGAGGAGGAAAATGATATGATTCAACGCTTTATTGAACTAGGAGAAGGCTACTCTGACTTATATGAATTACTTGAAATTGCCAAAGCAAACAAAGAACGTGTAACCCATATGTTACAATTCGAAACCGTTAAAAATAATAAAAAAGTATGTTCACTTGTTGTCATCCTAAAACCAACAACTGTAGGCGATTTTCAGCCACTATACATATGTCGTGAAGGCATCCCTATACTCGATCATAAAAAAAGTAAGCGAATTATTTTATTTGAAGAAACTGCCAAACAAATCGAAAAAAAAGTAATTCCCTTTACCGTGAAACCATCTACAACTTTTCCAGAAAAAGAGTTGTACTTTAATCATCTAATTGGCATTTTACGAATGAATCACTTTATTCCCCCAATGAAATAGAGTGAAACTTTCATCCCGCTATTTTAGGGCAGCCCAATTGGTGAGGGCTCATAATCAGTGGGGGATGAAGAAACCCCCACTGATTAAAGTTTCACTTTATCAGTAGGGAGCCTTCATCCACACGAAAATCCCCCCTATCAAATTGGCTAGGGGGATTTTACTTAACTATAATCATATTCTTTCGCACGATCTGGACGTGAATTTTCAAATTCCGTTTTTAGAAACGGACGATACGATTGTTCAATCCTCTTAACAAACGGAAGTTTATTTAACTTATGCATCATATGTTCTAATTGATCCATATCACAATATACAACTGCATATTTTAATCGTTTTGATATATAATGAATATTACCATATTTACGTAAAATTTTGGCATGTTTTAATGAATGTAAATAAACAATCAAACTCTGTCGTTGTCCAAACATAACCTTCTCCTTCATCATACTTTTCATATATTCCACTAACATAAATCAGAAATTTTCGACATTATAGCACGCCATAGATTCGATCCTATTCTTCTTCTACATTTCAAAAACGGGGCATATTACCCCGTTTTTTTACAGCCACAACTACCTCCGGAGCCACAACCGCCTCCGCAACCACCTGCATCAAAAAACGGATTCCCGGTAGGAACTTTAATCGAAGATGAAACTTCCGAGCCGATTACTACGCTCACTTCATCTAGTAATTTTTGCAAATTACTTTCCGCTTTTTTAAAAGCCGCAATCTTATCATGCAAATCTACAGATCGCTTTAACTCTCGCATCTTTTTCGAAACAAAAGCATAATCCGGATGATACTTGCCAAATCTTCTAACTTCCTCATAACGCTCTTTCATCGCCGCAAACTGACGAATGAGCTCCTGTGCTTCCGAATCCTCCTGTAAGTCCTTGAAACACTTTCGATAGTTCTCTGCTATATCTGAATAAACAACTGCCTGTGCCAGTTGTTCTGCCTTATCTAAAATTAATACGCTTTCTAGCGTCGCTACAATCATGAGAGACACCTCCAAGTATCTATCATAACACATTTTACAGCAGAACTACTAATCTGGCCGTCTCATTTATATATAACATAGTAGCAATAGAACTACTCCTTCTCCTCCTTACACGCAAATGTGCTCGGCAATGTTATATTTTAAAACTTCCCATTTTCCTTGATCTTCTTTTACATAATTGATACAAGCGTTTTTCAAAGGTGTTTTAAATGTAATTTCTTCTGGCAAAATCGCATGCAAAATCGCTTTAATCGCATGTGAATGTGCCACAATGATAATGCGCTTTCCCGCATGCTTTTTTGCAACATCTTGTAGTGCTGTAAAACAGCGATTTACAATCTCTTCATCCGTTTCCATACCTTCTACGTTTCCGATTGCAATCTGTTCTCTCACTGTCGCAACTGGCTTCCCAGAAGCTTCTCCAAAATTCCGTTCAACAAAGCGTTCATCCAATATAATGGAATGTATTCCTACCGCTTCTCCAATTGCTTGCGCTGTTTCCTGAGCTCGAATCAAAGGACTACTAATAATGACATCCCATGTCTCTAATTGTAAAGCAGCAGCACTTTGACTCGCTTGCTTTTTCCCAACTTCATTTAGCGGAATATCTTCACGCCCTTGAATAATTTCTTGAAAGTTCCAATCAGTTTGTCCATGTCGTACTAAACAAATTTCCGTCATGCTGTAACTCCTTTTTTCAATAATACCTTTCTATTGTAACAAAAGTTTTACATGACGGACATAGTTTTTCCTTCCCATTATGTTGCATTTTGCTGAGCCATGTATTGAAACATATCAATCATAATGGAAGCCACTGCTAATTGATTTTGAAACTTTTCTACTTTATCCGGTATCGTTTTTTTGAAATGTTGTAAAGCAGCAAGCTCAAAAGCTTCCTTTTCATCTGGATTGCGCGACAGTTTACGATACCAATACGGCGCTTCTCGAATATAGCGTTCTAAATCTTCATTCGCTTTTATAAATTCCATAAGTTCTGCTCTCATCCTCTTTTCCCCCTAGTCTTTTTGAAAGAAAAACGGATTATTTTCAGAATTTCTTTGCTCTGGTTTTGTACGATTCTCTTTAAATTGTTGAATAACTTGTTGAACACTTCCGATTGCACTCGTTACATTTGTTAAGTGTTGCTGCATCTCTTCTACATTTAATTTTTTGAAAAAAGAAAGCATTTGCTCCATTAAATCTGATGTTCTTTCCTCTTTACTTTCTTGTGCAGGAGAAGATACTTGTTCACCATCCGCTTGATACTGTTTCCATATTTCATCTTTTTCCCCTAGTAAATACCATTCTTCATAAAATTGTTGCCATGTTTTTTGACCACTGCGAACGTCATGAACCATTTTAGGATGATGATTGACAAACTCTTTAAATTGTTGAACAGAAGGATGTAACGCTCTTTTTGTCGTTGGCATAATCCTCACCTCTTCATATATATCTACTATATTGTAAGAAAAAAAAGGCGCATGGTTCGCCTATTTTTAAACGATTCATGCACCTTTTTATCTTCTTATAAAATTTTGCGTATAAAACTTGTCATATACACCAACACCAAGTCCAGTAAACTGCTCATTCAGCAAATTTTTCCGGTGACCCTCACTATTCAACCAGCCTTGCAGCGCAGCAATGCCATCGCTATGTTGAGCTGCTATATTTTCACCAGCTAATTGGAAAGCAACTTGTCCTCGCTGTAATCGATCTCCTAATGTGCCATATTTCGGCGAATCATGTGAAAAATAATTATTTTCCTTCATATCTTTGCTGTGTCCAAGTGCGACATCGGCCGTTTGTTGATCCCATGTTAATAAAGGTAACCGATGACGTTCTCGAATAATATTTGTTAAATCTAAAATTTGCTGCATATTTCCATGCTCTACTTGTGACATTTTCTCTGGGGACATCGGTTGTTCTGGCATTAATTCACCGGAATATACAAGTTGATACGGTCTTTGACGTAGTAATATATCATCATCCATATACCGAATCCCAACAAGCTCATGCGTAAAGTGATCAAAATACAATTGTGCCCAACTATCTTTTTCAATTGAAATAAGTGGCTGTTCCATTATTTCAGTATCAGACAATTCAAATTGATAACTATTCCTTCCTTTTTTCAAAGAAATCTCATGAGAAAATGGCTTCTTTTTATATGCTTCTTCATATTTTTCATTCATACGAAATGGGGTCACATCAACTTGATCTCCAGCTACATAAGCTGTTACAACTTTATGTTCAGCAAGTCCAAATTGAACATACTGTGATAAATCTTGATTATATACCCACCATTCATACCCATATGCAGAAGGCTCAATCCGAGAAGGTTCCCCCCACTTGGCTAGTAAATTCTCAGCATCTCTTCCTAAAAAATCAGCAATCGTTTGTGCCTCTCCCTCAGTTACCTGCTTCTTTTTCTTTACGAGTTTTTGTTCTTGCTTATAATGAGAAGGGCTTAATATATATTGTGAAACGAGTAATTTCCCGTACAGATCAATAGCTAAAATAAAAATCGTAATCATTACGATACGCAATAATTTCTTCAAACGATATACCTCCTGGGCAAACATAAAGTTGAGATATACACAAATGCCTTACTAGTCTTTCCCTTTTGTGTGTACCGTACTCTTTCACTATACCATATTTTGATGAAAAAAGTTGTGATTCTCTCTTTTCTCCCAATACGAATTGCGTTTTCTAATTTTTCATACTATTATAAAATTGATATCTACTATTTTATAAGGAGGGATTCCATGCAATTCGCAAATTCAAAACTCATTGGAACAGTAATTGACTTTACACTTCTTACAGAAATTATGAAAAATCACCATTTCGTGCTGGCAGGACAATGGGATTATGAGAGGGTTACATATGATTATAAATTCGAGATATTAAAAGATGTATATTATTTAAGAGTACAAGGTATCGCAGTCGAGGGAGATATTGGAAGGCGACACGCACAGATCAAATTGCTTTCCCCACTGTTAGGAAAACATTATTATCCACATGGGGTTGAGTATGGTACAGATGAAAATTTCCCTACAAATGTTATTCAAAAAAGTGAACAAATTCTTCAAAATATTGAAAAAGAACTAAAAGAATTTCAAATAGTTGAATAAGGTAACACTTTCATCAGTAGGAGTTTTCTTCATTCCTCACGAATAAGACTTTTACAGGCAGCTTAAATAAAACAGGCGCCTCTATACAGATATGCGCCTGTTTTATTTGTTCTCCCGAAAACTTTCTCTATTCTGTTTATTTTGTTTGCAAATATGGCGGAACTGCTTGTAATTGCTCCTTATCCTTTTCCCTTTCTTTACGAGCCCATTTAAAAAATACATATCCAATCATTGTACCATACACGATTTCCTGAACAATTTTCATAATGATCCCACCTGTTTGCTGATCTTGTACTACAGGCAGCCAATGCAAAAACTCTGGACCTGTGATATTTAAATCGCTCAATGTCCCTGCTGGTACACAAAGTTCCATCGCTTTCATCCAAGCGCTTGAATCTGTATAGGTCGCAAATAATGGCTCACTTGCAAAAATAATTAATGCACAAGCTGGCGTTAATAAAATACCGTTAGCAAACATATATCCTAATTTTTTTATATCACTTAATGATTGTTGCTCTGGCAATGGATTTAACATTGGCCACCACATCATGATCGATGTAAAAAACAATATTGCTAAAACAATGGGGTGTGCTACTTGACTTTGCTTTACCGCATCAAATACAAGTGGCAAATGATAAAAAGAAAACAAGCCATTAAATACAAATAAAGCAATCAATGGTTTCGCAAATAACTTTAAAATAACTTGAATCGCTTTAAAAGATGTAATATAGCTATATAACCAAACTGGTATTCCTAATAATAATAATGGGGGTACCGCGATATACATCACTGCCATTTCGAGCATATGAGCACTGAAAATAATATGTCCTATTAAATCAATTGGCCCTCCCTTTACAATATATAGAAGAATAATTCCTGACGTAAAATAAAATATCTGCTTTCTACTAACCTTTTCTGCATGTTCAAATCGTGTTCTATACGGCCCAATGATGAAAAAGTAAGAGATGAGAATGGAAAGCATAAACATGAAAAAAATCGGACTCCATAATGCTTGAAAACCAAATATCCACAAGTTACTCATGATTTACACCCACCTTTCAAAAAATGTAGTCGCTTCATAAAAAAGGAGGACCATAGTAATCCAAAGGCCCTCCTCTCATGTTTTCTTATATCCACACAATTGTCATGAAGGCCAAAATCGTTAATAGCCCTATTAACAATCCAGAGTATAGAAAGAACGAAGCTGCTTCATGTCCTTTATGACTCATGTGCATAAAATAATACAATTGAAAGATTACTTGAACGACCGCTAATAATAAAATAAACGGGACAGAGAAAATGGGACTAAATGTCTTTGGATACGCTACTGCTACAAATGCTACAATTGTCAAAAAAATCATTAATCCAAATGTAATAACTTGATGTTTCATTTCCTCTGCACTTTTTCTTCTACGATAAACGAGATCTACCTTTGAATTATTTGTATTTGTTTGCTTTGTCGCCATTGTTTATCCCACCATTCCCATCAAATATACTACAGTGAAAATAAACACCCAAACTACATCAATAAAGTGCCAATAAATAGATGCAACATAAAACTTTGGGGCATTATATAAATTTAAACCACGTTTCGCATTGCGAAAAATCAAAGTTAAAATCCAGCATAGTCCAAATAATACGTGTAATCCATGTGTGCCAACTAACGCATAAAAAGCTGAACCAAATGCACTACTTCTCATAGTATGCTTAAATTCGTGCGCATAATGATAAAATTCATAAATTTCAAACCCTAGAAACCCTAAACCTAATAGCACTGTAACAAGTAACCAAAGCTGCATTTGTTTAAAATGAAAATTCTTCATATGATACATTGCATATACACTCGTTAAGCTACTTGTTAATAGAAGCATTGTCATAATAAACACAAGTGGCATTTGAAACATTTCTTGCGAAGAAGGACCGCCGTTTGTCGAATTTTTTAATGCTAAGTATGTTCCAAACAAGGAAGCGAACAATACTGTTTCGCCTCCAAGGAACAGCCAAAATCCGACAAACTTATTTTTTCCTTCGAGGGTTGCTTTTTCAGGCTCTGCTGGAAATGTTTCATTCGTTAATTTTTCCTCTACATGCATTATGCCGTGCCTCCCTTATCATCCAAGTCTTCTTTATGAATATGATAACCATGATCATCAATTATAGATCGGAAGAACATTGTACCAAATGTAATGATAAGCCCAATAATTGCTACCAAGAGCCAAAACTTATCTTTTCCACCTTGCATATACATCGCGCCAAATGCTGCTATAAATAAGCCAAGCGATATGACAAATGGTGAAAATGAAGCGTTTGGCATATGAATGTTACCAATAGGCTCTGCTGGTGTCATCGCTTTATTCCCATCACGTTTCTCAATCCAAAAAGGATCTAATCCACGGACAAACGGTAGTTGCTTAAAGTTATATTCTGGCGTAGGAGCAGGCATTGTCCACTCTAGCGTGCGACCATCCCATGGGTCACGCCCTGCTTGTTCTTTAGACACTGTCGTTTTCACAATGTTATATAAAAGAACTATTGTTCCAAGTCCCATAAACGCAGATCCAACCGAACTAATTAAGTTCCCCATTTCTAATCCTTGACCTGGTAAATACGTGTAATAACGGCGCGGCATACCAATTAACCCAAGGAAATGTTGAATAAAGAACGTTAAATGGAAACCGATAAAGAATAACCAAAATGTAACTTTCCCCAATGCTTCATTCAATACTTTGTTAAACATAAGAGGCCAATAATAATGCGCTCCTGCCAATAAACCAAACACAACGCCTCCAACGATTACGTAGTGAAAATGCGCTACAACGAAATAGTTATCATGGAACTGATAATCAGCTGGCGCAGAAGCAAGCATAACCCCTGTTACACCGCCCATTACAAATGATGGAATAAAACCAACAGCCCACATCATCGGTGTTGTAAAACGAATACTTCCTCCCCACATTGTAAAGAGCCAGTTAAAAATTTTAATTCCCGTCGGTACTGCAATTGCCATCGTCGCGACAGAAAAGATAGCATTAGCAACAGGGCCGAGACCAACTGTAAACATATGGTGCGCCCATACCATAAATCCTAAAAATCCAATTAAGACTGTTGCAAATACCATCGATGAATATCCGAATAATCGTTTTTTGGAAAAGGTCGCGAAGATTTCTGAGAATATTCCGAAAGCTGGAAGTATAAGAATGTACACTTCTGGGTGCCCAAAGATCCAGAATAAGTGCTCCCATATAATCGTATTCCCGCCCAAAGCTGGGTTGAAAAAACTTGTACCAAATAAACGATCTAACATAAGTAATCCTAATCCAACTGTTAACGGTGGGAAAGCGAATAAAATCAGTGAAGATGTGACAAATGTTGTCCATGTAAACATCGGCATTCGCATATACGTCATTCCTGGTGCACGCATATTAATAATAGTAACAAGAAAATTAATACCACCAATTAGCGTACCGAGACCTGATATTTGCAATCCCAATACATAAAAATCAATACCATGTCCTTTCGAAGCTAGCGATAACGATGCATACGATGTCCACCCTGCATCGGGAGCTCCTCCTAAAAACCAACTTAAGTTTAAAAATACGCCTCCAAAGAAAAATAACCAAAATCCAAGTGAGTTTAAAAATGGAAATGCTACATCACGCGCTCCAATTTGAAGCGGCACAGCAGCATTCATAAATGCAAACACAAGCGGCATAGCTGCGAGGAAAATCATTGTTGTACCGTGCATTGTTAATACTTGATTATAAGCATCTCCAACAAGAAAAGCATTGTTTGGAATTGCTAGTTGTAGACGGATAAATAGTGCTTCTATTCCGCCGATGATAAAAAATAATCCACCTGCAATTAAATAGAGAATGGCAATTTTTTTATGGTCTACTGTCGTTAAATAATCCCATATAACAGCACCCATCTCCTGTTTTTTTGCTACAGAACTCACGTCTTCAACCTCCCCTTCGCAAATAATAATCCCTATTATTTCTCAACTTTTAACGTCTTCAAATATGCATTTAATGCATCAACTTGGGCATCCGTTAAATTGCCATATTTGCCAGTCATTTTATTTCCCGGCTTCATATTTTCAGGATCCTTCAGCCATTTCTTCACATTTTCATCATTGTTTTCGGCAATGCCGGCAACCATATCGCGATCAGCGAAGTTTGCTAGGTTTGGTGCGATACGTGCAGAAGGTGGTCTACTATCATTTGATCCAACTGCATGACAACCAATACAGCTTTTATCAAATATTTCTTTACCTTCTTGCTCTTTTGTAGAAGCTACTTCTTTTTTGCCATCAATTTTCTTCATATCAGCAATCCAATTTTTGTACTCGCTTTCATTAACAGCTTTAACTTTAAATTGCATTAATGAATGTGATGGACCACAAAATTCTGTACAAAATCCATTATAAGTGCCCGCTTTATCTGCTTTTAACCACATTTTATTTACATTATCTGTATTCGTATCCATTTTTCCAGCTAATGATGGAACCCAGAACGAATGCTTAATGTCGGCACCTTTCAAATTTAAATAGACCTTCTTACCTGTGGGGATAACTAAATCTTGAGAAGTCACTATCTTTTCTGATTTATAAGAAAATTCCCACCAATAAAGATTCGCTGTTACCTCAACAACGATTGTATCTTTATCGATATTCTTTTTCTCCATTGCACTTACATCAGCAAGTTTGAATGTATATGTAACCGTTGGAACAGCTAATATCAATAAAAGTAGAATCGGAATAACCGTCCAGATAATCTCTAGTTTGTGATTTCCTTCAACTTGCTGTGGAATGTAATCCTCCTGCCCTTTCCTTTGTCGGAAACGCACAATTACATACAAGAAAATAATAGTAACTACCAATACTACACCTACCATAATTGCACTTGCTAACAACAGTAAATCATATTGCATTTTCGCTACTTCACCTTGTGGAATTAAAGTAGATTGAAAGGCTTTACCGCATCCCCCTAACAGTAAAGCCATCAGTGAAACGAACGAAAACAGTCGCCACTGTTTCTTCATACAAACAACCCCCACTTTCTTTGTGAATTAGATTATACTTTATAATAAGTAAAGTAAATCTCAACGTAAAGAAATCCACTCGTGTCGTTGTCTTAGAAGAATGTAACTACAATCATTGACACAAATAAGATTGTCAAATAATTCAAGGAGTAGACAAACATTTGAACGGACCATTTAATGTCATCTTTCTTACGGAATCCATAGAATCCCAAAACAATCCATCCGATGTTAAGCAATGTTGCAATTATCATAAATGTTATGCCAAGCCCACTCATATAAAATGGTAATGGTAATAAACATACTGTCCAAATCATAATTTGGCGTTTTGTAATATCAAATCCATGAACAACCGGAAGCATTGGAATTCCTGCGTTTCGATATTCATCAACACGCTTCATCGCCAAAGCGAGGAAATGTGGGATTTGCCAAATAAACATAATCAAGAATAACATCCAAGCAATTGGATGATCTAAGCTAGGATGAATTGCCGCCCAACCAATTAAAGGTGGAACCGCTCCAGATACGCTACCTACCACTGTATTTAGCGTATATGCTCTTTTTGTCCACAAAGAATATAAAACAACATATGTGAAAGCACCAATAAAACCTATAAGTGCTGCCATCGCTGTTGTCAACAACAAAAATACAAATCCAAGAAGCAATAAAGTAACACCTAGCGTTAATACAAATCCAGGTTTATATTTTCCTGTTACCGTCGGACGGTTTTTTGTCCGTTCCATTAAGTGATCAATATCGCGATCAATATAGTTATTTAAGCTACATGACCCAGCCATAATGAGTGCGGAACCTACGATTGTAAAGAACATTTTATCTAAATGCTCTAAAGCATTCAACCCATTAAAATGTAGCGCTAACCAAAATCCAGTAAATACAGTTAATGTATTTGAATTGACAATCCCCATTTTAACGAGCGCTAATAAATCTTGTACACGCGTTGTCTCCGGTACATCTGTTACAGCTGACTCATCATGCAGCTCACTTGTTGCATGGTTCATCATTTCAACCCCCTCTTAAAACATTCGTCCTTCTTCTATGCTTAGACTCTCTAAAGCAGCGCGCTTCTATATGGCTATATTATTACAATAGAAATATTGTTAACTCATTCCACTGCTACTCTACGCTCATACTCCCATATATTAAATCATATTTTCCAAACATTTTGTGAAGAAAACATGAACTTTTTGTGTCGAATATTTAAAAACTTTTTCCGATTCATCCCTATCATAACATGATACTATTCTCTATAATAAACTATTTTGTCATATTTAGCATGCATTCTCTCTATTTCTTTTCATAATAAAAGTATTTTTCACTAAAATATGTATTTTTTATCCGTTTTTTCTTTTTGAACGCGTTTTATTCTATCTCTTCATGTCTTTGCTATTTTATTAGTTTTTATATATTATTAGGACTGTAATGCGTTTGGCCCTCCAAACGCAATCAGAATGAAAATATTTCACAATAACTTCATAACAGAAAGATGGTGAAAAAGATTGCAGCGCTTTATTAAATGGTTAGCAGTCATTACAAGCCTAGACCTATTAGGTGTTCTACTAGGAGGAGCATTAGTTACAAAAACTGATTCTGGTCAAGGATGCGGTAAGTCGTGGCCACTTTGTAACGGTGAACTTGTTCCATCTAATCTATCAATGGAAACGATTATTGAGCTAAGTCACCGTTTAACATCCGGATCGGCAGGAATTCTCGTTACACTCCTTTGTATTTTATCTTGGAAATATTATAAGCATGTGCGCGAAACAAAACCGCTTGCTATTTTATCTTTTGTGTTTTTAGTTGCACAAGCATTAATGGGCGCAGCAGCTGTCGTTTGGGGACAAGTCCCTGCTGTACTAGCTATTCATTTTGGTATTTCCTTAATTTCGTTTGCCTCTGTTATTTTATTAGCGTGTCTCATTTTTGAAATCGATAAAAAATTTGATGCACGTTCTCTTATTATGGACAAAAAGATGAAATTCCATATTTATGGTGTAACAATTTACAGCTATCTTGTTGTCTATACAGGGGCTCTTGTACGTCATGAACGTGCAAGCTTAGCATGTCCAGAATTTCCGCTTTGTAGCAAAAATCGACCATGGCCGACTCAATTACATGAATGGGTGCAAATGGGGCATCGTGTTGCTGCAATCTTACTATTTGCTTGGATCGTATATGCAATGATTCTCGCTATTCGTCATTATAAACAGGAACGAGTAGTATACCTTGGATGGATTACTTCATTCATCCTTGTTACACTTCAAGCGATCGTAGGAATTTTAGTTGTATATACAAACGCTAGTCTTACAATGGCATTACTGCACTCTCTCTTTATTTCATGTCTCTTTGCTGTATTATGTTATTTAGTCATGTTGGGAACAAGAAGTAAAGTAAATGCAAAACAAACGACATCAACAGAAAACAAACGATTCTTTTCATAAAGAAAACGAGCTGCTTTATCGCAGCTCGTTTTCTTTATGTTTATTATTTACAACGACGAATCCATGTTAGAAAAATTCAACTGACTTGTAGTTGTTTTTATCATTATTGTTCCAGTTCAATTAATAAATCTCCTGTTTGAATTGCATCTCCATCTTTCACGTACACTTTCTTCACTTTTCCATTAAACGGCGCTTGAACAGTTGTTTCCATTTTCATTGCTTCTGTAATTGCCATGGAATCACCTTTTTTGACTTCATCGCCTTCATTCACAACAACTTTAATAACTGTCCCTGGCATTGTTGCACTAATGTGATTTGGATTCTCGCGATTTCCTTTCACTCGTTGTGCAACTGTCGCCTTAATACTTTCATCCTTCACAACAATTTCACGAGGTTGTCCATTAAATTCAAAGTAAAGTACACGCGTTCCATCTGGTTGTGGTTCTCCAATTGAAACTAATTTCACCATCAATGTTTTACCTCGTTCAATTTCAACACCGATTTCTTCTCCAAGTCTCATACCATGGAAGAATGTTGGAGTATCCAGCACAGATACATCTCCATAAAGCCCTGCAACCTTCTCATAATCCATAAATACTTTTGGATATAACGCATATGCGACCACATCAAAAATTGTTACTTCGCGTCCTAGCTTATGGAATAACTCTTCTTTTAAAGCTTCAAAGTCCACGGGTTCTAATAATTCACCTGGTCTTACAGTTAACGGCTCTTTTCCTTTTAAGATAATTTTTTGTAATTCTTTTGGAAAACCACCATATGGCTGTCCAAGGTCACCAGAGAACATCTCAACAACTGAGCTTGGGAAATCTAAAGCATGACCACGTTCAAAAATGTCTTGTTCTGTCAGATGGTTTTGTACCATAAACAATGCCATATCCCCAACAACTTTTGATGACGGTGTTACCTTTACAATATCTCCGAACATATCATTCACGCGGCGATACATCACTTTTACTTCATCGAAACGATCTCCTAATCCAACTGCTTTCGCTTGTTGTTGCAAGTTACTATACTGACCGCCTGGCATTTCATGCATATATACCTCAGTATGTGGAGCATTCATACCACTTTCAAACGGAGCATAATATTTTCGTATATCTTCCCAGTAATGAGAAAGTTTTTCTAACGATTGAATATTGACATCTGGTTGTCTTTCATTTCCACCTAATGCGTAGTATAACGTATTGGCACTTGGCTGTGACGTTAAGCCTGCCATAGAGCTTACTGCTACATCGACAATATCAACACCAGCTTCAATTGCTTTCGTATACGTTAAGATACCATTTCCACTCGTATCATGTGTATGAAGGTGAATTGGAATTGATACTGTGTCTTTTAAAGCTGAAACGAGGTCATAAGCCGCATTTGGCTTTAATAAGCCAGCCATATCTTTAATACCTAAAATATGAGCACCAGATGCTTCTAGTTCTTTTGCTAAGTCTTTATAGTATTGTAAATCGTATTTACTGCGCATTGGGTCATGAATATCCCCTGTATAGCACATTGTTGCTTCCGCAATCTTACCGCTATCTCGTACAGCATTAATAGCAATGCTCATACCTTCAACCCAGTTTAAACTATCAAATATGCGGAAAACATCAATACCAGCTTGCGCGGAACATTCTACAAACTTTTGAATGAGATTATCGGGATAGTTTTTGTAACCCACTGCATTTGCTGAACGAAGTAACATTTGGAATAATACATTCGGCATACTTTCACGAAGTTGCAGTAATCGTTCCCATGGATCTTCTTTCAAGAAACGGTATGCCACATCAAATGTAGCTCCTCCCCACATCTCTGTAGAGAATAAATTTGGTAACATTCTCGCCGTCGGCTCAGCAATTTGCATTAAATCCTTCGTACGAACACGTGTTGCTAATAGAGATTGATGGGCATCACGGAATGTTGTATCTGTTAACAGTACACGTTTTTGATCTTGTACCCATTTTACAAGGCCATCTGCCCCATGCTTATCTAAAATTTGTTTTGTACCTGTTTGGATTGGTTCATAATGTTTTACATTTGGTATACGTGCATCTGGGAAAATCGGCTTTTCTTTTTTTCCTACTCCTGGGAAACCATTTATCGTTACTGTCCCGATATAGCTTAACATTTTTGTACCACGGTCTTTACGTTTCGGGAATACAAATAATTCAGGTGATGCATCTATAAATGATGTGTCATATTCTCCTGATAAGAAATTTTTATGCTTCACTACATTCTCTAAGAATGGAATATTTGTTTTAATACCACGAATACGGAATTCTTTTAAGTTACGCTCCATTTTTGCAGCAGCTTGTTCAAATGTAAGTGCCCAAGTTGTCACTTTTACAAGTAATGAATCATAGTACGGCGTAATAACTGCCCCTTGAAAGCTATTACCTGTGTCAAGACGAACACCGAATCCTCCCCCTGAACGGTATGCCATAATTTTTCCTGTATCAGGCATAAAGTTATTGAGCGGATCTTCTGTTGTTACACGTGATTGGATAGCATAACCATGAATGATGATATCTTCTTGTTTTGGTATGCTCATAATCTCGCTATGTAAAGTGTGGCCATCTGCAATTAAAATTTGTGATTGTACGATATCAATTCCTGTAACCATCTCTGTAATCGTATGTTCTACTTGTACACGTGGATTTACTTCGATGAAGTAAAAATCATCACCTTTCACAAGAAATTCCACCGTACCAGCATTTAAATAATTCACATTTTTTGTTAACTTCACTGCCGCCTCACAAATACGATGGCGCAGGTCATCCGAAAGTGACACACTTGGTGCAATTTCAACCACTTTTTGATGACGACGTTGTACAGAGCAATCTCGCTCATATAAATGAACGACATTTCCTTCTTCATCTGCTAATATTTGTACTTCTATATGCTTAGGCTTTTCAACAAATTTTTCAACATATACTTCATCGTTACCAAAAGCTGCTTTTGCTTCTGACTTTGCTCGATTATATGAGTCTTCCAGCTCATTATGATTACGAACAATACGCATACCTCTACCGCCACCACCAAGGGAAGCTTTAATCATAATTGGATACCCATATTTTGTCGCAAATTCTTCAACGTCTTCTAATGAATCCACAGGTCCGTCGCTACCAGGAATAACTGGAATATTTGCTAATTGCGCCTGTGTTCTTGCTTTTACCTTATCCCCAAACATATCTAGATGTTTGCTCTTCGGCCCAATAAAAATGATTCCCTCTTCTTCACAGCGTTTTGCAAATTGAATATTTTCTGATAAGAAGCCATAACCAGGATGAATCGCATCTACATTGTTATTTTTGGCAATTTCAATAATCCCTTCAATATCCAAGTAAGCATCAATCGGTTTCTTGCCTTCCCCCACTAAATAAGATTCATCCGCTTTATATCGATGATAAGAACGGCTATCTTCTTTTGAATAAATTGCAACTGTACTTAAACCAAGCTCTGCACAAGCTCTAAATACACGAATTGCAATTTCTCCACGGTTAGCTACCAATACTTTTTTAATGCGTTGCAGCTTTGTCATAATTTTCCCCTCTACTTTCCTACCACTCTAGAGATTACATAGATATAGATATACACCTTAAAGAGCGTGAAGTTCTTCACTTTCTTTTTCAATCTATATCTAGAAAGTTTTACTTTATTTTTATACATCATACCTTATTTTTCAACAAATGATAAGTTTTCTAATCAATTTGTTTCATAAAAATAGTATAGCATACCTTTCCATATTGTAACACCCTTTTTGTATAACACATTTAAATAAAAACGACATACTTTTATTGTTTAAAAACAAAAAGCATAACACTTTTACTTATAATAAAAGAGGTTACCCTAAAAATATGACTTTCAGGACAACCTCTTTTCTGGAAATTATAATGTTGTAATACTCATGATTCTTTCACTCTACTTCACCACAACAAGATGCGGTTCTCTTTTCTCTCTTTCTGATTCCACTTCACTTCGTTGTTTCTCTTGCTGTTTCACATGGCTACTTATATTACATAATATGCCCATTGCAATTAAATTCGCCGTTAAAGAACTACCACCGTAACTGACAAATGGTAAAGGTACACCAGTAAGCGGGATTACGCCCGACATACCACCAACATTAACAAACGTTTGAACACCAATTAAACTAGCAAGTCCAATTGCAATTAAACTACCAAAAGGATCTTTACATTTTTGTGCAATTCGAAATGCGCGAATGATAATAAGTAACAAACTAATTAAAACAATCGCTACCCCGATAAAACCAAGTTCCTCAGATATGATTGCCATAATAAAGTCTGTTTGTGGTTCTGGTAAATACCCATATTTTTGTATACTATTACTTAGCCCCTTACCATGTAGACCTCCTGAAGCAATGGCAACATAGGAATTTATGAGCTGAAATCCATCCCCTTGTGGATCTGCAAATGGATCAAGAAACACAGCAAAACGAGCTTTTTGGTATTCGCTAAGCATGTGATTCCCTATAAAATACAGAGCAGGAATCCAAACGATGGAGGTTAATGCAAGTCGTTTTATCCATATGTTAATGCGAACGCCTGAGCAAAGGAACATACTTCCTACCATGCCCGCAATTAATATATCAGTTCCTAAATCATTTTGCTTTAAAATAATAAACATGATCAAACCAACAACAAACAGTGTAAGTGCGGAACCTTGAAAAACCGGCGTATCCGTCTCTTGTTTCTTTGCAAAAAAACGAGCTAATAAAATAATAACGAATATTTTCACGAATTCTGCCGGCTGTATTCCTAATATCCAGCCTCTTGCACCGTTTACCTCTTTACCAAAAACGTAAGCCGCTGCTAATAATCCTATACTTCCTAAACCCATTAATACGACAATAATTCTTTTTCTCCAAAGTCTATACGGAATAATCGAAATAAAAACGAAGACGATTCCTCCAATAGCTAAAATGAATAATTGTTTATTAAAAAAGAAGTTCGCTGGTTTATTCTTCATAATCGCAACGATGGAGCTAGCACTGTATACCATTATAACTCCCAATACACATAAAATAATAAGAGGAAGTAATAATGAATAGTCCATTCTTTTCCATATTTTTTTCATTTCATTTCCTCTTTCTATTTTCATTTTAATTATTGTTGTATTCCATATGTGTATATTGTCTTCCTGCTTTATAGACAAATAAAAAGCTCAAACTGATTCAGTTTGAGCCCCTTTATTTGAACCCGTCATCATTTTTTATTTGTAAATGCTTCATGAAGTGCTGATAATTCCCGTTCAAGCTCTCCTAACATCTCTTTTCCTTGTTCTTCAGAAATAAGATCAAGACGAACCGCAAAGTCAACCTCACGGGATAAACCAAACATTTGTGTATCTAGCACTTCTTCATATAATGGACACTGCGGCATCGTAAGGTGGTCCATTTGTACCTTAATAAGTCTTAAAATCTTCTCCGCATCCGCTTGTAGAAGGGCAAGTGCCTTTTCCTGATGATTTGTTACTGTCTCAGACGCCAAATTGATTCCCTCCGTTTCCGTCCTACTCTCCTATCCTATCTATTAATATTAGCGATAGTTTTGACAAATTGCAATAGAAACATTTTTTGTGACATCCTTGTCTAATCCTATTATACTGAAAAGTGGGAGTATAATACAAATGGGGGAACAACAATGAGCGAAATTTTGTTTATTAGTGGAAAAGTTCGTTTTCCACTTACGATTGATCCAAGCGTTTGGATCTTTGATGATCGAAAAGTAGACTTAACAACTTACTTTCATGAACCACAACAAGAAACATCTGAATTAGAAACATATTTAAAGCATACTTCTGAACATTGGGATCGAGAGATTCGTGATGGAGCAGCTTTCCCACCAATTCAAAAAAGCGTCAAAAAATTTAAAAAGGAAAAACTTATTACAGGAACTTTCGGAATGCCATTTCAACCTTTTCTTAAAAACGCGGAAGTTATGAACGGTGTGACGAAGATAAAAATAGAAACACTTCATGATGAAATTACATTGCCGCTAGAACAAGCAAAAGATGCCATTCTTGCTTTTTCAAAAGATGGGAAACCACTGAGAGAAGACGGGCCTGTTCATCTTTATTTTGGAGATGGCTCGAATCAAAATAATCCCATTCGAAATATCCGGAAATTCATAATTATATGAGTAATACTCTGTATTCCATCACAAGTGATTCTTTCCTGTTTTGACAAAAAGGAGTAGGGATAATCCCCTACTCCTTTTTACAATAAATCCGCTGCTAATTGAGCTAAATTAGACCGCTCACCTTTCACAAACTTCACATGACCGCTAATTTTTTGTTCCTTCAGTTTCTCAACCACATATGTTAAACCATTATTATATTCATCTAAATAAGGATGGTCAATTTGCTGCGGGTCTCCCATTAATACGATCTTACTCTTTTCTCCTACCCTTGTTAAAATCGTCTTCACTTCATGCTTTGTTAAGTTTTGCGCTTCATCGATAATAATAAATTGATCTGGAATACTTCTTCCTCTTATATACGTCAGTGCCTCTACTTCAATTGAGCCCATACCGGCTAATATAGCATCTAATTCTCCTGGCTTTTTTGTATTGAATAAATATTCAAGATTATCAAAAATCGGTTGCATCCACGGTCTCAACTTTTCCTCTTTTTCACCTGGCAAATAACCGATATCTTTCCCCACAGGAACAATAGGCCTTGCTACAAGGAGCTTTTTATACAATCCTAAATCTTCTGTTTGCATAAGCCCAGCAGCTAAAGCAAGCAATGTTTTCCCTGTCCCCGCTTTTCCTGTTAAAGTAACTAACGGAATATCTTCTCGCAACAACAATTCTAACCCCATAATTTGTTGTACATTGCGCGGACGTATTCCCCAAACTTGTTCATTATGAAACACTAACTTTTTCACTTTTTTCCCTGAACTATCTACAATGCCAAGTGCAGAGCTTGATCCACCAAGCGCATCTTTCATCACAATAAACTGATTGGGATAAAACGGATGATTCGCAATTTCCGATAAAGGAAGTTCTCCTTTTTCATAAAAATAATCCAATTGTACTTTTGATATGTAACCTTCTAAAAAACCTGAATATATATTCTCCACTTCAATAACTCGATCGCTTAAATAATCTTCAGCTTGCAGCCCTAAGGCATCCGCCTTTACTCTGACAAGGACATCCTTACTGACTAAAATAACCGGCTTTCCATTCTCTTTTTCTTGCTCTTCTAATGATAAATTTTTTGCCACTGCTAAAATGCGATTATCATTTGTTTTTTCTACAAAAATATCTTGCAGTTGAACAAATGAACGATGATTTAACTCAATCCGAAATGTCCCTCCATTTTCAAGAGGAATACTGTCATATAATTTTCCAAGCTCACGAAATTTATCAATTAACTTAGATACATAGCGAGCATTTCGTCCAACTTCATCCATATAGCGTTTTTTCGAATCAACCTCTTCTAATACAACTGCTGGAATCACTACTTCATTTGTTTCAAAAGAAAAAATAGATAACGGATCTTGTAAAAGTACATTCGTATCTAACACGTAGATTTTATCCAACCTGTTACCCCCTGACTCCACTTTTAAGTTTGTAGAACAAGGGTTTCATCCATAATATGGACGAACCATTGTTATAATTATATGTACCGTATAAACGAGGTAGAATCGAAATTCATATAAATTTAATTTTTCTTCCTCTTCAATTTAGAAAACAAATCAAAATTTATAACCTATAAGAAGACAAAAGTTACCTATTCACTCGCTGAAGTACATATAATCACCTTTATAATTCTTTCATACCCGTCAGCACTTGATTATCTAATTTTTTAGCCGCTCGTAAATCATATGTCTTCTCAAAAGTTGGTTCAGTAGCAAGTCTTGCCCCATAAAACATCACATCACGAACCTCTTGTATCGCTACCTCTATCACTGTTAATTTCAATGGAATTCCTTCCATCTTTTCAGTTATAAACTTTGCTTCGCCGCTTATGGAAAATACGGATTCATTCGCCATGATTGTTAATACAATTCCTGTATTGTGACGCAAATTTTCCACAATACGCGAGCGCTGATCAACAGCAAAACGAATACTTTCTTCACTCATTGCATATACCCATGAAATAGCACTTACATTAGGAATCTTTTTTTCAAAATCAACTGTAGCAACTGTAACAATATTCTCTCTACGTAAAATTCGCATTAAAGATTCTGATAATTTAAGCTCTACTACATTCGCCATATTTCCACCTCCAAGTTTTTCTTATCTTTATGATAACTTATTTTTAGAATTGCGAAAATATTATTTTTTTCCTCTATATCTCAAAAACATTGAACTTACATGATATACTTATATCGATAGAACTTGTATTGAGGTGACGAAATGAGAGTCAAATGCATGATTTGCGATAAGAAAGATAAGCTAGATGATGAAAATCCTTTGGCTAAAAAGCTTCGTAACCGCCCAATTCATACATATCTGTGTCCAGAATGTACAGAACGTATTGCAGAACGTACAATGAAACGTCACGCAACCGGAAAGTTTCATTTATACCAAGATAAAACAGTAGAAGATGAGTGGTAATATAAATAAGTCCTTAATCATTCAGATAAGGGCTTATTTATATTTCTCTGGTTCCCAATTTATCCCGCTACTTTAGGGCAGTAACAGTCCGATTGGTGAAAATTCATGATCAGCGGGGGGATGAAGAGCCCCCCACTAGTTAAAGTTTCACTTTATCTGGTCTATAAAACAATCGATTGATTCTAACAGAAACCTCGCATACCCCATTTCTTGCTCTTTTTCATACGTAACTATATACATTTCTTCTCTTTTTTCTACTTTTACATTCTTTAATTGATAATCTTCGTATACTATGTTGTGAAATAGCTCATAGGTTTCTTGCGCAGCTATATCATCTGGTCGTGCTTCAACAACTGTTTTGATTGTTAACCAGTTGTATAATGCATCTTGTATAGAATGCATGAGATCCCCCTCCTCTTGCTTAACTTGCTTTTTGTTGTTTTGCTTGTCGCAGGCGCAGCTTATAAATTCCTAATACAAGTGCCGCTACAACAAGTCCTTCTCCAACTGGTAAGAAAACAGCAAAAAATGTGAGAACGGTGCATCCAATCGCTAACGAAGCATAAATAACAATATTTTTTAATACCGATAACTTCCTCGCAAACCCTAAATGATAAACAATGGCACTTAAAACGATAATAGTACCGTAAAGCATCCACATTCCCACTTTAGGATTCGTATCTACTTGATATAGATTTGCAAAAAAAGACATTTTCTCAAGCATCCTCTTTTCTCCCCCTACTAACAACAAAAATCGCGTTCTTCTGTTTTTTATTATATGTTCTACTACCTACTATAAGAGTACCTTGCAACAAAAATACTGTCCACCTAAAAGAGTAAATTTTCAAAAAATAAAACCTTTAAAAAAAGAGCCGTCTTTTGAAAAGACAGCTCCTTCTCTTAAGCTTCTACAGATTTTTTTCTCTTCGCAGCTTTTTCACGTTCATTTTTATCTAGAATTTTTTTGCGCAAACGAATAGATTCTGGCGTTACTTCACAATACTCATCATCATTTAAATACTCTAATGATTCTTCTAATGTCATAATGCGTGGTTTTTTCATTGTTGAAGTTTGGTCTTTTGTTGCAGAACGAATATTAGTTTGTTGCTTCATTTTTACAATGTTAACCGTTAAATCATTTTCACGTGTATGCTCTCCAACAATCATACCTGTATATACTTCTGTACCAGGTTCAACGAAGATGACACCGCGATCTTCAACTTGCATAATACCATATTGTGATGCTTTCCCTGTTTCAAGTGAAACGAGAACACCTTGACGACGTCCACCAACTTGTCCAGCATGTACTGGTTGATAGCTATCAAATGTGTGGTTCAAAATACCATAACCACGTGTTAACGTTAAGAATTCTGTTGTATAACCAATTAATCCACGTGCTGGCACCATAAATGTTAGACGAACTTGACCATTTCCGTTATTCACCATATCTAACATTTCGCCTTTGCGAGCTCCCATAGATTCCATAATGGAACCAGTATATTCTTCTGGTACATCGATTTGCACGCGCTCTACAGGCTCACATCTCACACCATCGATTTCTTTAATAATTACTTCTGGTTTTGATACTTGTAATTCATAGCCTTCACGACGCATATTTTCAATTAAGATTGACAAATGTAATTCCCCACGGCCAGATACAATCCATGCATCAGGAGAGTCTGTATTCTCTACACGTAAACTTACATCTGTTTCTAATTGCGAGCGAAGACGCTCTTCGATTTTACGAGATGTAATATATTTCCCTTCACGACCTGCAAATGGGCTATTATTTACAAGGAACGTCATTTGTAATGTCGGCTCATCAATGCGCAATAAAGGTAGAGCTTCTTGATGGTCAATCGGACATACTGTTTCCCCAACGTTAATGTCTTCCATACCAGAAACAGCTACTAAATCGCCGGCTTTTGCTTCTTCAATTTCTTGACGTTTTAATCCCATGTAACCAAAGATTTTTGTTACGCGGAATTGCTTCACACTTCCGTCCACTTTCATTAAAGCAACTTGCTGTCCTACTTTCATTGTACCGCGGAATACACGCCCAACTCCGATACGGCCTACATAATCATTATAGTCAAGAAGAGCTACTTGGAATTGCAATGGCTCATCGCTATTATCGATTGGTGCCGGAATATGATTGATAATTGTTTCAAATAATGACTTCATATTCTCTTCTTGATTTGCTGGATTTGGATCCAAGCTTGCTGTTCCGTTCATCGCTGAAGCGAATACAACCGGAAACTCTAATTGATCTTCATTTGCACCTAGCTCAATGAATAAATCTAATACTTCATCAACAACTTCTTCCGGACGAGCAAAGTCGCGATCAATTTTGTTTACAACAACGATTGGCGTTAAGTTTTGTTCAAGTGCTTTCTTTAATACAAATCGTGTTTGTGGCATACAACCTTCATATGCATCAACAACAAGTAAAACACCATCAACCATTCGCATGATTCGTTCTACTTCACCACCGAAATCGGCGTGTCCAGGTGTATCTAAAATGTTAATTCGTTTATCTCCATAGTGAATCGCTGTATTTTTCGCTAAAATCGTAATACCGCGTTCTCTCTCTAAATCATTCGAATCCATTGCACGTTCTTCTACATGCTCATTTGCACGGAACGTTCCCGCTTGACGTAATAACTGGTCAACAAGTGTTGTTTTACCATGGTCAACGTGGGCAATAATTGCTATATTACGTAAATCTTGTCGTTTTTTCAACATGTCCAACTCCTAGTGTCTTTTTAATCCTTCTCTATTATAAGAGCGAAGAGGATATAATGGCAATCAAAATAAAATCAAGAATGAAAATATAGTTGTATTCTTACTTTTGTGAAAGTAAAATAAAATTGGAGGGTGAAGATATGGAACACATTCAGTACCGCTTTTTATTAACAGCCATTATCGGTGTTATTTTCTTGATCGGCATCGGAATTATGATTGCTGAAAATAGCCCCATCGGTATTATTATTTGCATTATTGGTACATTTGTTACAGTTGGATACGGCTTTATAACAAAACGAAAAATGCGCAAATCACAATAACATGAAAAAGTAAGAAGCTTACTATAGCCTCTTACTTTTTTTGCTATTGTGATACAAATGGTAACAATTCATCATATACGCCTGGTTTCGCCACTAGTACACTACTTTTTTCTACAATAGAAATTGGTGTCCCAGTAAATGTTGTCACTTTGCCACCAACTTCTTCAACAATAATTTTCCCACCACCAAAATCCCAAGGAGATAACCGCGGCGTTATATAAGCATCCAACCTTCCAGTTGCCACATATACCATCTCTAATGCAGCACAACCATACGAACGTGTTCCTCTTGCCTTTTTAACAAGCTGCATCATTTTTTCCATATGAAGCAACGGGTTATCAGTAAGCCATGTCGCATTTAAAGCAACTATGCTACTTTCTAACGCTCCTTCTTGTAACAGCGGAATAGATACACCATTACAAAACGCCCCTTCCCCTTTTACAGCATGATATAACTCATCATGTACGGGATCATAGATAAGACCGATTATTCCGATACCGTTCTTATAAATACCAATCGAAATAGCAAAATTTCGTTTTTGATGAACAAAATTCATCGTACCATCAATTGGATCAATTAACCAAACAATCCCATTAGAAGAAGTGACTTCATCCCCATACCCTTCTTCCCCTAAAATATAATGTTCTGGGAATGTTTCTTTAATTTTCCCAATGAAAAATTGTTCTATTTCCCGATCCATATTCGTTACTAGATCGGCCGCATTTGACTTTGTTTCAATGATAAGGGCTTGTTTTAGCGATGCCCTTAAGCTCTCTCCTGCTTCTCGAACCCACTGTTTTGCATGTGTATCAATTTCTTTCCATACCTCTTGCATATTTTAAACACTCCGATCTATACTGTTCACAGAAAAAACGAACCCTTTATAAGGTTCGCACCAACTTAATTTTTATACATATACTATTATTACGCTTCTAAACGAATCATTTCAAGCCTTAAGGCTTCCAATTTTTGGACGCATTCTTCTTTTTTCCGATTGTCATTTTCCATCATCGCATCGTATAACGTTGCTAATTCATAATCTAACTCTAACCTTAATACCGGAATTCTTTTTTCAGCATCTGTTCTCTTTAATGCATTAATCACCTGTCTCATAGTATTTGCCTCCTCCCAATATTCGTCTGCCCTCGGACTAGAATTAACTTAATTTTCTGATTTTTTGTTTTATACTATACTATGTTGGATAAAGTATCTATGCAACAAATTTATATTTTTTTACCGATTTTTTTGTGCTGTTCTTTTTATGAATCGTACAAGCTATGCTAAAATAAAAACAAACTAGGAGTTGGAGGAACGATTATGACATTACAAACTTTTCAATCAGCTGACTTTGCTGTCTTTTCAGTTGACGGTCTTGAAAGACGCATGAATGCAATCAAAACACATATCCAGCCAAAATTAGAAACATTAGGGGAACGATTTTCCCATTACTTATCTGACCAAACTGGCGAACCTTTTTTCTATCATGTTGCCAAACATGCACGTCGCAAAGTCAATCCACCAAACGATACTTGGGTTGCTTTTTCAACAAATAAACGCGGCTATAAAATGTTGCCACACTTTCAAATTGGCTTATGGGGCACCCATGCTTTCATATACTTTGGTTTAATCTATGAGTGTCCACAAAAAGAGGTAGCGGCTCATGCCTTATTAGAACATTTAAATGATTTAAAAACAAATATACCAAATGACTTCGTTTGGTCCATTGACCATACTAAACCAGATGTTCTACCACATAACACATTAGAGGCAAAAGATTTACAAAAAATAATTGAGCGATTAGCTACTGTTAAAAAGGCCGAGTTATTAGTTGGAATTCATATAGCACCAGAGGAATTTTCGTCTATGACAAATGAACAATTTCAAACTAAGATTGAATCGACAATCCACTCACTCCTTCCTTTATATAACATTTGCAATCGATAGTAGAAAACGGACAATTACTATTGTCCGTTTTTAGTTGTTATCATATTATAGCACTCTAAAATTAATTTTTCAAAATTTTTTTACATTTTAACAATCTTATGTTCTTCTGTATCTTTCCCTTTTTGTATTGTACGATAGATTGAATAACCGCTTACTTCCTGAAATTCTTTATCAATTTTCTTTTCTTCGGCTTTGGATGGAACAATTTGTTTGAACTTGCGATATAAATCCATCAATTCTTCTTTAACAATTCCTTTTTCATTTGCTCTTTCTATCGCCTCATAAAATTTCACAACAGTAATCATCTCTTCATTCGACCAATCATAATCAAGTGGATATTGATATTCCATATTTACACCTCATCTATCTTTATTGTTCTGTTATTATGCTACCGTAAAGACTACAATTTCATCCTTGATATAGCTTCTTTGTATTATACACTATTTTGCTAGTCTAAGTTGTCATTATCCCCATAGACTATTTCAGTGTATATTATATTTTGTATCCATGCAGTTAAAAATAATATTTTTCTATACATCTATAATTATTGGTGATATAATGCTTTTGTTTTATAGAAAATAAAGTGATACTTCCATTTTTTACGAGTGGTAAGTCAAACAAATCTAGTTCTTGAAGACGATGATATAACAAACATCTTCTAAGTAGAACAGAGTCACATAAAACAAAATAAATAGAAGAAGGGGTGTATAGATTGTCCCAATACAAAACACCATTGTTTACCGCTTTAGTAGAGCACAGTAAGCGAAATCCAATTCAATTTCATATTCCTGGTCATAAGAAAGGCCAAGGAATGGATCCTGTATTTCGTGAATTTATTGGGCATAATGCATTAGCAATTGACTTAATTAACATTGCACCGCTTGATGATTTACATCATCCAAAAGGTATGATTAAAGAAGCACAAGATTTAGCAGCAGCAGCGTTCGGTGCAGATCATACGTTTTTTTCCGTTCAAGGTACAAGCGGAGCAATTATGACAATGGTGATGAGCGTATGTGGTCCCGGAGATAAAATTCTTGTACCACGAAACGTTCATAAATCTGTAATGTCAGCCATTATTTTCTCAGGTGCAAAACCAATTTTCATTCATCCTGAAATTGATGCGAAACTTGGTATTTCACATGGTATTACCATACATTCTGTAAAAAAAGCACTCGATGAACATCCCGATGCGAAAGGATTGCTTGTAATTAATCCAACATACTTTGGATTTGCCGCAGATTTGCAACAAATTGTTGAATTAGCCCATTCCTACGAAATACCTGTACTAGTTGATGAAGCTCATGGTGTCCATATCCATTTCCATGATGAATTACCGATGTCAGCGATGCAAGCTGGCGCAGATATGGCTGCAACAAGTGTGCATAAACTAGGTGGCTCTTTAACACAAAGTTCCATTTTAAATGTAAAAGAGGGCCTCGTAAATGTAAAGCATGTCCAATCCATTATTAGCATGCTTACTACAACATCGACTTCTTATATTTTATTAGCTTCCCTCGATGTTGCAAGAAAACGATTGGCAACAGAAGGAAGAGAGCTAATAACAAAAACAATAGAGCTAGCTGAACGTGTTCGTAGTGCTGTCAATCATATTGAACATCTTTATTGTCCTGGAAAAGAAATGTTAGGCACCGACGCAACATTTCGTTACGATCCAACAAAGCTTATCATATCTGTGAAAGACTTAGGAATTACAGGTCATGAAGCCGAATTATGGTTAAGAAAACACTATAATATTGAAGTCGAGCTTTCAGACCTATATAACATTCTATGTCTGATTACACTAGGAGACACAGAAGACGAGACAAATGTACTCATTGCAGCTCTACAAGAACTAGCTACAACATTTAAACATCGTGCAGATAAAGGCGTTCAAGTACAAGTAGAAATTCCAGAAATTCCTGTACTAGCTCTTTCTCCACGAGATGCTTTTTATTCAGAAACAGAAGTTATTCCGTTTGAAAATGCTGCTGGCCGCATTATAGCAGATTTTGTAATGGTTTATCCCCCAGGGATTCCAATCTTTACTCCAGGAGAAATTATTACACAAGAAAACTTAGATTATATCCAGAAAAATTTAGAAGCTGGATTACCTGTTCAAGGTCCAGAAGATATGACACTCCAAACATTGCGTGTCATTAAGGAGTTTAAGCCTATCAGTTGATAGGCTTTTTTTTCACCATTTCCTCTTTTATTCATACGCTATTACAGAATGTAGCGTATAGGTGGGATACCATTATGATTGTGATTGGGCGTTCTATTGTACATCCTTATATCATGAATGAAAATGAACCGTTTGCTGCCGAAAAACAACAAATTTTATCGATAATGACCGGAAATCAAGAAGTATACTCCTTCCGAACAGCCGCTGAACTCAGCTTTGATTTAAACGTAAGGATGCATATTATTACCTCTGCATTAGAACTTTTTCAAAGTGGATTTCAGTTCCGTACATTCGTGACATCTTTTTGTAATGAAGAATATTGGCAACGAACAGCACTAGGAGGATTTCAATTACGTCCCGGTGTATCATCTTCCATTGCAATACGAGATATTTTTAAAAATGGTAAAATGTACGGAACTGAATGTGCAACAGCAATGATTATTATATTTTATAAAGCATTGTTAGAACTATATGATGAAGAAATGTTCAACCATTTATTTGCAAATCTTCTATTATATACATGGGATTATGATCGTGATTTAAAATTAATAACAAAGACAGCTGGAGATATTGTTCCAGGTGATTTAGTCTACTTTAAAAATCCTCAAGTGAATCCTGCTTCTATCGAATGGCAAGGAGAAAATGCAATTTATTTAGGTAACTCTTTTTATTACGGTCATGGAGTTGGTGTAAAAACAAAAGAACAAATCATTTATCTGTTAAATGATAGAAGAATCCCCTCTGCTTTTATTTCAGCCTATTTAACCGATTTTATTACGCGTATAGATAGCCGCATCATGAGCCAATATGCTTCTCATACTCCACCACAAACCTCACTGGGATTTATCCCTATTAGAGACGATGCAATTGTAGCAACTATCGGACATACAACTACTATCTATTAAAAAAGCATCTGCATTCGCAGACGCTTTTTTTCTACTATTAAGCTTTTACATGTTTCTCATGGCCACATTCACAATGAGATCCACATTTTCCGTAAAGTACTGTTGTTTTTTCTTCTTCAAAGTATGCGATTGTACTTTCACAATCTTGACATACAATTGTTCCCATTTTTCTTTTCCCCCTAATTGAATGGTCCTAAAAACTTTTCTAGCTGCAAAATTTATATACTACTGGGCCTTTGTATGTTCCTTGTGACCACATCCGCAAGATCCACATTTTCCGTAAAGTATTGTTACCTTTTCATCTTCGAAGTGTGCGATTGTACTTTCACAATCTTGACATACGATTGTTCCCATTTTTCTTTTCCCCCTAAGTTTGTAATCCCAAAAACTTTTGTAACCGCTTAACTTTCTGACTCTATTTTAATATGTTATACTTTTTAAGTCAATAGGTTTTTAGTATAACACATTTAAAATTTTTATTTTACATTAGTATGAAACAATAATACGAAAAACAACCATATTTCATACGACTGTTTCTGTTTTTCATTCTTCATGCTCAGCATGTACAGAGGAAGTTTGCGGAACAAGAAATTTAAAAAATTGGGCTAAATCATTTGCTTCTTCTTCTGATACTAATTTAAATATTTCTTGTAAATGTTGGGTATTTTCTACATCATCTGGTCCAAGAAGTGTTGCTCTCCCCGTCTGCATACAAACGACAAGTGGTTTTCCAAAAAACATATTTGTATAAATAACTCCAAAATCATAGCGATTTTCATGCGTCATAAACCCTAAAAAGCGTATATGGACATTCTCATGTTCATCATACAATTTCTCGAACATCTCATTACTCCTTTCAAAAGACCGTCTCCTTCCCGTATATATTAAACGAAAAAAAGAAATAACCTTTTAATTGTCAAAAAATTCAAAGCGATGTTACAATACAATTGTAACTGACATTAGGAGGGATCTTTTATGCAGCATGCCTTTATAAAACTTGTGTCTAAATCTAAAAAACAGTCTGTCTCATTAGATGACATCAAAGAATTTTTCCAATATTATAAAACAATCACTTCACAAACTGGCACACAAATTCATTACGCATATGCAGACTTTGCCTTTCCTTATGAAATAGTAGATACTTCAGATTCGACGCTAGAACTAAAATCGAATCATGAGCGATATAACTGTATTTATGTAGGAGTTGACTCCGAAAATGACCAAACTTTTATTCAAATTTCTTTGCCTTCTACAGCAACATTCGGAGACAAAGGAAAAGCAAATGAATTTTGCCGTTTTTTAGCAAAAAAATTAGAGGGTGAACTACAACTATTTAATGGAAGAACAATGTATTTTTATAAGCGGTAAGATTTAAAAGAGGTAAGAGATGATTAAAAACACGATGCCATTTATACAAGTGAGAATGAATGCTTGTTTTCTTATAGGAAGCACAACATATGTAATTACATATGCAAGATAGAGAAACATAAAGAAGAGCATTATTTTATAATGAACCTTATCACCACTTGACAAGGATAACACAATAGAAAAACCACTCCATAAAAGAAAATGATAAAATATAACATGTATATATTTCATGGACCGTCTCCTTTGACATGCTCTATTTTATTATAATATATGGGATTGAAAGCAAATCAATTCCATAATAGAAACAAGTTTATTTTCTTAAAACCCCACTCCCTTATAGGGCAACTGCTTTCATTTCACATCTACAAGTTTGTCTCTATACAATTCTCCAATCAAGTGCAACTTTAATGAATAGGAAGGTCTTTCATCCCCCGCTGATTATGAGTCCTCACCAAGCAGGCTACTACTCCCCTAAAATAGCGGGATAAAGACCTTATAAGAAAAAAACGCCTCTTACAGAATAAGAGACGTTTTTTTCTTACTTACTATATTATTTTACAATGTGAATTGGCATTCCAAGAGCAACTTCTGCTGCTTCCATTGTAATTTCACCTAATGTTGGGTGAGCATGGATTGTTTGTGCAATATCTTCTGCTGTCATACCCGCTTCGATAGCAAGTCCTAACTCAGAGATAATATCAGAAGCACCTGCACCTGCAACTTGTGCACCTACAAGAAGACCATCTTCTTTACGTGTTACAAGTTGTAAGAAACCGTCTGTGCTGTTTAATGATAATGCACGACCGTTTGCAGCGAATGGGAATTTAGATACAGCTACGCTCATTCCAGCTTCTTCTGCTTGTTTCTTCGTATAACCAACAGATGCTAATTCTGGATCAGTGAAGCATACTGCTGGAATTCCAATGTAATCGATTGCTGCTGCATGACCACTAATAGCTTCAGCTGCTACTTTACCTTCGTAAGAAGCTTTGTGCGCTAATGGTGGTCCAGGAACGATATCACCGATTGCATAGATGTTTGGTACATTTGTACGGCATTGCTCATCGATTTCGATTAGACCGCGATCAGTCATTTTAATTCCAAGTTGCTCAAGACCGATTTCTTGAGTATTTGGACGACGACCTACAGTTACTAATACGTAATCTGCTTCTACAGTTTGTACTTCGCCTTTTACTTCGAAGCTAACTTTTACGCCGTTTTCAGTTTCTTCAACGCCTTTAGCCATAGCTTTCGTATGGATTGTAACGTTTCCTTTTTTCTGAAGAGCACGTTTTACAACTGAGCTCATTGCTTTTTCGAAACCAGCTAAGATTTCGTCACCAGCTTCTACTACAGTAACTTCTGTACCGAAGTTAGCATAAGCAGTACCTAATTCCATACCGATGTAACCGCCGCCGATTACAACAAGTTTTTTAGGAATTTCAGGCAAACTTAAAGCACCTGTAGAGTTGATAACGCGTTTAGAATATTTGAATCCTGGAATTTCAATTGGTGTAGAACCAGTTGCAAGGATTGCATTTTTGAATGTATAAGTTTGTGCTGCATCTTCAGTCATTACACGTAATGTATTTGCATCTACGAAGTAAGCTTCACCGCGAATGATTTCAACTTTGTTTCCTTTAAGAAGGCCTTCTACACCGCCAGTTAATTTCTTAACTACGCCATTTTTCCATTCTTGAACTTTTGTGAAGTCCACTGTTACATTTTCAGCGATAATACCCATGTCATCAGAATGTTTTGCATGCTCAAAACGATGACCTGCATTAATTAACGCTTTAGAAGGAATACATCCAACGTTTAAGCATACGCCTCCAAGGTTAGCTTTTTCAATAACTGCTACCTTTTGACCTAATTGTGCTGCACGAATTGCTGCAACATATCCACCAGGACCTGCACCAACAACGACTGTATCTAATTCAATTGGGAAATCTCCTACTACCATTGTTATTACGCCTCCATTACTAATAATTGTGGGTCGTTTAATAGACGTTTAATTTGGTTTAATGCTTTTTGAGCAGTTGCACCGTCAATTAAACGATGGTCAAAGCTTAGAGATAATGCTAATACTGGAGCTGCAACGATCTCACCATTTTTCACAACTGGTTTTTCAGCGATGCGACCAATACCAAGGATTGCTACTTCTGGGTGATTGATAACTGGAGTGAACCATTGTCCACCAGCAGAACCAATGTTTGTGATTGTGCAAGAAGCACCTTTCATTTCAGCAGGAGCTAAGCGACCTTCACGCGCTTTTGTAGCAAGCTCATTAATCTCACTAGAGATAGCAAAGATAGACTTGCGATCAGCATCTTTAACAACTGGTACTAAAAGACCTTTATCAGTATCAGCTGCGATACCAATATTGAAGTAATGTTTATGAACAATTTCTTGAGTTGCATCATCTAAAGAAGTGTTCAACATTGGGAATTCACGTAATGCAGATGTTAAAGCTTTTACAACATATGGAAGGTAAGTTAATTTAATACCTTTGTCAGCTGCAACAGCTTTGAATTTCTTACGATGAGCAACAAGCTCTGTTACATCTACTTCGTCCATTAATGTTACGTGAGGAGCTGTATGTTTAGAGTTAACCATTGCTTTCGCAATCGCTTTACGGATACCGCTCATTTTCTCGCGAGTTTCTGGGTATTCACCAGCTGGGATTGGTTGTGCTTTTGGCGCTTCTTCTTGAGCCGCTGGAGTAGCTGCTGGAGCTTCTGCTGCAGCTTCAGTAGTCGCTGCTTGTCCACCATTTACAAATGCATCAATGTCAGCTTTTACAACGCGACCGTTTTTACCAGATCCTGCCACTTTATGGATGTCTACACCTTTTTCACGAGCATATTTACGAACAGATGGCATAGCGATTACGCGCTCATTTGTTGTTTCTGCTACTGGAGTAGCTGCTGCTGGAGCTTCTTCTTTTGCTTCCTCAGCTTTTGGAGCATCGTCATGCTCGTCACCTTTAAATTTAAGGTTTTCGTAACCAGGAGCATCAAATTTAACAAGAACATCTCCTACTACTGCAACTGTTCCTTCTTCTACAAGTACTTCAAGTACTTTACCTTTTACAGGAGAAGGGATTTCTACTACTGCTTTATCATTTTGTACTTCAAGAAGTACGTCGTCTTCGTTTACTTCATCGCCTGGTTTAATAAACCATTTTACGATTTCACCTTCGTGGATACCTTCACCGATATCTGGTAGTTTAAATTCAAATGCCACGGAATTCATCCCCCTGATTCATTTCATTATTATGGAATATGTACAAAAGAAATCAACATGTGCTGACTTCTTTTGCACATGAATAACTAAAATTAGAAGTTCATTACTTTTTTAGCAGCTTCAACAATATCTTTATGGTTTGGTAACCATACGCTCTCAGCTTGAGAGAATGGGAATACTGTATCAGCAGCTGCAACACGTAGAACTGGAGCTTCTAAGCTTAAGATTGCGCGGTCATTAATTTCCGCTACAACGTTTGCTGCAATACCAGCTTGTTTTTGAGCTTCTTGGACAACGATTGCACGGCCTGTTTTCTCAACAGATGCAATGATTGTTTCGATGTCTAATGGCTGAACTGTACGTAAGTCAACAACCTCTAAAGAGATACCTTCTTTTTCAAGCTCTTCAGCAGCTTTTAACGCAGCATGTACCATAGCACCGTACGCAAAAACAGATACATCTTTACCTTCGCGTTTTACCTCAGCTTTTCCTAATTCAATTGTGTATTCGCCTTCTGGTACTTCTTGGCGGAATGAACGATATAATTTCATATGCTCTAGGTAAATAACTGGATCGTTGTCACGAATCGCAGAAATTAAAAGACCTTTTGCATCGTATGGAGTAGATGGGATAACAACTTTTAAACCTGGTTGTTGTGCCACTAAACCTTCTAAGCTATCAGCGTGTAATTCTGGAGTATGAACGCCACCACCGAATGGAGAACGAACTGTGATTGGAGCATTCCAACGTCCACCAGAACGATAACGCATACGAGCCATTTGACCAGAGATTGAATCCATTACTTCGTAAACGAAACCGAAGAATTGAATTTCTGGAACTGGACGGAAGCCTTGAAGTGCTAAACCAATTGCAAGTCCACCAATACCAGATTCTGCAAGTGGAGTATCCATTACACGGTCTTCGCCAAATTCAGCTTGCAAGCCTTCAGTAGCACGGAATACACCGCCGTTTACACCAACGTCTTCACCAAAAACAAGTACGTTAGGATCATTTTTCATTTCAACGCGTAAAGCATCAGTGATTGCTTGAATCATTGTCATTTGAGCCATGGCTTACTTCGACTCCTTTTCTTTGTAAATTTCATATTGTTCAGCTAAGTTGTAAGGCATTTCTTCGTACATGATTTCCATTAAATCAGTTACTTTTTGTTTTGGAGCTTGGTCAGCCTTAGCAATAGCTTGTTTGATATCTTCTTTTGCTTCTTCGATTACTTTTTCTTCTTCTTCTTGAGACCATAGGCCTTTATTTTCTAAGAATGCACGGAAGCGTACGATTGGGTCTTTTTGTTCCCATTCATTTTCGATATCTTTTGTGCGGTAACGAGTTGGGTCATCACCAGCCATTGTATGTGGACCATAACGGAATGTTAAAGTCTCGATTAAAGTAGGACCTTCACCATTTACTGCGCGCTCACGAGCAAAAGCAGTTGCTGCGTATACAGCTAATGGGTCCATACCGTCTACTTGAATTCCATAAATACCTGCTGCTACTGCTTTTTGAGCTACAGTTTTTGCTGCAGATTGTTTTTCTACTGGAGTAGAGATTGCATAACGGTTGTTTTGAACAACAAAGATTGCTGGAGCTTTGAACGCACCTGCAAAGTTCATACCTTCATAGAAGTCACCTTGAGATGCACCGCCATCACCAGTGTAAGTAATTGCAACAGATTTTTTACCACGTAATTTCATACCTAACGCAACACCAGCAGTTTGGATAATTTGCGCACCGATAATAATTTGTGGAGGAAGTGCATTTACATTCTCTGGCATTTGGTTACCCATGAAATGTCCACGAGAGAATAAGAATGCTTGGTATAATGGTAGACCGTGCCATACTAATTGTGGAACGTCACGATATCCCGGTAAAATAAAGTCTTCTGCTTCAAGTGCAAAATGACTCGCTAATTGAGAAGCTTCTTGTCCAGCTGTTGGTGCATAGAAACCTAAACGTCCTTGACGGTTTAAAGAAATAGAACGTTGATCTAGTACGCGAGTATACACCATGCGGCGCATTAATTCTTTTAATTGATCATCAGTTAAATTAGGCATTGCTGCTTCATTCACAACTTCGCCTTTTTCATTTAAAATTTGTAATGTTTCAAATTGAGCTGCGATAGCTTTCATTTGCTCATCAACATTAAATAGGGTCTTTTTTGTTTTAGTACCCATTCCGTTCACCTCTTCCTCTCTTGAACCATATTCTGAAACGCTTTCACTAGCATACATCTAGAAAGAAAACGCAATCATGTAAACCGATAGGAATCCTTATCGGCTGAGAATAAATTTGTGTACCTAACAATCTGTACTAATATTTTTTTAGAAGCATATTAATACAATCTTGATTACGTTTTTTAGTTTACAACTATTCTAATCACGATGTCAATTACTTTAATTACGATTTTTTATGAATCACATTGAAGGTTTCGCCATATATACATGTTTTTATTTTCACATCTGTATTAGTAAGCATAAACCTACTGTTATATTATTCCCTGTTTCACTTGTTCTTGACCCTAGAATAATATGTAAACGATGTAATTCTCTTTAGTTTTTCTCTCTTTACAACAAAAATATGCAACCACTTCTTCCTTTTCTAGGTAAATGCCCATACATTTCCCTCTACTCTCCCATACATTATAAGTAACCGCAATATTAGCGGAAAATGATAAAGGAGGTCATATATATGTACGGATACACATATTGTTATCCAACTTGCTCATACCCTTCTTACGGCTACGGCGGTTCTTGCGGCGGATCTGGACGCGGTTTTGCTTTAATCGTTGTATTGTTTATCCTTTTAATTATCGTTGGTGCTGCTTGTATTCGTTAATGTAAGACACAACAACTATGAAAAAGAGGTGTCCCAAAAGTCAGTGAAACGTGACTTTTGGGGCCTTTTTTCCTTCAAGGAATTGAAGTTTTGAACAAGACACTCTGTTCGCAATGTACTACATATGCTTTACCATGACTTTTTTTATTTCCTTTGGTAGACTTAAGGAGAAAGGAGAGATTACAATGCTTACAATGAACGATGTAATTCGTGAAGGAAATCCGATTCTCAGAACAGTAGCAGAAGAAGTACAGCTGCCAGCTAGCGAAGAAGATACACAGACACTAAAAGAAATGATTGAGTTTGTCATAAACAGTCAAAACCCGGAAATGGTTGAAAAATATAATTTGCGCCCAGGGATTGGATTAGCGGCTCCACAAATTGGTATTTCGAAAAGAATGATTGCGATTCATGTTACGGATGCAAATGAAACATTATATAGCTATGCATTGTTCAATCCAAAAATCATTAGTCATTCCGTTGAACGTACATACTTACCAGCTGGCGAAGGGTGTTTATCTGTTGATCGTGAAGTACCTGGATATGTTCCTCGCTATGCAAGAATTACAGTGAAAGCAACAACTGTTGATGGAGAAGAAGTAAAATTACGGTTAAAAGGCTTACCAGCGATTGTCTTCCAACATGAAATCGATCATTTAAATGGCGTCATGTTCTATGATCATATTAATCAAGATAATCCTTTTGCTGTTCCTGAAAACGCAAAACCTCTTGAACGCTAAAAAGCAGAAGCTACGCTTCTGCTTTTTCATTCTTATCCAATCGTTCTCTATGAAACAGTTTTTATCTCTATTTTAAATTAAACCAGCCCACTGTAACCCATGATGAATCCCGCCTTCACTCACATCTTTTGTTACATAATTTGCAAGTTTCTTCAGCTCTTCATGACCATTTCCCATTACAATTCCTGTTCCAACTGCTTCAATCATTTCTAAATCATTCAGTCCATCCCCAAAAGCATACACTTGTTCTCTCTGAAATCCTAATTTCTCAATAAACTTTTCGATTCCTTTCGCTTTTGAACCTCCATTAGGAATAATATCCATTGAATATGCGTGCCAACGAATAAAATGAAAATCTGGATAATCATGAATAAACTTTTCTTCTTCACCTGCTTGGCAGAAAACAAGCGTTTGATAAATATCACGATTTTCATGAAAATTAGGCTCATATACTGGGTGTTCAAATTGCAAACTCCCAAAACCTTCTTTTACATAATCATGATATTCTACCGTTGCTTTCATATCTTGATCGTCTAAATAAACAAGTGGATACCCTTCTTGTTTTGCAAATGTTGTAAATTTACGAAGCGTTTCTGAGCGTAGTGGATTTTTAAAGATGACCTCATCCTCAAATACAACATATTGACCATTAAAACTAACATAATTATGAATATTGAGCTCATGACGGATATCTTCAAACATAAACGGAGCACGTCCCGTTGCAATTGCTACATGGACTCCCTTTTCTTGTAAAGTACGCACTGCTTCTCTTGTAGATTGCGGAATTTTTTTATCATGATCTAACAATGTTCCATCAATATCAAAAAAGACAATTTTATCATTCATTTATCAAAACCCTTTCCACTTCTTATATACTTCTAACTTTACTATCACTTTTAAAATACTAAAAAAAAGTATAACATATTAACCATCTTTAAAGTAAGCATTCGCTTCCTAACTTTATCCCTGTCATACATATATATTAATGAGAACGAGTATCGAGGTTTTTCTAAATGAATTTTCTTTTCTCATCTTTCTCATACTATACACATAACGAGTGAAATGACTGTCAATCATGACGTACTATTCAAGCTAGCACTTAAACGAGAAACGATGAATAAGATAATGTAAGAAACCCCGATGAATATATGTGTATGTTTTACAATAAGGAAAGGAAGGAGCAGCTATGCTAAAAAAATTGAAGAAAAAGCTAAAACGCTATTTAAATGATTTAGTACGAAAAAAAACAATGGCTTAAATCATGCCCATTTCGGGCTTTTTCTTCATTCCCATTCGAAAAAACATGAAAAACATGACTATTTGCTTTATAATAGGTAATAGATTATGCAAAACATAGACAAGGAGAGGTTTTTCCAATGATTTTTAAAGTATTTTATCAAGAAAAAATGACTGAGGTTCCAGTACGTGAAAATACAAAAGTTCTATATTTAGAGGCTGACTCTGAAAGAGACGTTCGTGCAAAATTAAAAAAGTTCGCATATAACATTGAGTTTGTTCAGTCAGTGACTGGCGCTCATCTTGAATACGAAAAGCAAAATGCTGATTTAAAACTAACGGAGATCGTATAATTTATGAAATTTCTAAAAAACGATCAGGTTGCCGTATTCGCTCTTGGTGGACTGGGCGAAATCGGCAAAAATACATATGCTGTTCAATTTCAAGATGAAATTATTATAATTGATGCTGGAATTAAATTTCCAGAAGACGAACTTCTCGGGATCGACTATGTGATCCCTGATTACACTTATTTTGTACGAAACGAAGATAAAATTAAGGGTGTCTTCATCACACATGGTCATGAAGATCATATCGGTGGAATCCCTTACTTATTACGCCAAGTAAATGTTCCAATTTACGGAGGGAAATTAGCGATTGCCCTAATTAAAAATAAATTAGAAGAGCACGGTTTACTTCGTAAAGCAAAACTTTACGAAATTCAAGAAGATGATGTAATTAAATTTAAAAAAACGTCTGTTTCCTTCTTCCGTACAACACATAGCATTCCAGATTCATTTGGCGTTGTTGTGAAAACACCACAGGGGCAAATTGTTCATACGGGAGACTTTAAATTTGATTTCACACCAGTTGGTGAGCCAGCAAATTTAACGAAAATGGCTGAAATCGGTAAAGATGGTGTACTTTGCCTATTATCCGATAGCACAAATAGCGAAGTTCCTAACTTTACAATGTCTGAACGTCGCGTTGGTGATAGCATTCAAGATATTTTCCGCAAAGTAGAAGGACGTATTATTTTTGCTACTTTCGCATCTAATATCCACCGTTTACAACAAGTTGTCGAAGCTGCTGTTGAAAACAATCGCAAGGTAGCTGTATTCGGTCGAAGTATGGAAGCTGCCATTCAAATCGGACAAGACCTTGGTTATATTCGTTGTCCAAAAGATACATTCGTCGATGCAGCTCAAATCAATAAACTACCTGCTAACCAAATTGTTATTTTATGCACAGGTAGTCAAGGTGAACCAATGGCGGCACTTTCTCGCATTGCCAACGGCACACATCGTCAAATCCAAATTATTCCTGGGGATACGGTTGTATTTTCTTCTTCTCCTATTCCAGGAAATACAGTTAGTGTAAGCCGTACAATCAACATGTTATACCGTGCTGGTGCTGAGGTCATCCATGGTAAACTTACCAATATTCATACGAGCGGACACGGCGGACAAGAAGAACAAAAACTTATGTTACGTCTCATTAAACCGAAATATTTCATGCCTATTCACGGTGAATATCGTATGCAACGCATGCATATGAGCTTAGCAAATGATTGTGGTATTCCTGAAGAAAATTGTTTTATCATGGACAATGGTGATGTACTCGCCTTGCGTTCAGATGAAGCAAATATTGCTGGAAAAATCCCATCAGGGTCTGTTTATATTGATGGAAATGGAATTGGCGACATCGGAAATATCGTATTACGTGACCGTCGTATTCTTTCAGAAGAAGGACTTGTAATCGTCGTTGTCAGCATTGATATGAAAGAATTTAAAATTGCCGCAGGGCCTGACATTATCTCTCGTGGATTCGTTTATATGCGTGAAAGTAGCGATTTAATTAATGACGCACAAACATTAATTACAACACATCTAGAAAAGGTGATGGAACGAAAGACAACACAATGGTCTGAAATTAAAAATGAAATTACAGATACATTAGCTCCATTCCTATATGAAAAGACGAAGCGCCGTCCAATGATTTTACCAATCATTATGGAAATATAAAAAACATGTTCCAACAGAAATAGTCTTATTTTAATGGAACATATCATAAGAGTGAAAAGACCAATTTGTATAGCAAATTGGTCTTTCTTCATTTATGTTAAAATGATAACAATCCAATGAAACAGTCACTACAAAAAAAGAGTCTATCACCTATATAGAGGTGATAGACTCTTTTTATTATACAGTGGATTTTTTCGTGACCTTATCTACAGCCAAACCTTTTTTCATACGATTCTTTCTATCGTAAGAAATGCTTGAAACGATCTACTTCGTCATCATGGCCAATCACAATTAAAATATCCCCAGACTGGATATTTTCAGTAGCTCGCGGCGAGACAATCACTTCTTTACCTCGTTTTATCGCTACGATATTCAAGCCAAATTTCGCACGAATATCCAGTTCGATTAACGAATGACCATCGATTTTTTTATTAGCAATTATTTCTACAATACTATGTTCATCTGAAAGCTCTAAATAATCTAATACGTTGCTAGAAGCAATATTATTTGCAATACGTTTTCCCATATCACGCTCAGGATGAACAATATGATCTGCCCCTATTTTACTTAATACTTTTTCATGATAATCATTCTGAGCTTTTACAGTAATATTTTTTACTCCTAATTCTTTTAAAATAAGTGTTGTTAAAATACTAGCATTTAAGTTGTCTCCAATTGCTACAACAACGTGATCAAAGTTGCGGATACCAAGACTTTTTAAGACCATTTCATCTGTGGAATCTGCAATTACAGCATGGGACGCAATATTTGCAAATTCATTAATTTTATCTTCATCTAAGTCAATGGCCATTACTTCCATACCTAGTTGTGCTAATTCACGGCAAATGCTGCCTCCAAAACGTCCAAGTCCAATGACAGCAAACTCTTTCTCTTTTTCACTCACATGAATTCCTCCAATAACATCAAATCCAACTTCATTTTATTGTAGCATACTTTATTTTCACTAGCGAACCTTGCCCACTACTACTGCTTTTGTATGTAAAAATATTGTTGTACATACAATGAAATACTACAGACTAGCATTCCAAATACAAAAATATTCCCAAACGAACTAAACGTTTGAAAAACGAATACTAATGTTTCTTGACCAAAAAATGCAAACAACAGTTGCGCAAAAGCAAATAAAAGTGCCCACATATAGTGATGTTGATGAAATAAATAATGTGTCGCTCCTAAAAAAGCCAAAAAGGAAATGATAAATATCCACCATGTTCCGAAAAATAGTTGCCATCCTTCAAAATGATGACCGTTCATAATTACTGCAATAACCACTATTACAAACATTGTTGGCACACTCCAAAATAGTGCTCTCCTTCTAAAAAAGCGAACACCCTTTTGATCCCCTTTTTCATTTGCACAGTACGTCAAAAACGCAGTGCTTATATATAAAACAGAGAGAATTGTTAAAACAATAATTAACCAAAAATGAAGCTGGTAATATTCATGTTCTATATTTGTAACGATAGCAGCAAGCATACAAGGAATAAACATCCCTGTCCAACCATCAATTTTCTGTTCATTCCAAAACACAGCATTCCCAATTCGAACCCCTAACAGCATAAAAATAATAATACCGATTCCAAATAAAGTTGCCTTATTTCCGACGAAACTTGTTGAAAACGCAACTAATCCAATAAATAAAAAAAGAACAAAGCCATTCATAATTTCTAGTACAGGGGATAAGTATTTCTTCACCCACTGGTATGTTTCTTTATATTCAACTTTATTAGCTAAGCGATATGCGTAAAAGCTGATACCGAAATATATCGCAGCAATAATAACGTATGTATACAGAAAGAAACATAATATTGCACTACTGATTTGCACCTGACTCCCCACCCTTTTTCAATGTATCACATTGATTTTACACACGTTTTATATAAAAAGTAAAGTAAAGCAAAACATATCGCTTCTTTGCTAACTAATATACCGAATTTACCCCCATTCTAATTTTTCATAGAACATATTTTTAAAATCCTTTATCTACTTCACCGAGGATCGCTCTTTAAAATCGTGCCGTAAAAAAAGAACAGGTCTACCTCCTGTTCCCTTTCCATTTGACGTATTGATTTAAAAATTCAATTGCTCGATCAATTGCCGCTTCATTTGGCTTTAGTTTCGCATGATGCAAACCATATTCAGAATCGACACCAAGCCAAAACATAAATCCTGGAATATCGCGAAGCATGTATCCGAAATCTTCTCCCGTCATAGCCTCCTTGCAAGTAACCACATTCATATTCGTATCTTTTGAAGCGAACTCCATAAATTCTTTTGTTAATGCTTCATGATTATATACTTGATGATACATTGCACCATAATCAATAACCGCCTCACATTGGAATGCAGCCCCAATCCCAGCAACAATCGCTTCGATTCTATCTTTCACTCGCTTCATTGATTCAACAGATAATGTTCGAATTGTCCCCTCTAAACGCGACTTTTCTGCAATTATATTTTGAACGGTTCCACCTGTAATTTTACCAATTGTAATCACTGCACTATCCAATGGATTCACATTACGACTAATTACAGATTGAAGCTGGGTCACAAGATGACTAGCTGCAACAATCATATCATTCGCCATATGTGGGTATGCCGCATGTCCACCTTTTCCCTTTAAATCAATATACAATTCGGATGTATTTGCAAAGAGTAACCCTTCTTTTGTAGCAATCGTTCCGACTGGATATTCTGGTGCAATATGAAGCCCAAGAATCATATTTGGTTTCCATTCTTTTAATTCTTCGCTTTCTAACATAGGAAGTGCTCCGCCAGGCCCTTCTTCAGCAGGTTGGAATAGAAAAACAAGGTCATCATCTATTCTGTCATTTACAGTGGCGGTAAGCAATCCTAAACCAATTGTAGTATGAAAATCATGACCGCACGCATGCATCATTCCTTCATGAGTCGAAGCGAATTCATATCCTGTTTCCTCTACAATTGGCAAACCATCCATATCCGCGCGGTAACCAATTGTTTTTAACGGATTCTTTCCCTTGACTTTAACGATAACCCCTGTTTTCCATGTCTTTACTTCAATATGTTCGTTAGGAAGCGTCTCAATATAATTTAAAATATATTGCTGTGTTTTCCACTCTTGAAATCCTAATTCAGGAATTTGATGTAAATCCCTACGGATTTGTACAAATTTACTGATTGTCATGTCTACACCGCCATTTATAAAAAGCGTAAGGGCCTCTTCATTCCCTTACGCTTTTTGCTTTTTTATTTTTCTGGGTTTAATTGACGAAGCTCTTGCTTAATTTCTGTTTTTGCCTTTGTCTTCTCATCAATTTTTTTAATGACACGTGCTGGCGTCCCTGCAACTACTGTATATGGAGGTACATCTTCTGTTACAATCGCACCCGCTGCAACAACCGCACCTTTTCCTACTGTCACACCTTCTAAAACAACTACATTGGCACCAATTACAACATCATCTTCAACGATAACTGGTTTAGCAGAAGGTGGCTCAATAACACCTGCAAGAACTGCACCTGCACCTACGTGACAGTTTTTACCTACTGTTGCACGTCCGCCTAATACAGCATTCATATCAATCATAGAACCTTCACCGATTACAGCACCGATGTTAATTGTTGCATTCATCATAATAACCGCATTATCACCAATTTCGACATGGTCACGAATAATCGCACCTGGCTCAATACGAGCTTTAATACCTTTTAAATCAAGCATTGGAATTGCAGAATTACGACGGTCATTTTCCACAACATAATCTGCAATGTGCTTTTTATTTTCTTCAAGAATCACCTTAATTTCAGACCATTCTCCAAATAACACACCCGCTTTTTTGTTCACAAATGCTTGTACAGTTCCAGGGAATGTTACCTCTTTTAAATCCCCTTTTATGTATACCTTCACAGGAGTTTTCTTTTCACTTTTTTGAATAAATGAAATAATTTCATTTGCATCCATCATTTTCATGCTTGTTGCCTCCTAAATCCATTTATATTGTTACTCTATCAAACGAAAGAGCTAGTAGCAAGATAAGAATCTTATTTTTCCTTTTGAATTTCTTCTATAATTTCTAAAAATGCTTGCACTTGCTTTAATTGTCTAGCAGAATCACTTGTTAATAGCCAAGTTTCTCTTGTTAATTGTACAGGTGTTTTATATGTATTTGTCTTTACTTCTTTTAATACTGTAGAAGGCAACAAAGCATAGCCAATGCCATTTAAAACAAGTTGCTTACACGTTTCAATCTGATCTACAACGATTGTACGTTTAGGCGGATTCGAAAATAGCCCGTACCACCAATTTTGAATTTGTCCATAGTATGTTGAATCACTTTTAAATTGTATAAAAGGTCTATTTGTATCCTTCAGCATAGAAATATCTTTTATTTCTGTATCAACTAAGTATAATTCATCCTCAAATAATTGTTGTTTGTGCCCTTTATATTCTTGCGTTCCTCTTAAAATAGCAACATGGACGTCTCCTTCATAAAAATGCTTTTGCACTTCGCTACTCCAACCTGTAAAAAGCGAAATCTTCACAAAAGGATATTTTTGTACAAATTTTTTCAAAACAGGAGGTAACCAATATTGTCCAATTACAGAAGCAACAGCAATTTTCAATGTTCCATATGTCTCAGTGTGGTAGATTGCTAACTCACTCTTAATCGCTTCTTCTCTTTCTAACATCTCCTTCGCATAACTAGCTACTTTTTCCCCTTCTGGTGTAATTGTCAATCCCTTTTGCGAGCGAATAAAAAATTTCATTCCCCATTGTTTCTCCATAGATTGTAATCGTTGACTTAGTGCAGGCTGCGAAACAAATAAACGCTCTGCCGCTCTTCTCATATTGGATTCTTGCGCTAAGACAACCATCATTTGAAAATCATCGATTTGCAACTTTCTCCCTCTTTCCTTGTCCTACATATAAAACAAACATTAAGTCAATGGAGAATATCCAAGCTGACCTTTCTAACATAAAATCCCTATCGTATTGTCACTACATGACGAAACACTCATCTACCCTCAATATATATGCATTATGTTTATTAACATGCACAGTCTAACTTGTATTTTTCATGGTGAAATAAGTGTAAAGTTTGCTTACTCTTTCATCTTTATTTCTTTTTAAATATAATACATCATTAACAGAGATGCACGATAAAAAAGCGACTTCTTTTTTGTCTACGAAGTCGCTTGCCCTTCACTACCGATTATACTGCCTTACTTTCTTATTTAACAGCTTTAAAATAGCTCGTCGCGTTAAAATGCCTTCAAAGTACTCCTCATCATTTACAACACAAATAAAAGGATGATCAATCGTCATTCCTAATGCTTTCGTAAATGAATCATCTAACTTAAGAAATGGAATATCTCTTTTCATGACTTCTTCCACTTTCATATTCTCAAGTTTCTCAAATTCAATGCGCTCTAATCCTAAAATTCCATCTAAAATCATGGCAGTACTAATGAGCCCATGCAATTTATACATCGGATCTAACACAGGAATTGCAGAATATCCGGACTTCACTAAAACAAGTAACGCATGCTCTAAACTGTTACCAATTTGAACGTGTGCTACCTTTTCTGATGAAATCATTAAATCCTTTACAAGAACTTGTTGAAACTCATCTTTCGGAATACTAATCATTTTACATCCCCCATTTTTATCCCTTTTTCCTGTTCATAACACTTTCCCGTACAGCCTGAAAAACCTTCTACTTCCTTTTTTATCCTGCTATTTTAGGACAGTTAAGATTCCCACTTCAAGATTCAGAGAGAAGCAAAGAAAATAGGTGGGAGTAGGGCTGCCCGTAACATCCTGATTGGTGATGGCTCATAATCAATCGGGATGAAGAAAATCCCTCCTACTGATTAAAGTTTCACTTTATTTCCCACTGTTATTTACATATCATGACAGCGTTTTCACATCATTATGTTATCCGTATCGAATTCCTATAAAATATAATATACATACACCATTTTATCATAGAACTCAAAAAAAAAACTACCTTTCTGGTAGTCCTTAATAACCTTCATTTTTTAATCTATAAAATAACCTTGCGATTCTTTTATATTGGGAAATATTTGTTTTCTTAAGGCCGCTTTCAATATCTGACAGCTCAACAGCTAAAATTTCACTTGCATAATTTTGTTGAAATAAAACTTCTAACAGTAACTCTTTTTCTTCATTTGTTAACCCGAATTCTTTTCGCATGTACTCCTCTCCTTACAATCATTTCCTTTTGTTTATTATATAAAATATTTATTTAATTTAATAGACAAAAAAATCATTTTTATTTTGTATATCGATTTGCATAACTAAAGGCCGCATAAGAATCTGGTTTGATTTTAGCGGTCAATCCCATCTCTCTTATTTTTCTTGTCATATCAGAAATAAATTCTTTCGTTAACCCATCATTTCCTATATCCAAGTGAATTTCCATTACAAAACCAGCACCTTCATGAGCATAAGGATGCAATAAATCCCAGATTTTCTGCATCCGTTCCGCTGTAAATAAACATGCAATCTCTTGGCTTAGCTGTGTCTCTAAATATATTTTTTCGCGTAATGTTGGTAATTTTTGATGTATAGCTTTATAGTGCAAGCATCCCCATGCTCCCTTACCAACACGATGAATATGTATCGCTGTCACAAAACGAGTTTCCTTTTGATGTGCTTGTGAATCAGTTCCAATTGATAACCGGTATAAATTCCTCGGATCTCTTTTAATAAAATGACAAATACGAGTAAACACTGTTTCAAAGTCCATGTACCTTTCGGATACATTATAAAATTTATGCTCCCCGTCCATATAGTCACGCCCCCCAATTAGACAGACTTTTTCGTCATTTTATTATATGGGACAAAAATAAAAAATATAACGCTTCTATCCGTACTCGTCTCAATATTTCTTCTAATGCATTGACACGATGGACATGTGTATCTTATAGTCGCCGACGAAGAGGATTGAACGGACGAAGAAGAACGCGTCTCGTTATTAATAGAGAATATTTATGCTTACTTAGGATTTATTGAAAGTGGCGATATATGAAATGTATCCTGACGCTAAGGGACGACAATTTGTTATTAGCGTACACGGAAAATATCGTTGTACTGAACACGGTGAAAATTTTTTTTTGAAAAGACCAAGGAAATAGTTACGAAATCTAGATGCTGTTTCCAATATATACATAAGCCCCATGAAGAAGGGAAAATGTAGCGGAATAAAACACAAAGAAAAACACCTTATCATAAGGATTAGCGTTCTTCTTTTACTGTAAATGTATTTAAATTTCTTTTGCTACAATTCCTCCACCGTTTTCATACGCATTAGAATGCGAACCACCATCGCCTCGATTCATTACTTGTGGAGTAAACATATTTAAACTAACTGTTAAAATACACGCAATTGCTAATCCTGCTATGATTGTACTAATTTTGGAATCTATTTCTTCTTTTCATGATTTTGATTGAATAAAATCTTGTTTTGACATTAATTATACCAACTATCTAATGAGTGTTTAATTTGTTCTTTAGTCACTATATACACGCTCATAATAATCCATCTTTTTTTCTAAACATTAACATAATTCTATATATCACCTATCTTTCTCCTTTTAAAACTATTTGAAAAACAATTATCAGAATATTTTCTCGGGAGTAAAAACAAAAAAACAGCCTTCCGTTGGTCATAGCCATCAACTTAAGAAAATGAATAAATGGATTAGATTCTAATGGCTTCCTAAAAGAAATGCCATATGAAGTTCTGTTCGAGTATGCCCAAAATACAGGAGTGTATTCAAAGGTTGTAAAAAAAAGTGCCTCCGATGCTTTTAGCATCGGAGGCACTTCTCTAAAGTTGATGGCTATGCCCCTTGGCGATACCTTTTTATATGTATCAAGAAATGATATCGTAAATCTCAATCGCAACCATATCAATGTTATCAAATTGATATACTTGTGGTTTTTCACCTTGTTGATACACTTCTAACTCATACATTTCACTTTTATCAAAAAATTTCACGCTACATTTGCGTTCACCGTTCACTTCGAAATAGCGTTGTGCTACTTCACCGCTTTCAGCTTGTTCTTGTAGACTAACAAGTCGAGTTAAAATTCCTTGGAGTAGAGACATGAAATCTCTCCTTTCTCTAATCTTCCTATCAATTATGTTTTACAGCTATATTCATTCTATCCGTCATAACAGAAAAAATGTCCCACACTCTAGGATAAAGGTTATTAGCAAGAAACTCAACTAAAATTTGTCGAAATAAGAGGTAAAAAGCAGAAAGAATATCTTTTGTCTTCTTTGTTGCGGTTTTTTAAACTGGAGAATATAATAAAAAACAGAAAATAGGAGGAATCATTATGAAAAAAGTCGAGGTCTATACTCAAACTGATTGCCCACCATGCGCAATTGTAAAAGAATTTTTAAAACATAATAACATAACATTTGAAGAATTTAACATAAAAAAGGATGCAGCTGCTCGTGATCGTTTATTATATGATTACGATTCCTACTCAACACCTACTGTTGTTGTCGATGGTGAAGTAGTCGCTGGCTTTCAAATTGAGAAATTACAACAGTTATTAAACATAGAACAGGAATAGGCAACATGCACTATTCCTGTTCTTTTAACTCTTGTGATTTTGTTATTTCTGTCAAAAGTTCCTGACTTTCATGGTAGCCAGCTAACTTCCATCTTCCATCATCCTTTTGTAACGTAACAATTTGATATTGCTTATTTTTTCCGCGCTCATATACATATAAAAGACGGTACTCTTCATTATAAGCTAGTTTTGTTTGAGAAGAAAAACTAAACGGAGCTTCTTTTGTAGGAAGTAAATATTCACCACTTTGTTTGTCATGATTACTATTTTCATCCGTAAATACTTGTAAGAAGTTATTTGTAAAATATGGTGACAGTACTTCATACATTTTTTCCATTGATAAATGTTTTCCACGAATCGAAAATTGTGCTTCATATCCTTTTTGAATTGTTGTAAATATTTCTTTTTGATTTACTTTTACTTCTTCTTTCCCAAGAACCGTTGTAACACTATACCCAACTAGAAAGGCAACACACAAAAATAGAACAAACCATATTCCATATTTCCTCATTCTCTCACCTTCCTTTACAAGAGCTTGTCTCTGTAGTATTCATTGTAACAATGATTATGCAAAGAAAGTGATGATTTCGTTCGTAAAATCTTTACAATGATAGACAGCATTTTCATCACCATTTTCACTATTACCAATTTATGATAAAAACAAACAAAAAATGCACGAATTGCTTCGTGCATTAAAATAAAACATCTTCTTCATATAAAAATTCATACGATAAATCAATAAATAAGAAATGTTCGTCGTCAATCGGAAAGGAAAATGTTCGCACCATTTCTCCTGTTTCAATATCTGCATATAAATCGGAAAGTCTCGCTTTATTCTCAAATCGCATTTTCATTATATTTTCTAAAAAGTATGGGCGCCAACTCCAATTTTTCATATAATATTCAGGCATAACAATCCATTCCTCATCTTTTTTCATAACGTTTCCTGATTGCTGAAAACCATCTTCATTGCAGATAAAGATCCGGAAGCTAAAATGCGATACATGTTGACTAAAATGTAATAGCCACTCATTCACATTTCCATTCTTTTTTTGCTTTAATAAAATATTTCCAACTTGCTCACGCAATGTTTCGGTGAGCTGATAAATCTTTTGTAACTTCTTCTTTTCCTGTTGAATAAATTGATGACACTCATTACCAAGACGTTCTTTCAAAATAGTTGCTTCAATAAAATCTGGCAAACACTCTTTCAAATAATCGCCTTGATAATATCTTCCTCCATTTTTCCATGCATATTGCAGTTGGTAAAACGCATCAATTTCTTCATATAATAAAGTTGCACCAATTCTTCTTGCAAGTAGGGATAGAGAGTACAAAATATCTTGGTATGATTGTAAAAGGGCTGTTTGTCTTAAATTTGTTAAATCTATTTTTAAAATATCAGGTGCTAACACACTAATTCGTTCCAAATTACTCATACCTGTTCCTACTTTATTGATTGCAATTCGAATGCCATATGTACGATAATACATTAACAAATGATTAAATTGTTCAATGTCTTCCTTACACTCATGCTCCGTTATTTCTAAAACAATATTACTTAAGTTTAATCCTTTTTTTTCGTACATCAATAAAAGCTGTAGTAAACTTTCTTCCTCATCATTCATTAGTACATTTACATTTCGGTGTATAAACAATAAAAAAGATTGATCTGTTTTTAAATATCGATTTAAAGCTTTTGCCACAATGTTATTATCTACTTCAAGCTGAAACTCACTTGGAACAGAATCATCATGAAAGAAAGAAGACAGACTTTGTATCCCTTCTTCTGTTTGGATACGTCCTACTACTTCATATCCAACTACTGTATGTTCATCAGCACTAAAAATAGCTTGATAATAAGGAAGGACTTTATCCAAATTACTCATTACATCTAATGCATCTATCAAACTGCTTCCCTCCCTTTACTTTTCAAAAAATTATAACACGGTATGTATAGAAAAATAATAAAAAAATCCCTTCAGTTTTCCTGAAGGGATTAGAGGGGTAAAATGCTAAGGGGAATTAGCAATTCTACTATGAAGAAAAAAGAGGTCTTAAATATACCTCATATAAGCTCTTCTGTAAATACTTTTTCTGATATGTCACAAATTCGTCACATTTTACGATACATAGATCACGGTTCATATCTATGTCCCCATCCCTTTAAAACGGATACTGATGTAAATGTTGTCCACCATCCATTGTCATGCATGTTCCATTTATGTACGCTGCCTCATCAGAGCATAAATAAAACGCTAAGCTTGCGATTTCTTCCGGTGTTCCCAATCTTCCTAGTGGAACACTCTGCACGGTACGCTTTGCCATTTCTTCTGAAATCCATAATTTATCTGCACCACCTGTTCTTTCAATCGGGCCAGGAGCAATCGCATTAACGCGAATACCATATTTACGCCCCCATTCTACAGCTAACGTTTTTGTCATTGCTAGCACTCCAGCTTTCGCTGCCGCAGAATGAATTACACCAGGGCCAGCATCCCATGCATATGTAGCTACCATGTTAATGATATTTCCTTTTATCCCTTTTTCAATCCAATACTTTCCTACTGCTTGACTACAATAAAACGTTCCATTCAATACAATATTAATCACAGCATTCCATCCATTAATAGATAAATCTTCTGCCGGACAAATAAAATTACCTGCCGCATTATTAATCAAAACATCGATACGTCCAAATTCCTTATCAATGGATTCAATCATACGCTGAATATCCTCCGTGTTTCGAACATCCATTTGCACTGTTAAAACCTGTCCGTCAAATTGTTCAATTTCTTTTTTTGTTTCGTCCAGCTTTTCTTTCGTACGCCCTGTAATAACAACTCTTGTTCCTTCCTTCGCAAATTTAGTTGCCATTCCTTTCCCCATTCCACTTGAACCACCTGTTATCACGACTACTTTACGTTCCAACCCTATCCCCTCCTCCAAAAATGAATACAAATTCATTTTACCATTTTATCGGATAGAATTCTTTATATTTTTATTTTTTTCTGATATCTTTATGTACAAGAACTTACTAGAAAGGATAATGAGGTGACCAATTATGAATTTTATTCATATTCCTTATTTCAAAACATGAAACCTATCCGTGATTCTATGAAACAAATGACAAGAAGACATTTTATGAAAACGGGAATACGCACTTGCCTTTATACTTGTATTACAGCTAGTATTGGCTATTACTATGCAAAATATATAGAACCCAATTTTCTATCTTTTACACACTATACACTTCAATCTCCCCTTATCCCTAACAGCTTTCATGGTATGAAGATTATACAGTTTAGCGACCTACATTTAGGTTATTATTTCTCTCTTCAACGTTTATCCAGCATTGTTTCTAAAATAAATGATGCTACACCCGATATCGTCCTGTTTACCGGTGATTTAATAGATAATTATCAAACATATGGTGAAACGCCTTTCGTCTCTGCTATTTTACGTAATATTAGAGCACCATTTGGAAAATTTGCAATCTATGGAAATCACGATCACGGCGGTTATGGCACGGAGTACTATCAGCAAATTATGAATGAATCTGGCTTTGAACTGCTTCAAAACAAAGAAAAGAGAATTCGATTATTCGATGGTACCGAAATCTCTATTGTTGGAATTGATGACATGCTCCTTGGAAAACCAAAAATTGAAGAAACTTTACAACATATCAAACATAATATTTATACAATTGTTCTTGTTCATGAACCCGATATAGCATCAAAAGTCGCCAAATTCCCAGTAAATGTCCAACTTTCTGGACATAGTCATGGCGGCCAAGTTCAAATTCCGTTTCTAGGAGCCGTTGTTACTTCAACACTTGCCAAACAATATATTGAAGGGTTTTACCATATCGATGACTTAGTTCTCTATGTGAACCGTGGTCTTGGCAGAACTAGAATTCCCTTTCGATTTATGGCTCGCCCTGAAATCACCCTTTTCACATTACAACATACGGAAAGGTAACGCCCTTACGCCTATTTTCATATATCCTTTCTTGTACTCGCTCATCCACGTTTTTCTCCCATATGATAACAATGAGTCCAATAAAGGAGGTTGTTACATGTATTCCTACTATCAGCCCATACCAGTTCGTTCAGCACCTGTTGGTCCAGCAGGCGACTCACGCTTTCTACCGTTTTTTGGTGTTCCGTTTTTAGCTGGAATTGCTGGTGGATTACTTGGCGGGGCATTGGCCTTTGGGCCTCGGCCATTCTATCCACCTTATCCACCAGCACCATATCCTTGTTACGGAGCTTCTTGTCAACCGTACTATTATTAATAACCATCTCCCGTTCATTTCTAAACATAACCGTATTTATGAATGAACCATGCAAGTTTAACAAACTATTTTCTCCATCCACATTTTTAACTAACGATATGGAAAGGAGAAAATAAAAAAGGGTACCTTAAAAGTTATAGGATACCCTTTTTTCAGTACTATATATGTACAACGACGAACTTATATATGATATTTTATTCCGCATCCATCTCTTGATAAGCTAACTTAAATAATTTCACTTGACTATCAATTTTTTCAGCTTTGTTATTTATTACGTAATAATATTCACCGTCTTTATTTTGTTCACGAGTTTTCACATTATCAGCTAAAATAAGCTGCAAAATTGCCTTTATTCTAGCTTTCATTTCAAACTCTAGTATTGGAAAAGATATTTCAATTCTTTTTTCCATATTCCGTGTCATCCAGTCCGCTGAAGATAAGTAAACTTTTTCATGACCATTATGATGGAAATAATAAATGCGACTATGCTCCAAGTAACGTCCAACAACACTAATTACACGAATATTTTCACTTACTCCTTGAATACCTGGACGCAAACAGCATATTCCTCTAACAATGAGTTCGACCTGAACCCCAGCTTGTGATGCTTCATATAACTTTTTAATTAGGGGTTTATCTGTTAAAGAATTCATCTTTGCAATAATACGTCCATTCCCATAGTGTTTATGGTAACGAATTTCTTCATCTATCAAGTCCATAAATTGTTTACGAATATCAAAAGGTGCTACTGAAATCTGATGAAAATGTGGTTTTGTTGTATAGCCACTTAAATAGTTAAAGAAATTTGTTGCATCTACTCCGAACTCTTTTCTAGATGTAATATAGCCAAAATCCGTATATAATTTCGCAGTAGCATCATTATAATTCCCAGTTCCTAAATGTACAAATCTTTCGATTTTTCCGTTTTTTCTCCGGACAACAAGGGTAATTTTACTATGTGTCTTCAAGTGACTCACACCATAAATGACATGACATCCCTCTTGTTCCAGTTCCTTTGCCCAATGCACATTATTTTCTTCATCAAATCGAGCTTTCAATTCAACTAATACCGTTACTTGTTTCCCTTTTTCAGCCGCTGTCTTCAATGCTTGAATAATGGGAGAATCTCCGCTTACACGATAAAGTGTTTGTTTTATCGCTAATACATTCGGATCATTTGCTGCGTCACGTATAAACTCAACAACAGGTTGAAACGATTCAAACGGATGATGCAATAAAATATCATGCTCCGCCACTTTCTCAAACACATTCTCTTCATCAGCTAAATCTCGTGGCGGTTGCGGAATCAGCGCTGGATATACAAGATGTTCATGTAAAGGTGCTAATTCTTTATAAAGTGAAAATAAACATGTTAAATCCAGTGGTCCATCTATCATGTACACATCTTCATCTTTTACCTCTAATACTTCATACAAAAGAGTTAACACTCTTTCATCAACATGATCTTCTCCAACTTCTAAGCGAACAGCCGCGCCCCATTTCCGTTTTTTCAGCTCTTTCTCAATTACTTTTAATAAATCTCGTGCCCCTTCTTCATGTATTGTTAAATCCGCATTTCGTGTAATACGAAAGCGTGTAACAGATGATACTTTATATCCTGTAAATAATTTATGAGTAAAACTACTAATAACATCCTCTAACAAAATAAATTTCTGCTTCTGGCCTTCACTTGGTAAAAAAATAAAACGTTCCAGCAATGATGGCACTTGTACAATGCCAAGTTTCGTCCGATTTTCCTCTTCGACTTGCTTTTCATCATAAAGAATAGTAGCTAAGTTTAAGCTTTTATTTAAAAGCATCGGAAACGGACGGTACGCATCAATCGCTACAGGTGTTAGAACAGGAAAAATTTGTTCGTCAAAATATTCTTCAATAAACGCACGTTGTTCCTTTGTTAAATCTTGAAATTTCAAAGGTTCAATTCCCTCTTCTTTAAGTGCAGGTAATATGACATTTTTAAATGTATCATACTGAACTTCCATTAATTCATGAGCCTTCATAGCAATCTTGTTAAGCTGTTGCTTCGGCGTTAATCCCGCTTTATTTTCCGGTTGATTAAACCCAGCCTTTACTTGATCTTTTAATCCGGCAACACGCACCATAAAAAATTCATCTAAATTTGAACTAAAAATACTGATAAACTTCAATCTTTCTAAAAGTGGATTCCCCTCATCTTTTGCCTCTTCTAATACACGCTCATTAAAAGCTAACCAGCTTAACTCTCTATTATTGTAATAAGCAGTATCATTTAAATTTACTCTATTCCCCTTCAATAATTCCATTCTATTCACACTTCCCCTTGAAACTTTTTCAATATAATTTATGTACATTTATTGTACCAAATTTCAATTTGTTAAAGTGTAAAATTTTTGTAAAGACATCCGTACTTCTTAACATTCCTTTGTAAATATCAACTGAATGTTCATTTTTAATATTTTTTCTAACTGCTTTTTTTGTTTCTCTGCTTCCACTATTTCCGCTAAAACAGCTTGCTTACAAAAGACTTGAAATACAAGTGCATCTTTATTTCGTTCTATGTGTATGTTTTCGATAAGCTGGCTCTGCCTTACATTTAAAGCAGCTGAAAATTGCAATACCGCTCCTAAAAGGCGCATTTTTTTCTGTTCATTTTTGTCAAACCAATCTTCAAATGGTGCTAAATGTTGCTTAAATAACACCTTCGACTTATATGAAGCAATAAGCGCTAATCTAATTCGTTCTTTATGCATCATACCGTCAATCGTTTTATTCGCTAACAAATAAAATGTATGCAAACAGCTTGCTTCTTCATCAATATATTTCCCAATATTAAATACTTTAGCTGCTTGATAAAACGCTTTCCAATCTTGTTCTGATAAAGAAATAAGTCCAGCTTGCTCAAGCTGCTTACAAATAACCGCTCCTTGTTTCATAAGCTGAATAACAAAACCCATATTTATTTCATATTCATGTGACAATAAATATAAGCTTTCTTCTATCACATTTGGATAATAAAAAATTCCAAATCCCCTTGTTAATTCTTCATAAAATACACCTTCTCGCAAACCTTTCCTACTTAATACAAATGCTGGTGCTTCAATTATATTTGTGAGAATATGAAAGACTTCAACCGCTGGAATGATTGTATCTGCTCTGTCTTTTGCTAATCCATCTAACTTTTGTAAATCAGCAAAAGAAAGCTTCATCAACTCTTCTTGTACATCCTTTATATCCTTTTCTTTCATCTTGTATAGATGTAGGCCTGCTAAAGGATAGGAAATTAAGTTTTGATGAATTTTGACCAAATTTCTAGCACTACCACCAATCGCAATAAGGGGTAGTTTTTTTCCTCTTAACCACGGCAATGTTTGAAATTGATCATATAGATAGTTTCTCAATTTCTTCAATTCTTCTGTAGTTGGTATCTCATGCTGAATAAATTGTTGTTTCAAAGAAAGAGCTCCAAATGAAAAACTATAATATTCTACAATTTCTCTATCTTTAAAATATGTAACTTCTGTACTTCCTCCGCCAATATCAACAGTAATCCCTTCACAAAATGAAGTGGAGTTCATGACTGCTAAATACCCATAACGAGCTTCTTCATATTCAGACAAAATCCGAAGTGTAAAGTCTGTTTCTCTCGCAACAACCCTTTTTATTTCCTCTTGATTTTTAGCTTGACGAATAGTCGCTGTAGCAACACAAAGTACATTTTGTATATGATAGAACCTTGTACTTTCTTGAAATTGGCGCAATGTTTGAAGTAATATTTTTGTGCCTTCTTCTATCAATAGACCGCCTCGCAAATAATTTCTTAGCCGAGCAACAACTTTTATATTTTCAATCTCCTTATAAAAGCCACCATTTTGCCTTTCATAAATTACCAACCTCATCGTATTCGAACCGATATCGATAATGGCATATTGCTGTTTCAATATATCTTTCATTTTTTTCACTCTTTCATAATCAAATTTCTAAAACCCCTTCCTATCACTATTATACAAAATAGTTGTTTTTTGGAACAAGATTGCTTTAATATTAAGCATATACATAATCATTTTTTGTATATAATAATGACTTATTCTATTTATGCTATAATAGTGAAAAACTAGAAAGGAGATCCATACAATGAAACAATCCCACCCTCAATCTCATTCACCAAAACAATATTCTGTTAATCAATTAGCTCAATCTATTTTTGTTGTAAATCGTCATGCAAAGGCAGCTACAAATCCTAAATATTTATATTGGTTAAAAAAAGTTGCTTTAGAGCGACTAATTGCTGAAAAAAAGGCGATTAAAGAAGGTCTACATTTTTCTCGAAATCCACGCTTCAGTCAACAACAGTCTGACGTCTTGATCCGTCTAGGTGATTACTTTTTCCATATTCCTCCCACAAAAGATGATTTTCGTACTCTCCCACATCTTGGTGCTCTTGAATCTTCCTATCGTAATCCCAAAACTACCCTTTCTTTAACAACAGCAAAGAAGACTCTTCAAAATTTCATCGGTCCTGAAGCCTTAACACAAGAAAAAAAATTAAGCGAAGCTATTCCGTGGTATCGACGTACGTACACAAAAAAATAAGGTTTGGCCATATGGCCAAACCTTATTTTTCTTCTTTAATTTTAATTTTTGCCTCTTTATAGAAAGTGACTTTTTCTTTATTATATGATTTCGTATATTCATTAAACTTATCTTTTTCAGTATCAATATCTTTATAAGATTGATTTACTGTTTTCACTTTATCACTAATCGCTTTTAATTTTACATTTTTATCTTGTAACATTGTATATAATTCTTTTTCTAATTTTAATGATTTCATGTAGCTGTCATACATCTTTTTAAATGATTCATGTCGTTTTTCATATGTACGATTCACTTTATCCGCTTTTTCTTTTAACTTACTATCCTCAATTTTTTTTACATATTTATCAACTGACTTCATCTCTTCTTGCGCTTTCTTTAACGCTTCTTTTTCTTTATTAATGATTTTTCCACGCTCTTCTGTATTTTTAATAGCTTGGGTAAGCTTTTCTTTCACAGCTTGATTATTGTCCTTTCCTTCTTGCACAATTTGTGTGTATAATGCTTGTCCTTCTTTTTCCATAGCTTCTAATTTTTTCGCGTCTTCAAACATCGTTTTTTCTTGCTTTGCAGCATTTTCAAATGCTACATATAGTTCTTCCTCTGGTTTTGGGCCAAAACACCCTGCTAATAAAATCGTAGATAATGCCGTTACAATTGCTATTTTATTATACTTCAACGTATTTTCCTCCTACTTAAATGCGATTATCATGCCAAAAATTTAATGGGAAATGAGCTGATTCCTCATATGTTTCAAACTCATATCCTTTTTTACGAAGATCATTAATAATTGTTTGTAAAGCTTGTACAGTTTGTTTCTTCTCGTGCATTAAAATCACTTCTCGGTCTTGATTAGCTCCTGAGATTACATTTTGCACTACACCATTTGGATTTCCTGGTAATTTCCAATCCAAAGAATCAATCGTCCAATCCCATTCCTTCATACCTGCGACTACCATTTGATCACGTAACCTTTGATTTAATCCTGGCATACTACCATATGGACAACGAACAAGTTTTGGATGAATCCCGGTAATATCTTTCACCATATTTTGTGCTTGTTTCATCTCTTCTACAAATTGCCCTTGTTTATACAATTTCGCATAATTATGTGTCATGCTATGAACACCGGGATAATGTCCTTCCTTTACTAAACGTTTCACACTCTCACTATGAGATGAAATATTACTACCAATCATGAAAAAGGTCGCTTTTATTTCATTTTTCTTTAAAATATCTAAAATTTCTTTTTGAAATTCACTCGGTCCATCATCAAATGTTAGATAAGCGACTTTACGTACTTGTCCATTAAATTTCACCGGTGCTTGCTTAGCTAATTCAACTTTAGACTGTTCACTAGCCATTTGAACGATGTTCACTTGATTTGCTACAGCCTTCGCAGGCGATGTAAAGGAGTGAAACAAGAAAAATCCTGCTGCGAGAGTACTCATTGCGAGAGCAATTATTACCAGTCGCCTGACGAAAGGCGCTCGCTGGCTCTGACTCCTTACGTCTATCATTGTACCATTTCCTTTCTCCCTTTCTTTCTACCAATCTACTTGTTCATTTTACACATTGTAAAGGTCGACTTGCAACAACTTACAATTTTTCTTTTCTTTCCCTTAAAAGGAAAAGTGTAGAGTTTTCCCCTCTCTACACTTTCAATTAAAAAACAATGTGCAAAATAGCTTGATACATCCATCACAATTATATGCTGATTGCATGTATTTTTAAAGGCTTTTGTTACAAAAAAGTCATTTTTTTGTAACAAAAGAGATGAAATTGTTACGAAACATCTTCTTATTATTTATCCTACTATTTTAGGGCAGTAAGACTCCCACCTTAAGATTCAGAGAGAAGCAAAGAATATAGGTGAGAGCTCATAATCAGTGGGGGGATGAAGAAAACCCCACTGATTAAAGTTTCACTTTATGATTTTTTAAGTCCCTATTTTTATATAGATTCGCTTTTGCCTTATTTAATAATTCTTCTATTGTTCTTCCTTCTATCGGATAACTAGCAGCTCCAAATAAAAATGTAATATTCACCATATCATTTTCTAATTCTTTCGTTATATTATTTAAAAATCGATTGATTATACTAGAATTTTCATATCCATTATCAACCGCTATAATTACATATTGATTTTCTTCCCAACATGCCACAACATCACTTTTTCGAACTGTATTTACAAGTATATTTTCTACTTTTTTTACTAACTGATTTATTTTTTTCTCTTGTAAATTGCTTATTAATTCGCTCCATTCATAAATGGAAATCATGTATACAGTAACTTTGTGGGTATTCCTTTCTGACAAGGCGGCCATTTTCCCAAAAAAATCTATCATAAATTCATTGCTTTTTATTCCTAACCGTTCATGGATCTCCCCTTGCTTTTTATCATAGCGATACCCAAAATAATAACTGAGTATCATTTGTATAATATAAATAATAAGTACAGTCCAAAAAGAACGAGCATCCATTTTGGCAATTACATCCTGCAAAGCAATCCACTCTGTAACTGCAACTGTATTTCCTAATAACAACCCACTAATTTTCCCTTTGTGCTTCATGTATAACCTCCTTTACTCATACTATATGTTTTTTATGATAATAATGTTTTTTTGCCTCAAAAAAATGTACAAATTCGCACCTTTTCTTTTTATAAGCTTGTATTCGTTTTTCATTCTATTTCATATATATAGTATATAAGCTTGATAAAAAGGAGGGATATCATGTTCAAAAAAGAAAATTTATCGGACATTATACGCTTTATTGCAGGATTTCTTTTATCTTTAAAACTACTATTTGAATCATTTGGATTAACCTTTATTACACATGATCAAATTGATGCTATTATAAATGTCGCGTCATTCTTATTCATTCTATATTTTGGATACAAAAACAACTATGTTGGTAAAAAGGGAATAGAACAGAAAGAATTACTAAAAAAACACAATCTTCACTAAAAAAAGGAACCAATGAAACGGTTCCTTTTATCGTTTTATTATACGCGCTTCTGTCGTTTGCAAAGGCCCGTAAGTTATTCCTGCAAACTGAAATGTATATGTAGCGCTTAATGACATCGTATCAGGAATATTAGGTCTTACTATTTTGATCTGACAAACTAACCGAGCTTTTTCGTTAGGAAGCAATTTTTCAATTCGCCATCTAACAAGTTGAAATAAAAATTCTCCTGTCCCTTTATTCATCTCTAATGTATTAGGTACATACAAAAAATGATCTCGAATCATGTGACTTACAATTATGTGAGAAATTTCCTCCTTTCCCTTATTTTCAATTTCAAGCTGCATATAGAGAATGCCATCTAAATCAGAAATAAATTGATATGAAAAATTCTCTTCTTCCATGCCACGAATTTGTAAAGTTGCTGTTACATTTGGAACAGCTGTACTCTCCTGTTCTCCTTTTCCCCCTCCTTCTATCCATAAAATAGGTTGCAGGGGCATAAGAAACATTTCTTGATTTGAAATACACTTCCATACTCTCATAACTCATTTCACCTCATTCTAGATCTATCAACTGTACATCTCTACTTCACACGTCCTAGCCCACTTACGTATTCTTCTCCAACTGCTTATCATTACATCCGTTCAATACATATCACCATTTTTCTCTCTTCTCTATTCTTATTCAACAATGAAAAGAAAAACCATTTTAAATAATAGAAAAGCATATGATTTCCTACTTCCTTATATCTTCAAATTTCAAATTCTTATTTATAGCGTGAAGATTTTGGTATAAGAAAAAAGTTTGCCTTTTAGTCAAATTTTACTATAATATGTTTTATGCTTTTTGCGAAATCCTCATGGTACAATTCAAACTGTATATAACAATATTCTTTATGAATTGTACTTCGATTTCTTAAACAAAATAGCTTTGAGAGATAAGACCATTTCATTTTCACACTAAAGGAGGGCTATATTTGGAAACACAGATAACACAAAGCAAAATAAGAAAAACAAAATTTGTTGTTACTGGATTGTTACTTGGTATTTTAATGGCAGCAATGGATAATACCATCGTTGCAACTGCCATGGCAACCATTGTAGGTGATTTAGGAGGATTTGATAAGTTTGTTTGGGTTACATCCGCTTATATGGTAGCTACAATGGCTGGAATGCCTATTTTCGGGAAATTGTCGGATATGTATGGACGCAAACGCTTTTATATCGGAGGACTATTAATCTTTTTACTCGGCTCTATTCTTTGTGGTACAGCATCAAGTATTGAACAATTAAGCGTTTATCGAGCAATTCAAGGAATTGGCGGCGGCGCTCTTATGCCAATTGCTTTTACCATTATGTACGATATCTTTCCACCTGAAAAACGTGGAAAAATGACTGGACTATTTGGTGCCGTTTTTGGGACATCAAGTGTTTTCGGTCCTTTATTAGGTGCCTATATCACTGATTATATAAGCTGGCACTGGGTTTTCTATATTAATATTCCATTGGGTATTATTTCTTTCTTCTTTATTTCGAATTATTATAAAGAATCATTACAACATAGAAAGCAAACAATTGATTGGGCTGGTGCAATCACACTTGTTATCAGTATCGTCTGTTTAATGTTCGCACTAGAACTTGGCGGTAAAGAATACGCATGGAATTCAAATGTAATCATCGGTTTATTTACAATATTCACTATTATGCTTATACTCTTCTTTTTTGTAGAGAAAAAGGCAACAGAACCTATCATCTCTTTCCATTTATTTAAAAAACGGTTATTTGCAGCAAGTCAAGGAGTTGCATTTTTCTATGGCGCAACTTTTATTATTTGTACCGTTTATATTCCTATCTTCGTACAAGGCGTTCTTGGTGGCTCTGCTTCCAACGCTGGGTTCATTTTAACCCCAATGATGATTGGTTCAGTAATTGGAAGCCAAACAGGCGGACAACTTGCTTCACGAATGAGCTATCGTAACATTATGATGATCTCAGGAGTATTTTTTATCGGCGGCATTTATTTACTTAGTACATTAACAATGGAAACATCGCGAACACTTGTAACAATCTTTATGATTCTTACTGGCTTAGGTGTTGGGTTCTCATTCTCAGTTTTAAGTATGTCTTCTATTCACGACCTAGGAATGAGAGAACGAGGAGCTGCCACATCTACAAATTCATTCTTCCGCTCTCTTGGAATGACTCTTGGTGTAACTATTTTCGGTACGATTCAAAATCATATTTTTACGAATCAATTAAAAGTCGTTTTCCCGCCTGAATTTGCAAAACTAGTCCCAAAAGGTGGAGATACAAGCTTTTTATTAACGCCGCATGCTACGGAAAAAATCCCACCTGAAGTACTTAGTTTAATTAAACAATCGCTTACAACATCGATTGCTGATACATTTCTTTGGGCACTTATTCCCGCTTCTTTAAGTATGATTTGTATTTTATTAATGGGTAAAGAACGACTTTTCACAGGCGAAAAGAAGAAACAAAAACAAGTAAGTTAAGATACAATAAACCTTTAATCAGTGAGGGTTTTCTTCATCCCCCCACTGATTATGAGCTCTCACCTATATTCTTTGCTTCTCTCTGAATCTTAAGGTGGGAGTCTTACTACCAAAGATGACCTAGCATACCCTTCACACTACATAATATATTTTCCTAGATCATAAGAAATAAAGAATTTTAAAAAATAAGAATTTTGTCATTTTAAAACAGTAGACAAAATTCCAAAAATTATGTTAGAATTTGTTTCAATATCATATTCGCTTGTTAAATTCCTTTCAATGAGGAAAATAGGTACACAAATACAACTATTTGTGTTTAAAAGGGAAGATTGGTGAAATTCCAACGCGGTCCCGCCACTGTAACTGCTGAGATTTTTTTCTATGCCACTGTGAAAACGGGAAGGTGAAAAAAATTGTATAAGGCATAAGCCAGGAGACCTGCCTATTTTAACAACACTGATAGACTCACGGATGATGATTAGGTGTTACAAACAATAAGCTAAGGTGATTTTATATCCTTTTATGCTTATCGTTAAACGCATTTCCTAGTAAACCGAAATGCTTACTTATAATTGAGGAGGAAATTTAAATGGCACTTCACACAAGTAATTTAGGTTATCCACGAATTGGATTACAGCGAGAGTGGAAAAAAACATTGGAAGCCTTCTGGGCACAAAAAATTGACGAACAACAACTTATAACAACAATGAAAGAAATCCATCTTGAACATTTAAAGGTTCAAAAAGAAAAAGGAATCGATTTCATTCCAATTGGTGATTTTACATATTATGATCACGTGCTAGACACTGCTTATATGCTTGGTTTTATTCCATCACGTTTTTCAAACTTCACATCTTACCTTGATATATATTTTGCCATGGCACGTGGTTCCAAAGATCATGTGGCCTCTGAAATGACAAAATGGTTCAATACAAACTATCATTATATTGTTCCTGAGTATGAAGAAGGACTAAATATTTCTTTGAAAGATAATCGTCCACTTCGCTTATATGAAGAAGCAAAGCGAGAATTAGGAATAGACGGAAAGCCTGTTATATTAGGCCCTTATACATTTTTAAAATTAGCAAAAGGATATACACAAGATCAATTCCCTACCATTTTACATAAACTCATCGCACCATATGTACAATTATTAACTGAGCTTCATAAAGCTGGAGCACGACTCATCCAAATTGACGAACCTATTTTTGTTTCCTTAACAAAAGAGGAAATGATAGAGGCGAAAAAACTTTATGAAGCTATTCAAAAAGAAGTTCCAAGTGCAAACTTAATCTTACAAACATATTTTGATAGCGTTGAAGAAAACTATACAGAACTCATTACATTCCCAGTAGCTGGCATTGGGCTGGACTTTGTTCACGGTAAAGAAGGAAATATAAAATCAATTGTAGAACATGGATTTCCGGCCGAGAAAACATTAGCTATCGGCTGTATAGATGGCCGTAACATCTGGAGAGCCAATCTTGATGAGGTCTTCGCTTTATTTGAAACATTAAAGGCACACATTGAGCCGAAAGATTGGATTATTCAGCCTTCGTGTAGTTTATTACATACACCAGTTGATAAGACAGAAGAAACACATTTATCACCGGAACTATTTGATGCGCTTGCATTTGCAAACCAAAAATTAGAAGAACTTACTCTTATAAAACGCGGCCTTTCTGAAGGTGTGAACAGTATCGAAATAGAGATTACTACTTATCGTAACTCTCATGAAGCAGTCCGCTCTTCCGCTGCAAGAAATCGGAAAGATGTTCAAACAGCGAGAGCATCTCTAAAAGAAGAAGACTTCTCTCGTCCTCTTCCATTTGAACAACGTTATGATTTGCAACAAAAAGCTTTACAATTACCGCTACTTCCCACAACGACAATCGGTAGTTTTCCGCAAACTCCTGAAGTTCGTCAAACGCGGAAACAATGGCGAAATGGCGAGATTACAAACGAACAGTATGAACACTTTATTGAACAAGAAACCGAAAAGTGGATTCGCCACCAAGAGAATATTGGTCTTGATGTACTTGTTCATGGCGAATTCGAAAGAACTGATATGGTGGAATACTTCGGCGAACGGCTTGCTGGATTCTCCTTTACTAAAAATGGTTGGGTGCAATCATACGGTTCGCGCTGTGTGAAACCGCCAATCATTTTCGGTGACGTTGCATTTATTAGCGACATGACAGTTAAAGAAACTGTATATGCACAAAGTCTTACAAATAAAGTAGTAAAAGGTATGCTAACAGGTCCCGTAACAATTCTAAATTGGTCATTTGTTCGAAATGATCTCCCTCGCAAAGAAGTATGTTATCAAATTGCACTAGCGCTTCGTCATGAAATTGAGCGACTTGAATCATCAGGTATTAGAATCATTCAAGTTGACGAACCAGCTCTTCGCGAAGGTATGCCCTTAAAAGAAAAAGACTGGGATTCATATATTGAGTGGGCAGTTCAGTCATTCCGCTTAGCAACAGCTTCTGTGGCAAATGAAACCCAAATTCATACGCATATGTGCTATAGCAATTTTGAAGATATTGTCGATGCGATTCATGCGTTAGATGCTGATGTGATTTCAATTGAAACATCAAGAAGTCACGGAGAATTTATCCATACACTCGAACAGACGACATATGAAAAAGGAATTGGTCTAGGAGTCTACGATATTCACAGTCCACGTGTACCAAGTAAAGAAGAAATGTATACAATTGTAGAGCAATCTTTAAAAGTTTGTAACCCAAAATACTTCTGGATTAACCCAGACTGCGGATTAAAAACAAGAAGAACAGAAGAAGTTCTACCCGCTTTAGAACATATGGTTGAAGCTGCAAAGGAAGCTCGTACACTACTAAAAACAAACGCCTAACAAAAATAGGTATCCCTTCTCAATAGGGATACCTATTTTTTATTTCACTTGCTTTCGTCTCAAATTGTGGCGTCGTAACTATTCTTCGCTTTCAAAATATAACTCATATCGCACTCTGTACAGTTCATCATCTCTTGACTCTTCAAGTGGAATCACTTGCAACACTAACATATAATTTCCTTTTGGAACGTCAATATGCACTGTATTAGAAAGAATACTTTTCACAAAAACTCCCTCATCTTTTACAACAAAAGGAACGGATACCTTTCTTACAATTCCTTCTCTCTCTCTATGCTGACCGACATATCCTGCTACTTCACATGTATAATCAGAGATTGCTTCAAAAATAACCGCATCATCCACTTGCACATATCTTCTCTCAAACGCCTCATCCGTCCACTCTATATCCGGCGGTGGTCCATCATAATTCATCACAATGAGCTGTGCATAGGAAATTGTTAATTCCACAAATAACACTCCCGTCTTCCGTTATTTCACTACAAATTTCACACGTGTACCATCTTGGTATTTATCCAATTTATTACCGACCCATGAGCCAGCTCCTCTATTATCAGCCGGACTAATATATTCAATATGAGCCCCCTTGCCTCCTTCCTTACACATTGCCATCGGCCATTCATCACGATCGTATCCTTTTTTTGGTGGATATGGAGCTAAAGATTGCTTTCGTCTGTCACCAGCTCCATTTCTATCAATCGTACAGATTTTAGAATGTCCTTCCTTTATTGCATTTTCTATATGCTTTCCGGTTTCTGGATAACGATCTTTCGGAAATTCTAGAACTTGATCATATGTACCGTCCTTTTGTTTTGCTTGTTCTGTCGGTATAAGCGCTTCATAAACAGCCACTAAAATAGAAAGAACCGCAATGATTGAAATAATAATCCCTTTCAATTGTTTCATACGTATGCCTCCGCTTTTTAAATCCTTTTCTTTGACTAGGCTATTATAACAAACTTTTTGTCCATTTGTTTTCAGACATTATTTTCATTCCCTCTCTTATTTGCGTCAAAAAACATTCATTTTCCTTCAAAATTCCACTAATCATGTAGAATTTTTCTAGACTTACGACATTCTTTTTCAAAGGAAGTCCACATAAAATATGGAATTGATATATACGATACTTTTTGGGGAGGAAATGTCATGGAGACGATCTATAAAACGAAAGATGTCACAAATAAAACAGGAATCCCAAAACATATAGTTCGAAAATATAGTCAACTTCTAGAAGAGTATGGCTATAACATTGCAAGAACTGCCGATGCTCGTATATACAAACTAGATGATGTAAAGCTATTAAAATTAATTCATGAACGAGCAGCTACTTTACAAGAAGATATTACAGAAACGATTCCGATTATTTTAAAGGAAAAAGATTATCCGCCCGTAAAAATCAATGTTACAAAAGAACAGCAAGACATGCAAAAGAAAGATGAAAATCGCAATTTTGAAGAATTCATGTTAAAACTTGAAATGTTAGCTCAATTGAATGAAGCAATTATTCATCAAAACTCTACACTCATTACGCAAAACCGTTTAAAAGATGAAAAACTTGATGAATTAATGCAACAAGTATATGTAAAGGAAGGAAAACAAGAAAAAATGCTACAAGAGCTTGTCGATCATGCAGCTCAAACCGATGCTTTACAAAAAGAAAAAATGGACTTATTAATGAATCATATGTATAAACGTGAATCCAAACAAGAAGAAAAAATGAATAAACTAATCCAGCAAATTTATAATAAAGACAATAATCGTGATGCTCAACTGATGCAAGTCATTCGTGAAATTCAAGAAACAAAACGCATGATTGCCGCATCAAAGGATCAAAGTCTATTTCAATCCTTTAAAAATCTATTTGTTCGTGTAAAACAAGAAAAAAATCCATGAGTGTTACCTTGTCACAATTTACTATCTAATAATCAAGTTTTCATATAAAAAAAGTTACCTTTTACGGTAACTTTTATTCCTTATTTTTAACTGCTGGTAATGTAATAATTGCTTCTGTCCCCTTCCCACTTTCACTACTATATTCCAGCGTACCGTTATGGGCTTGTAAAATACGATATGTTACCATAAGCCCTAGGCCCGTTCCTTTTTCTTTCAAAGAATAATAAGGCTGTCCAAGTCTTGCTAGTTGCTCTTTCGTCATGCCAATTCCACTATCTTTTACTCGCACAATAATGGTGTCACCTTTCTGAATAGCAGTAACCTTTAGATAGCCTTTGTTTTCTTGAATCGCTTCGATTCCATTCTTTACAACATTCATAATCGCTTGCTTCAGCTTCGTCTTATCACCTATCGTATAAAGGTTTTCAGAGATTTCAACCTGTAAATACACACCTTGCATTGCTGCAAATGAAGACATTAACGTAGTCATTTCAATTAATTGTGCAGATAAACAAATATGTTCTTTTTGTTCAATTTGTGGTCTGGCTAAATTTAAATAATCAGAAATAATTTGTTCTGCTCGGTCTAATTCAGCTAATACAAGACGCATATACTCTTTATTTTTCACATCTTCTGTGCTATCGAGTAATTGAATAAAACCACGCACAACAGTAAGAGGATTTCTAACTTCGTGTGCGACACTTGCGGCTAGCTCACTAACGATATTTAATTTTTCTGACTTTTGCATTTCTGCACGCAGTAATACATTTTCATATAAGTACTCCGTTAAATATACTTGAAATACCATTGTCATCACCATAATAAATAAAGCAACGATATACCCGCTATATACATGGGAAGTAGAAGAAGTAAATCCAGTTCCTAATAACACATTAAATATTTCTATCACGAGACAAATTAGCACATATAAAGACGCCACAATAAATGATAAAATAAGCTTTTTATTTCTTGGAAAGACGGTCCACTTTTTGGATAATAATAATGGAATAACGACTAACACAATGACCTCTATGATCCGAAACCAATTTAAACCATGTAAAAACCATTCATATATAAGAAAAATCATAGTTGGAATCAAACCAATCATTCCACCATATAAGAAACTACTCATAATTGGAATCGCATGAAAATTAAAATTACAAATCTCTCCAAAACAAATTGGATATGTCATCGAAAGCACAAGTGTAACACTGGACAAAAATGTAATAAAATAATAATTGGGCTTTGGAAGCATATTTTGATAATGATTGAGACGGATTGCTTCATATAAAAATAGAGGCAAAATAATAATCGCAACTTGGATCATTAAATCACGGATTAGCTCCATAGCCTTTCATCTCCTATATGTATTTTGATTTGATTATATCATTTTAAAGTCTACTTTGTTTCAAAATTTAGATTTTTCTATTTATATTTGTAAATCATTTGTGAACAAACAATAATAAATGTTACAACTTTCCGAAATGATTGTAAACCATGTATCAAATTACTATGATGCAGTATACAATGAATACGGATTAAAAATTAAAGTACAACAAGCCAAATATACGGACAACTATAACAACAGCAAACATATAATCCATACTATCTATGTTTATAAATAAGTAATCATTATTTTAGTAGGAGGAGATAAATATGGCAGGAACTACCCTTGTTTTAAAAGAGGAGAATCTGGTCGTCCTTGAAAATGTTGAAAAATCAGTGTATGAAGAGTTACAAAACAAAGCTGGAGAAGAAAATTGTACTTGCTCTGTAAATGAAACGGTTATACACCTTGGAAAGGTTTCTTCCGTACTTTGGAATGAAGATGAAATAGATTGGGAATATGGGTATTAAAAAGTCGCTTTTCAGCGACTTTTTTTCGCTGAAAAGCGAAAAATTTAAAAATATGATAAAATAAATGTAATTTTTCAAGCCGAGGAAAGGGAGTCAACATGGAACAATTTATTAATCCAAAAGTGAAGGATATTAAAATTTCTGGTATCCGTCAATTCTCTAATATGATTCAAAACTATGACAATATTATCTCTTTAACAATTGGACAACCTGATTTTCCAACTCCTTCTTTAGTAAAAGAAGCTGCTAAGAGAGCGATCACAGAAAATTATACAAGCTATACACATAATGCTGGTTTACTAGAGTTACGCAAAGTAGCTTGCGACTTTCTAAAGGAAAATTACAACCTACACTATACACCTGAAAACGAAACCATTATTACAATCGGGGCTAGCGAAGCGATTGATATTGCATTCCGTACTATTTTAGAGCCTGGAACAGAAGTTATTTTACCCGCACCTATTTATCCTGGCTATGAACCAATCATTAGACTTTGTGGTGCAACTCCTGTTTCTGTAGATGTTCGTCCAACAGGATTTCGCTTAACAGCAAAAGCGATTCAAAATGCAATTACAGATCGAACAAGATGCATCGTTTTACCTTATCCTTCTAATCCGACCGGTGTTACACTATCAGAAGAAGAACTAACGGATATTGTAAATGTATTAAAAGATAAAAATATATTTGTTTTATCGGATGAAATTTACAGCGAACTTGTCTATGAAGAAAGTCATCGATCTATCGCTCAGTTTCCAGAAATGCGTAATAAAACAATTGTTATTAACGGATTATCTAAATCACATTCGATGACAGGATGGCGCATTGGTCTTTTATTTGCTCCACAATATTTAGCAGAACATATTTTAAAGGTTCATCAATATAATGTAACTTGTGCAACTTCGATTGCTCAATATGCCGCAATTGAAGCATTAACAGCAGCAAAAGATGCACCGAAAATGATGCGCCATCAATATAAAAAACGTCGTGATTATGTCTACAATCGACTCATACAAATGGGACTCTCTGTCGAAAAACCAACGGGTGCCTTTTATTTCTTCCCGTATGTTGGGCATCTTACTTCTTCATCATTTGACTTTGCTATTGACCTTGTGAAAAAAGCTGGCGTTGCTGTTGTTCCTGGAACTGCATTTTCAGATTATGGTGAAGGATATATCCGTCTTTCCTACGCGTATAGTATGGAAACATTAAAAGAAGGCTGTGATCGTTTAGAAAATTTCTTCAAACAAACAACGAAGAGATAAATGAAGTGCACCTCCAATTGTTAGACTATGTCTAACAATTGAGGTGCACTTCATGAACATTCTTAGCTTTTTTCACAACCCTCACAAGTCTGACGTTTCAATAATTTATGTGGAATCACAATACATTTTGAACTTGATTCTGAATGTTCCACTTTATCGACTAATGCTTTTGCAGCTTCATAACCTAATTGATAAATGTTGACATCTACTGTTGTCAAAGGTGGACTCGCAATCTCGGATAACAATACATTATTAAAGCTCACTAACGAAACATCTTTCGGTACGGAAATCCCTTTTGCTGTAAGGGCACTTAATACACCAAGACCAATTAGATCGTCTGTAGCCATAATTGCTGTTGGTGGTTCTTCTAGTCCCATTAATTCTTCTACAGCTTGCTGACCACTTTCCCTTGAGAAATCTAAATGGAAAATATATTCACTCGGTAACTGAATATCCGCTAACTTTAAAGCATCACTCATCCCAGCTAAACGATCTTTTGTTACGAGTAAATCGGAACCACCGCCGATAAACGCAATTCGTTTATGCCCTAAAGAAATAAAATATTCTGCAACTTCTCTTGCAGCTGTATAGTTATCATTATCGACATATGTAATTTTGTCTTTTTTGTCATATGGTTTTCCAATTAAAACAAACGGGAAATTTTTCTCATTTAAATATTGAATAATCCGGTCATTTTCACGTGAATACAGTAAGATAATGCCTCCGATTTGACGTCCTTGCACCATTTTGATGACCCCGTTAAAAATCTCTTCTTCCGTCTCCCCCGTTGACATATATAAAGCATACCCTTCAACATGAGCAAACGAACTAATCCCACGAATAACTTCTGGAAAAAACGGGTTTTGAAATGCTTTATTTGCAGAACTTGGCATAACAAGACCAATCGTTTTCGTCGTTTGATTGGCAAGGCTTCTTGCATTTAAATTCGGATGATATCCGAGCTCGCTCATGACTTTACGAACTCGCCGCTTCGTCTTTTCACTTATACTTGGATTATCAGCAATCACACGAGACACCGTTGATGGCGCAACATTCGCTTTTTTCGCTACGTCTTTAATCGTAACTGTCATAACCTCTCCTCCTCTCTGCATCATTCTTCATCTATTTTGATTTTGCAAATTTGTGGGTTATAGAAAAAAGTCCCATTTCTTTCGCGTTTTACTAAATTATATCAATGTAAAAGAATATTCTCCCACTTCATGTATTGTAAAGGATATAGGCTTATTTTCCTATACTATAATATACTATTTTTCGCTATCATTTCATATAAGCTAATGACGAATAATTTTCACTTGTAGCTAGCTACATCATATTTAACGTTATCTTTGTAAACAATAACTCTGTCATCCAATCTATTTTTTAACTGAAATAAAACTAATATTGATTATCCACTGTACGGAATGATTCATAAAACATATACAAAAAAATAAATACGAATGAAAATAAAAATCCTACTCCTATAAACAACGTTATACATAAAAAAACAATCGTTTGTAATAGATTACTGTTTTATAAAAAATGAAAGGGGATTTTTCTCTATGTTGCAAGAAGCAATATATCATCGACCGAAAGAACATTATGCATACGCTTACAACAAACGTACACTTCATATTCAACTCCGCACAAAAAAGAATGATGTAAATGAAGTCCTACTTGTTCATGGCGACCCTTATGAATGGAAAGATAAAAAGTGGATTACAACTCAAACTCCTATGAGAAAGACTGGATCTTGCGCTTTATTTGATTATTGGTTCGTTTCAGTCACACCAAAATTTAAACGTTTACGATATGGATTCAAACTACACAATAACGACGAAACACTTATTTATACCGAGCGAGGCTTCTTCTCTGAAATTCCGGATCATGACGTTGGAAATTTCTTTTGTTTCCCTTTTATTCATGAAAAGGATGTCTTTACAGCACCCTCATGGGTGAAGGATACAGTATGGTATCAAATTTTTCCAGAACGTTTTGCAAACGGAGATATTACACGGAATCCTAAACATACTCTTCCATGGGGGAGTACAGATCCAACGCCAACGAATTTCTTCGGTGGAGATTTCACTGGCGTCATTGAACATCTTGATTATCTCGTAAAACTCGGTATTTCTGGTATATACTTTACTCCGATCTTTACAGCACATTCCAATCATAAATATGACACAATTGATTATATGGAAATTGATCCGCAATTTGGTACGAAAGAAACTTTTAAAAGGTTAATAAACGAGTGTCATAACCGAGGAATTAAAGTCATGCTTGATGCCGTTTTTAATCATAGCGGATACTTTTTCGATAAATTCCAAGATGTTATAAAGAAGGGTGAGTGCTCTCTATATAAAGACTGGTTTCATATCCATGAATTCCCGATTGTAACCGATCCACGTCCGAACTATGATACATTCGCATTTACACCGCAAATGCCAAAATTCAATACTGCTCATCCTGAAGTGAAAGAATATTTACTGGAAGTAGGACGCTATTGGGTAAAAGAATATAACATTGACGGTTGGCGCCTTGATGTAGCAAATGAAATTGACCACGCATTTTGGCGAGAATTTCGTAGCGAAATTAAATCGATTAATCCCGAAGTCTACATTGTAGGTGAAATTTGGCATGATGCACTACCATGGCTGCAGGGCGATCAATTTGATGCCGTCATGAGTTATCCGGTTACAAATGCTCTTCTTTCTTATTTTGCATATGAAACAATAGCACCGAGTACATTTATGGAGCAAATTACAGCTTTTCTTCATTCCTATCCCATGAATGTAAACGAGGTAGCTTTTCACTTGTTAGGTAGCCATGATACACCTAGAATTTTAACAATATGTGGCGGTAACAAAGACAAGGTAAAACTTCTTTACATATTCCATCTTTCGTTTATCGGCTCACCATGCATTTATTATGGAGATGAGATTGGGCTGGATGGCGGCATGGATCCCGATTGCCGAAAATGCATGATTTGGGAAGAAGACAAGCAAGATAAAGCCTTATTTGAACATGTACAAACATTAATTTCATTACGAAAACAATATAAAGCATTCGGTGGTCATGGAACCTTTCAATTTATTGAAGCAAACGATAAGCAAGGTTATATTTCTTATATAAAAACATATAGAGATGAAACGATTTTATTTGTTTTAAATCCAACAACTCATGAGATTTCGGCTCCTATACCTTTTCCTATTTCTAGTAAAAAAATCATTAATCTATATACAAATGAAGAATTTGCAGCAGAAACAAATTCATTACAAGTTACAATTCCGCCATATGGATTTTCTATTTTAAAATGGTCTATCTAAAGAGCTTTGTGTTTACATGCAAGATCTTTGTTTATTTTTTCAGAGAAGATATTTGCTAATATATACAAAAAAACCGTCCACGCACAAATCGAGGGCGGTTTTCCACTATTATACCAGGGCTTCAACTGTATGAAATGATTGCTTCTTTGCACTAATAACACCAAAGATAGGCAAATCCGTTAGCATCACTTCTTCTTGCTGTTTCATAAATGATGACGTCAATTGTTTTATTTCTATCGAAACGTCATTCATACAAAGTACATTGGAATCGTTTCCTTGTTGATCAAAGAAAATAGCGTCAATTTTATATAGCACAGCATTATGAAATAACATATCAATGCGATGATATGTAGCAATGGCGACATCAATAACATGTTGCCAATCCCTCTGTCTGTCCATATTATGGGATACAAATCGTGCTTCTCCACCTAAATTTACTATCTCTTCTGCTGTCGCTTGTCCGCTTTCTCTATTAATATCCGTTACAATCACTTTGGCACCGTTTGATGCCAATAAAAGAGCTGTACTACGTCCAATACCAATACCACCACCAGTTACAACGATGACCTTTCCTGCAAGTTTCATTGTCATTACCCCTTCTAAAAGTCCTACCGTCCTTCAGTATACTCCTTTCCTAGATAAATCCGCAAGCAGGAACAGCCATTCCCTCGACAGCAACTTTGAACTAGTTTTCTTTTCCTAACTCATATAAGACCCTCACAAAACCTGTGTAAAGTGAAATGTTTTGTGAGGATTTTCTTCATCCCCACTAACGATAAGTCGTTACCAATCGAGCTGCCCTAAAATAGCGAGATAAATTGTAAATTGATTAAAAAATAAGGATGTACGAATGTTAGAAAAACTAACGCTCATACATCCTTCCTCCCTATAGAGGGAGGATCACATAGATTGCTTCCTTATATTCATTCTATACTTGTCTTCCATTCTTTATTCTCTCTTAAACGAGACTCATTACTTTCGTCTTTGTAACTAAATCATGGAATCCACAATTATCTTGACGAAATAGCATCATATATACATTACATATCGCTGGGATTCCAAGAAATACTATGTTCGGTACTAACAATACAAAAAAACGTACAAGTAGCATTCGTATCGTTAACGTTTCCCTTGTTAATGATATAAGTTTTATTCTAGTGATTTTTTTCCCAATGGTACAACCATTCCAAATAAAGGGGAGAAAAATAAAATAAATGGCCATTAATATAAAAACAAGTGTAAGATCATATCGATAATCACCCAAGCTAACATTAAAACGATTAAAAATCGCACTGTAGTTTCCGGTTAAGATAGCTACAATCACCCCGTATAAAACAGAGATGAGAAACATATCAATTATGGAAGCACCAATGCGATTCATTACCACCGCTGGGCGATGCATCTTTAACTTCATCTTATGTCGACTCCTTCGTATCCTTCTTTACTCGTTTCATCGTATCATTTCTAAAAAACATTGTAAACTAGCGTTTCCTTCTCATTTCTTGTACAATGTGTTACAACAGCATTGTAAGGAGGTACTCATATTGAGACGATGGATCATTCTATTTGTCACTATATTACTCACAGGTTGTACAGAAAGCGCACATCATCCAGCTTATACTATTAATGAGGAATATGAACTGATTAATACTTCCGGGAATGCATTTGAACTGTTCCCAACGCAAGATGCTGTATATGCGACACAATATGTCCCCGCAAACATAACAGAAGTTGCCTGGGATGATAGATATATTATCGCAAAACAAATTGAGGAAAAATCAGATCCACATAACCCTGAGTCAACATTAACGAATAAACAAAACGAGTACTATTGGATTATTGATATCAAACAAAATAAACGATTTGGACCGTATAATAAAAAACAATTTCAAGAACAAAAAGATGCTTTTAAAATAAAAAAACAGTTTCAAAAGGTAGATACGTACGTAAAAGAAATAGAAAAACAATCAGCTGAAACATAAAGCTGATTGTTTTTTGTATTCATGATATTTCATTTAGATAGCGCCATGTTGAACGTTTGTGGTTCTGAGATTGTTTCATGCGTATCCTTATTTACGAGAACATCTGTTGTAAATGAAATGTTTGTAACATCTGTTTTTCCATCTTCAAGTATCAGCCCAATCATACCATCCCTCGTTTCACCTGGGTTATACTCCTCTCTTGATACACTTTCTGCTCCAGCGATTGTATTCTCTTCATATAAGAAATTCTGCTTTGTTACATTGAATTGCTGTGTTTCATTAATCACAACATCATTTATAGCGGAAAACTGCATAGCTTTATCTCCACTGTTTTCTACTTTATATGAAATCTCAACATAGCGTATAGTGTCCTTAATTTCTTGACCACTTAAAGAAGCATATAATTCAGCGTCTTCTTGACTCACTTTATCTCCAAGTCTGCGCTGCACTTCCTCTGGACTTAAAGCTGTATAAACTTTCAATGTATCCTTTGCCTCTTTACTCATTTGTGATAGCTCAATAACTTTCACATCTTGTACATGAATTTTCACTGGCGCTACTTCGAATGTTTGATTTACATGTTTCAATTTTTGTAATTTAAATGTTCCCCATCCTTTTTCTTTTACAGCTTGTCCAACTTTTTTCAATTCTTTACCACCATATTCAGCCGTCTCTGGAATTGCTTCTACCTTCTTCTTCGGTTCTTTCTTTTCTTCCTTTTGAAAGCAACCACTTAATATCAAGAGACAACTACATAAAATACCAATACTTTTCCATACTTTCATCTTCTATTACTCCTAACACTTTCATTCATTTAACAAAATACTGTTTTCATTTTATATAGAACGGAAACAGTGAAAATCCTGTAAACAACACTTGTAAACCTGGATACTATTATACTCTCTATTTGTAAAATATGAAAACAGAAGTCTACTCTACTTTGGCACCATACTGTATGAAACAAAGTAAGAGAATATCTCCTTTTTTTCATAGCTAACGCATGAATTCATATGTATATTTATCCGCCATTTTAGGCCAGTAACAGCCCGATTGGTGAAAACTCATAATCAGTAAGGGATGAAGAAAACTCCCACTGATTAAAATTTAACTTTATCATACCGATTCCCTTCATTTCTATGCAATATTTATTTTCACATTGGTATATCTACACATTCAATGATAGAATTTTTATAATAAGGAATAAAGAGAATGGAGAAATATTTTGTCCATAACACTCGTCTTTTTTCTGATTTTCATGCCGCTTTTCATAAGTACATATCTCTGCTTTTCTTTTGGAAGCATTTAAAAATAATAAAATATATTCCCGCACTAGTTGGTCTTTTTTCTACAGTGTTACTTTTCCTTTTCAAGAGACATACATATGGATGGGAAGGATTAGGATTTGGAGTTTTATAATTTATTCTTTTACTTGCAAGCTGTCTTACTCTCGTATTCGCTGCTATACTAGAAACAAAATCTTCGATGAATTGAGATTTATATATGGAATGAACACGACCCTTTTCTAAAAAGCATCTCTTTACCAAAAGAGCAAATTCATAATTTCACGGTTTATCCTTATTACTTACCTGTTATTCAGACATTACCATCACTTCATTTCCATCCAAATGTAACATTAAGAAGAAACTGAACATGATCAAATAATGAAACTCTTTTTCGAAAATTGTGAGCGATTATTTCAACCATAAAAAAGAAGCGGTCACCGCCGCTTCTTTTTTATAATGCTTCTATAAATAATGCTACGCCAATACCGCCACCAACACAAAGGGAAGCAATTCCCTTTTTAAGACCTCGCCTTTTTAATTCATGAATTAAGCTTACCGTAATGCGTGCTCCTGTGCATCCAATTGGATGACCAAGACCTACACCACTACCATTCACATTTACTTTTTCACGATTTAAACCGAGTTCCTTTTCGACCGCCAAATATTGAGCCGCAAAAGCTTCATTAATTTCTAGTAAGTCGGCATCTTCCAGCGACCAATTCACTTTTTTTAATCCTTTACGAATTGCTGGCGCTGGACCAATTCCCATAATTTTAGGATCTACTCCGGCTACTGAATATCCTACAACTTTCGCTAATGGTTGCAATCCTTTTTCTTTCGCTTTCTCTTCACTCATTACTACTAAAACGGCGCTACCATCATTAATACCTGATGCATTTCCGGCCGTTACAGAACCGCCTTTACGAAATGCTGGTTTTAAATTTGCTAGCTTTTCCGCTGTAATATCAGCACGCGGATGTTCATCCTTCGAAAACACAACTTCTTTTCTTCGTTCCTTTATTGTAATCGGCACAATTTGTTTATCAAAATAACCAGATTCAATAGCTTGAAGAGCTAGCCGATGGCTACGCAGCGCAATTTCATCTTGTTCCTCTCTTGTAATGTTATATTGTTCCACTAAATTTTCTGCCGTTTCACCCATCATCATATGATGAAGAGGGTCTTCTAAAACTTCCCACACCGTATCACGAATTTCGCCGTGCTGAAGACGCTGTCCCCAGCGGTGCTGTTTTAACGCATAGGGGCTAGAGCTCATCGCCTCTACTCCGCCTGCAACGACCACATCACTAATACCTAACTGAATTTGCATTGCTGCAGACATAATCGCTTGCATCCCTGAAGAACATTGACGCTGAATCGTATAGCCTGTAACTGTTTCTGGAAATCCTGCTGCTAATGCAGCTGTTCGCGCTGTATTTGCCTCATCCGTTCGTTGAATGCAGTGTCCTAAAATGACTTCATCCACTTCATGTGGCTCTACTCCACCTTGCTTTACAGCTTCTTGAAGTACAGGAACCACTAATTCTACTGGTGTTATATTTTTGAGCGCTCCTCCGAAAGTTCCGATTGGTGAACGAACTGCTGCTGTAATCACAACATTCTGCATCTTATACTTACCCCTCTCTTATGTATCCTCATAAATTTTTAGATGGAATAACATAAGATGCCTATCTGTATGTATTATACTATAAACCCCTCAGAAAAATCAAAATATTCAAAATGAATTAAATATCAGACTTCTATTCTGTTAGCACATAGAAAAACCTTTGTAATTTTTTTGTTATCTTATTTAAATTGGACAATTCTCGTATTATTTTTTCCTATTTGAAACAAAGAATGCTGTAAACATTACAATTTATCAAATTGACCCATCAAAAAGGGAAGCATCCGCTTCCCTTTCTTTTGACTATTTTTGAAAACTTTCATATTTTACTGCTTCAAATGCCTGTTCAATTTCTTCGTTGCGGTAATGAACATATGTAAACCGCCCTAATTCTACTAATCTTGCAATTTCCTTCAGTGCCTTTTCATTGTCATATGTTGCTTGAATTGCAATATGTACATAAAATTTCATCAGTGGATGTTCATATAAAGGCTCCCCTACCTCTACATATACGTTCTCTACCCCTTGAACAACTTTTACATAACTGGCAAACTGATAGACCGCTTCTCGGTCTGAAACAATTTTTAATGTATACATACATTTCCCCCCTTGTTTTTACTATATCAAAAGGAAGTGCCACTCACTTCCTTTAACTATGAATATTTTCTGAATTCTAACTACACTTGTTGATCTGTAAAAAACAGCTGTTAATAAGCAACTTCACAAAAATCTCTCCTTAATAATCGCAGTTTCTATTGACATAGCGCAACCAGTACACAAAAAAGCGAGGCTTTATATGTACCTATTTCATAAATATTTTCCCTAACTTACCTAAAATCTAAATAGGTTGAACTTATTTTTTCCAATCGCCGTATAAATGCAAAGAATCTTGCTAACGACAATCAGGGGATAAAGTGAAGCTTTAATCGCTGGGGCTTCATCCCTCACTGATTATGTCTTCTCATTAACCAGACCATTATGAGATAAAATTACTTCTTACTTATAGTGATTCCATCTATACACATACTAGCTTTCTGTCATACTGTATAGCACTACTTTGTTTTCTTTTGAGGTGTTTTCCATGTCCCCGTATATAAACATATGCATCTGCATTACACCAGGGTCGAACATTACAAATAATCGTATCGCGAAAGATATAGCCGTTGCTGAATTTATCTGGCATCCTATATCGTTTCACATTCAAGATGTCCTTATATTAGACGATTCTTTCCGCTTTGATGATTATGAAATTAGCTATATTGCCTCTATTCAAGAACAACCAAAAGTTTCATCTTTTTTTCATACATGCGCTTCACAAGCTCCAAATTGTGACATTTATATTTGCTATATTGGGAGCAACTACTTTCAAGAACAATCGGTCATCGCCTGTGCTTATTCTTTAGCAAAACAAAAGCATCTTACCGGTTATATTATTTTGACAAATTCAGCTGCACCCATGCGAAACATTTATACACTCGCTCATGAAATCGGACATATTTTATTTACAAGACGCATTCATGGAAAACTTACCCATGCTGATCCTCATTCTCCCAATGGATCTGAACATCACCCTTCAGCAAGTAACCTTATGCATAAAATTGTTCCGCGACCAGATAAGGTTCCCCTCGATGCTCTCCTAACAAAAGAACAAAAACAGTTAGCTTTACAGAGCATTTTATTGCATAAAGAAAAACAGTAACTCGAGAATACGTTACTGTTTAAATTAAAACGTCCCAATCTAAAAAACATATACATGTAGCACAGAAAAGAAATAAGCAACTAAAGGAGCATGTAATCACACGAAATACAATCTTATAATATTGATTCGAGAATATTCGCTTACACATCCAAAGTATCCCTTTTCCTATTAAGCCGCCCCGAAAAATATCCGGATGTATCTTCAAGCAAATTTCCAAAATACTCTTCATCTATTTTTTAACAAAAGTAGTATATAGACCTAAACTAGCAAATAAGAGAAAACAAGAGCGATTGACATATTAATGTACCTCCTCTCTCCTTCATTTATGCGTTTATTTCTTTTCTTGTCCTTTTTAAATCTATTTTCATTAATACAATTAAACTACCGTATAAAAAGATTGGTTCTAAAGCACTCAAATTCGTATCTTTCACCGCTGTACATTGAAATATAAACATAACGGTAAACAACACAACCACTTGAAGTAATCCCATCCAGCTTGCTAAACACATATTCATAATCGCCAATATGAATAGAAGTAACCCTCCTAATATATAACTTTGCACCGAAGATAAATAAAAGAGCGGTGGCTCATACCATTTGTTAAGTAGCATAATAAAAACAATCAAGCCTATTGGTAAAAGTATGATACCTATATATAATATCGAAAATTCTTTTAATTTACTTTTAAGAAATGCAGACTTACGAAAGCTAATGATTCCTAGAAGAATACTAATAGCCAATATAATCGGATAACCAATTATACTAATAAACGATATAGATACTGGCTCGTTCACACTATGAAATAACAGATTTGGAATCGACCAGTACGCAAATACACCTATTACAAGTGCGATTAATAACTTTCTATCCTTTTTTGTATCCCGTTCCATTTCTTTCGCCAATTCATCCGCATACTCTTTTGGTGAATCCCCAAAAATATCCTTAGCCGTCTTCCCTTCCTTTGCTCCCTCTATCAAATGAAGTTCAGCATCTTCTATAAAAGAATCAATATCTTCCTTCTTGATTCCCTTCATTACTAAATATACGGTCGTATCATCTAGAAATTGTTGTGCTTCTTTTGAGAGCATGTGTGCACCTTCTTTCCTTTCTCTCATTTGTTGTTTTTCTTTTTCTCTTCCAGCTTTATATGCAATCGCATGAGTACATATAAACTGATATACAAAAGCGGAATTTCTAATATCCCCCAATATACACTTTGTTCTTCCAATTGTTTAAATATAAACATAATGGAAAATGGTACAAGTATAACAAATATTCCAATCCACCCTAGTACATATACTTCCCCGATGATCAGCAACAGAAAAATAATCGCAGCTAATATATAACTTTGTATGATAGATAATTGTAAAACAGGTGTTCCATACCATTTATTTAAAAACATCAATAATACGAGTAATAGAATAGGAGTAAGTATAATGATATAGATCATGCTAAATTCTTTTATTTTACTTTGAAAAGATGACATCCGAAATGCAATTATAGTTCCAATAATTGTAATTAACAAAACAATTGGATAACCAATTACCTGTACATCCGTTAATGTAAACTGATGATTGGAATGATGAAATAAAATATTAGTCAACAGCCAATATCCACCAATCCCAATTATCATAGAAAATATAGTTTTCATATTTCCTACTTTATCTACTTCCATTTCTTTCGCCAATTCATCCGCATACTCTTTTGGCGAATCTCCAAAAATATCCTTAACCGTCTTCCCTTTCTTTTCTCCCTCTACCAAATGAAGTTCAGCATCTTCTAAAAATATGTCGATATCTTCCTCTTTAATTCCTTTTGTCAATAAATATACCTTTGTATCTGTTAAAAACTTTTCTCCTTCTTTGGAAATCTGCATCATCATTTTCTCCCCTTTCCTTGTAATAAACGCTCCACGCTACTACGCATCGCTTCCCAGCGCTCCATAAATTCATCGAGTGCATCTTCTCCTTTTTCTGTTAATGTATAATATTTTCGCTTTGGACCAGATGGCGATTCTTTCATTGTACTTGTAATGAGTCCTTCTTTTTGCATTCGGATTAATAGCGGATAAATACTGCCTTCACTCGCCATGGTGAAACCATACTTCGCTAACTTTTCACTCATTTCATATCCGTATATCTCTCCTTCAGAGATAATAGCAAGGAGACACCCTTCTAAAATTCCCTTTAGCATTTGACTTGTCGACATCATTCAAACCCTCCCTCTATCTTGTTATACAAGATAGATGTGTACGAGTATCTTGCTTTACAAAATAGTATAACAAAGACTATTTTGTAAAGCAAGATAGCTAATTATCTTTTTCCAAATGTTTGCAGGATTTTCATTCTATACTCTCTAAATAATGCCAGTAAGAGAAATCTCATCTTATATAAAGGAGTGTATTTCGTCATGGTTACAAACCAGGTTATTTTTCTAACAGGTGCGGCGAGTGGTATTGGATATGAAATGGCTACTACCTTTGCAAAAGAAGGAGCAAAAGTTGTCGTGAGCGATCGCCTTAAAGAGCGCGCCAAAAGTGCGGCTGAACAGTTACAAAAGATGGGTCATACAGCAATTGGATTAAAATGTGACGTGACGTCCGAGCAAGAAATCGAGGAAGCCATTGCTAAAACAGTAGCAGAATTTGGTTCGTTACATGTCCTAATCAATAACGCCGGTATGCAACATGTTTCCCCCATTGATGAATTTCCAACTGATACGTTCGAGCTTCTTATTAAAATTATGCAGATTGCACCGTTTATCGCAATAAAACATGCCTTTCCTATTATGAAAAAACAACAATATGGGCGCATTATTAATATTGCCTCGATTAATGGACTCGTTGGCTTCGCTGGAAAAGCTGCTTATAATAGCGCCAAACACGGTGTAATTGGATTAACAAAAGTAGCTGCGTTAGAAGGGGCAACGCATGGAATTACAGTAAATGCCCTTTGTCCAGGATACGTTGATACTCCTCTTGTCCGCAATCAACTCCAAGACCTAGCTCATACGAGAAATGTACCACTTAAGCGCGTATTAGAAGATGTTATTTACCCTCTTGTGCCGCAAAAAAGATTACTGGAAGTACAAGAGATTGCTAGCTACGCCTTATTTTTAGCCAGTGAACAAGCAAAAGGAATAACTGGACAAGCCGTTGTAATTGATGGAGGCTATACAGCCCAATAATTTTTCTAAAAAGAGCCCGCCCTAAAAGATTTTTTAGGACGAGCTCTTTCTTATTTCGGTTCGTAAGGTGCTTCATATCCTTTCATTTGCTGCGGGAGCTTCTCGATTGCGACAATGACGCCATCCAACTTATTTTCAATGCGGTGTAGTAAATATAATGTCACAACAATCGGAAACCCTACGTTGCCAATCATCGATATCCATTCTTCCACCTTTTTGTCCCCCTTTCTCTTATATACATAAGTATGTACAAGAAATAGGGGCATAGAAATAACAAATTCCCTTGCATAAGGTTACTTTTCAAATAAAGAAGCAATTTCTTTTGTATAATCTCCCTGTAAAATTCCTTTCTCGGTAATGATTCCCGAAATGAATTCATGAGGCGTTATATCAAATGCTGGATTATATATATGGATTCCAGCCGGGGCAATTTGTTGCCCGTTTATTTTTGTTACTTCTGTTTCATCCCGCTCTTCGATTATGATTTCATTCCCTGTTTTTTTCTTCGTATCAAATGTAGACAACGGAGCAGCGACATAAAAAGGAATTTGATAATGCTTTGCTAATATAGCTAAATTTAAAGTTCCTACTTTATTTGCAGTATCTCCATTTGCCACAATTCGATCCGCCCCCACAATAATAGCAGAGATATTCTTTGTTCGAATTGTATGGGCAGCCATATTATCTGTAATCAGTGTTACATCAACACCAGCTTCCCTCAACTCCCACGTGGTCAAGCGTGCCCCCTGTAAAACAGGTCTTGTTTCACACGCATAAGCATGTAAATGAATTCCTTTTTCTTTTCCGATATAAAATGGTGCTAATGCTGTGCCATAGCGAGCAGTCGCAATACTGCCGGCATTACAAATTGTTAAAATACGGTCGCCATCTTGGAAACATGTTAACGCATGTTCTCCAAGACTCCGGCACACTTGTTCATCTTCTTGTTGAATTTGTAGCGCTTCCTCTTCTAATATTTTTCGTGCTGTCTTTATCGTGGATACCTCTTCAATTGCAGCTCTCATACGGTCGATAGCCCAAAATAAATTAACTGCTGTCGGGCGCGAAGTCCCTAAATAATTACAGTCTCGATTGAATTTTGTTTTGAATTCCACTATATTTATAGCTTCATATTTTTGAGCAGCTAAAGCTAATCCAAAAGCAGCCGCAATGCCAATCGCTGGCGCTCCTCTTACCTCTAGCATAACAATACTTTTCCAAACATCTTCAATACTTGTTAATGTTTTGTATTCCGCAACATGTGGTAACTTCGTTTGATTCAAAATGGTAATAGAATCACCTTTCCAAATTATCGCTCTTGGAACTGCAACTGTTGTATTCACACCTTTATCCCTCCTTCAGAAACAATATGTTGAAATAATGTTTTGAATACTTGAATGTCTGCCCCCTTTGTTTGATGTAACAATAGACTTCTCCCCAAATATAGAGCCTGTTTTTTTACTTGTATTCTTCTATCTTTCTCAACAATTCCATCTAAATCTACTACATGTGCCAAACCTATCGTTCTACGTATAACTTCACAACCGGCAAATCCAACCGCATCACGAAAAATATGTTGCAGAACAATCGGAAGCCATTGCTTTTCCTTCGTATACGTTTCCACACCCTCCAATATCCAAAGTTTTGTAAATGTATCTACAAAATAGCTCCATGTTTTTTCAATATGAAAAAATACAACTTCTCGTTTCTCTTCTCTTGATAAGGCATTTAATAATAAATTTGCTATAAACTGTCCTAAATCGAATCCAAGCGGGCCGAAAGTTGCAAACTCAGGATCAATGATTTTCGTTTCTTTTGAAGAAGCAAAAATGCTTCCTGTATGTAAATCTCCGTGAATTAATGCTTCCTTTCTCGTTAAAAATTTATATTTATATTGCGCAACTTGCAGTTTTAAATTTTTATCACACCAAAGCTCTTCTATAACAGACTGAAGTTCTCTCTCATAGTCGTTTGTTTCGTAATTTCCAAACGGATCTGTAAACACGAGATCTTCTGTAATTTTACAAAGATCAGGGTTTATAAATTTTCCATCTAGTACTCTTTTTTCTTCGGTATTCAGTCCGAAATCCGAAGTATAAAATAACACTTTCCCTAAAAAACGACCTACATGCTCAGACAATAATGGATACTCTTCTCCTTCAATGAACCCTTTACGTACAATTGTCAAAGATGATAAATCTTCCATCACTATTACAGCCAATTCTTTGTCATGTCCATATACTTTCGGAACAAATTCCGGCACATACTTAGCAAAAATTTGTAATGCCGAACTTTCAATAGTTGCTCTATTAAGCGAAAGCGGCCAACTTTCACCAACTACTTTTGCATATGGAAGTGCTTGCTTTACAATGATTCCTCGCTTCCCGTCATGGAGATGGAATACATAATTTAAATTCCCATCCCCTATTTCTCGGCAAACGATCGTGGCTTCTTTTTCAAAATATCCCTGTTCTTTAACATATTGCACTGCTGTTTCTTCCGTTAATGCATAATATCCCACTATTTCATCCCCCTTTTTAATTCAGAGGTTTCTCAACATAAGAAAAACCTCTTTCCATGAAGAAAGAGGTTTGAAGTGTATCTTCTCCCCTCTTATCTGCCAGAAAATTCATTTTCTGCTGGAATTAGCACCGTGCCTTTTTGGCGCATAAGCGCCCCATTTCACAATGGTATTACGGTCGGTTGCTGGGTTTCATAGGGCCAAATCCCTCCACCTGCTCTTGATAAGAGTTTTGCAACTTATTCGAATGTTTAACTTTCTGATGATGACTATAACAAGAATAAAAATCATTTGTCAATCTTTTTATTTATACAATTCTAAACGGCGATCCATAAAAACAGGAATTCCTCTGCGGACCTCTTCTATCTTTTCTAGCTCTATCTGTCCATAAAGAATGCTCTCTTCTTCTTGTGCCTCTGCGACAATTTTTCCCCATGGGTCAATAATAAGCGAGTGACCACCAAATACGTTATTTGGATCTTTTCCTACTCGATTACAAGCTACGACATAACATTGATTTTCGATTGCTCTCGCTTGCAGTAATAAACGCCAATGCTCAAGGCGAACAAGAGGCCATTCTGCTACTACAAATACTATTTTTGCGCCTTTAGCAGTATGTACGCGTATCCATTCTGGAAAACGAATATCATAGCAAATAACCCCTCCGCACTGAATCTCGTCTAAAGTAAATTCTCCTGTTTCATGTCCTGCTATTAAATACTTATGTTCATTCATTAACTGAAACAAGTGCACTTTGCTATATTCATGTTGTACGTTTCCTTGGCGATCCATAATATACATCGTATTTGTAACACCTTTCTCTGTCTGCTTTGCAACAGAACCACCGACAATGTTCACGCTAAACTCTTTTGCCCATTTTGAAAGCACTTCTTTTGTTTGTTTTCCATCCTTATCCGAAATTTCAGGAAGTCGCTTCAAATCATATCCTGTTGTCCAAAGTTCAGGTAATACGATTACATCTGGGTTCACTTTCATTGCCTCTTCTATTTTTTTCTCTGCGTACTCTGTATTTAAAGTTACCTCACCAAAAACAATATCCATTTGAATACATGCGACCTTCATTTTTTCAGCCCCATTCTTTATTTTTTTCTTTACAAAATCTTGGAAAGGATATATTATTTGTCACTAGAATTGTAACAACTTTCAAAAGAGGTGGAAAGTATGAAAGATTTTAAACCTTCCGAGCTTATGACATCACTCCCAACACAATTTTTCGCTTCACTTGTCACAAAAGTTAATAAAGTAATTGAAGCTGGACATGATGTCATCAACTTAGGGCAAGGAAATCCCGATCAACCAACACCGCCGCATATCGTAAAATCTTTACAAAATGCAGCAGAAAAGGTGCTTCATCATAAATATCCACCATTTCGTGGACATAACAGCTTAAAAGAGGCAGTTGCAATCTTTTATGAACGTGAATATGGGGTAAAAATAAATCCAAAAACAGAAGTTGCGATTTTATTTGGTGGAAAAGCGGGATTAGTAGAATTGCCAATTTGTTTTACAAATCCTGGTGAAACGATTCTTGTTCCTGATCCTGGATATCCTGACTATTTATCTGGCATTGCTTTAGCGAAGGCAAAGCTTGAAACAATGCCACTATTAGCAGAGAATCATTTTTTACCGGATTACATGAAAATAAGCGAAGATACTGCCAAGCAGGCAAAATTAATGTTTTTAAATTACCCAAACAATCCAACTGGTGCGATCGCTTCAAAGGAATTCTTTGAAGAAACAGTCCGTTTTGCAAATGAACATAACATTTTAGTTGTTCATGATTTTGCTTATGGAGCTATCGGTTTTGATACAAAAAAACCGGTCAGTTTTCTACAAGCTAGAGGTGCTAAAGATACAGGCATTGAAATTTATACATTATCAAAAACATTTAATATGGCTGGTTGGCGCATCGCATTTGCAGTTGGCAATGAAAGTGTCATTGAAACGATTCATCTACTGCAAGATCATATGTATGTTAGTCTTTTCGGCGCTATTCAGGAAGCTGCTTGCGAAGCATTATTAAGTTCGCAAACTTGTGTAACTGAATTAGTGAACCGCTATGAATCTAGGAGGAACGCTCTTATTTCGGCATGTCATTCCATCGGCTGGAATGTTAAAACTCCAAAAGGGTCCTTCTTTGCTTGGTTACCAGTTCCAAATGGTTATCATTCTGAACAATTTGCTGATCTATTATTAAATCAAGCGCACGTTGCAGTTGCTCCGGGCATTGGTTTTGGAAAACATGGAGAAGGCTATGTGAGAATTGGCCTCTTACATACTGAAGAACGATTGCAAGAAGCTATTCATCGAATTGGCAAATTAAAAATTTTCAAAAAACCATTGACAACTTAAGTTATCTCTGTCAAAATTCAGATATCAAAAAAATTAAAATATTTCCAAATACTTCTTATCAAGAGCTGGTGGAGGGACGAGCCCGACGAAGCCCGGCAACCGATCTACAAATGTAGACACGGTGCTAATTCTCGCAGCGTTACGCTGACAGATAAGGAGCTGGTTGTAAAAAAACCTCTCCTTAGCTGAGAGGTTTTTTTATTTAACTAGGAGGTTATGAAAATGAGCGGAATAATTGCAACATATGTAATCCATGATGATTCTCACAACTTAACAAAAAAAGCAGAGCAGATTGCTCTTGGCTTAACAATTGGTTCATGGACACATTTACCCCACTTATTACAAAAACAATTAAAACAGCATAAAGGCAATGTTGTTCATGTAGAAGAACTCCCGCAACAAGAAGAGGTAAACAACTATCTTGGCAAAAAAGTAACAAAAGGTATAATCAAAATTCAGTATCCATCGTTAAATTTCAGTCCTGATTTACCAGCCATTTTAACGACAGCATTTGGAAAATTATCATTAGATGGAGAAATTAAACTTATCGATCTCACATTCTCAGATGATTTAAAAAGACAGTTCTCTGGACCAAAGTTTGGGATTGAGGAAGTGAGAAAGAGGTTACATGTTCATAATCGTCCACTTTTAATGAGCATTTTTAAAGGAATGATTGGGCGAAATATCGGATATTTAAAGACGCAGCTCCGTGACCAAGCAATTGGCGGAGTGGATATCGTAAAAGATGATGAAATTTTATTCGAAAATGCATTAACACCACTTGAAAAACGGGTTCGTTCAGGAAAAGAAGTGTTGCAATCTGTTTATGAAACGTATGGTCATAGAACTTTATATGCAGTCAATATAACCGGGCGTACTTATGATGTAAAAGAAAACGCGAAACGGGCAGTAAATGCTGGTGCTGATCTTCTGTTGTTTAATGCGTTTGCATATGGATTAGATGTATTACAACTACTAGCGGAAGATCAAGATATCAATGTTCCTATTATGGCTCACCCTGCTATTAGCGGTGCTTATACATCATCAAAATTATACGGCTTTTCCCATTCACTATTACTTGGGAAATTGCTTCGTTATGCTGGTGCAGACTTTTCTTTATTTCCATCTCCATATGGAAATGTTGCGTTAGAAAAAAAAGATGCCCTTCAAATTGCAGAAACATTAACAATCGCAGATTCTCATTTAAAAAGAAGTTTCCCTGTTCCATCAGCTGGCATTCACCCTGGATTTGTTCCATTTATCCTTCGTGACTTTGGAAATGATGTTGTCATTAACGCTGGTGGTGGTATCCATGGTCATCCTAACGGTGCACAAGGCGGAGGCAAAGCATTTCGTGCAGCAATTGATGCCACTTTACAAGGAACGCCATTACATGAAGTGGATGATGCTGACTTACATACCGCACTACAATTATGGGGAAATCCATCGCGTGAGGTGAAAATATGAGCATTCAAATTTTCTGCGACTTTGATGGCACAATTACAAATAGCGACAATATCATTTCTATTATGGAACATTTCGCGCCACCAAAGGCTGAGGAAATAAAGAAACAGATATTAGCTCAAGAGCTTTCGATTCAAGAAGGGGTTGAGCAACTTTTTCATTTATTACCGACCAATCTCCATGACGATATGATTGCATTTTTAAAAAACAACGCAAGTATACGTAGTGGTTTTCAGGAATTTGTACAGTTTATAAATAAAAATGACCTTTCTTTCTATGTCATTTCAGGAGGAATGGATTTCTTTGTGCACCCCCTTTTAGATGGGCTTGTTCCAAAAGAAAAGATTTATTGTAATGAAACTGACTTTTCAAAAGAATACATTGAAGTAAAATGGCCATATCCTTGCGATAAACATTGTAACCATCATTGTGGTCTCTGTAAATCCACGCTGATTCGAAGGCTTAGCTCTCAACAAGCTTTTCGCATTGTCATTGGTGATTCTATTACAGATTTGCAAGCAGCTAAGCAAGCTGATAAAGTATTCGCACGTGATTTTCTCATTACAAAGTGCAAAGAATATCATATTCCTTATACACCATTTCATACATTTTATGATATTCAAAACGAGTTGCAGCACTTGGTGGAGGTAAAACTATGAAACAACTTTTTCGTAAGTGGCATACGTTAAGTGAATTAAAAAAAGAATTAACAAATCGAAATTGGTTCCCAGCAACAAGTGGCAATATCTCTATAAAGGTAAGTCATGAACCGCTTACCTTTCTTATTTCAGCTAGTGGAAAAGATAAAACAAAAACAACGCCAGATGACTTTTTATTAGTGGATCATCAAGGAAATCCCGTATTGGAGACGGAATTACGCCCTTCTGCTGAAACCATTTTACATACACATATTTATAACCATACAAATGCTGGCTGTGTTCTACATGTTCATACAACCGATAATAATGTGATTACAAACCTATACGAGAAAGAAGTAATGATTCGAAATCAAGAAATTATAAAAGCACTTAATATTTGGGAAGAAGGAGCAACCATTCATATTCCAATTATTGAAAACTATGCGCACATCCCGCTTCTAGGCGAAGCATTCAAAAAACACATTCAATCAGATTGCGGTGCTGTCTTAATTCGAAATCATGGTATTACAGTATGGGGAGAAGATAGCTTCGATGCAAAGAAAAGGCTGGAAGCATATGAATTTTTATTCCAGTTTCATATAAAATTATTATCCATTCAAGGAGGCGTTTCTAGTGGCGCAAATTCGTATTCATGAAATAAATACTCGCATTGAAAATGAAAAAGAAGTACAGCTGTTTTTGCAAAAAGAAGATGTACTATATGAGAAATGGGACATTTCTAAATTACCTGCGCATTTACAAAATAACTATGCTTTAACTGATGAAAATAAGGAAGAAATTTTAACTTTATTTTCCAACGAAATAGCAGATGTTTCACAGCGCCGTGGTTATAAAGCACATGATATCATTTCTCTTTCAAGTGCAACACCTAATCTGGATGAGTTACTCATTAACTTTAAACAAGAACACCATCATACTGACGATGAAGTTCGCTTCATTGTCAGCGGCCATGGCATTTTTGCTATCCAAGGCAAAGACGGTCGTTTTTTTGATGTTGAACTTGAGCCAGGCGATCTCATTTCTGTACCTGAAAATGTAAGACATTATTTTACTTTACAAGATGATCGCCAAGTTGTAGCCATTCGTATTTTTGTTACAACAGCAGGCTGGGTTCCTATTTACTAAGGGTAGTTAGCTGAATAAAAGGAAGTGGATCCCCTTTTCCCACCTTTTATTCACTCTACATATATACATCCTCCTATGGATCAGGTTTATTACAAATCAAGTAATAAACCTGTTTTTTATTTTATCAAGTATCTTTATCAATATTTTTTGAACATTTTTTGAACTTTTTCTGAAAATTCTGTTTAAATTGTGATATAATACCAATAATAGAACTGGAAAGAAAAATATAGATAGAGGGGGAAAATCATGAACTTAATTATGGCACTTATAATTGGGGTTACATGCGGGGCTATTCCTGCCATTCTCGGAGCTATTATGGAGGAATTAGAAATCGGCATGTTAGGTTTTGTCGCATCTTCTGTAAGCGCTTTATTATTTGGTTTATACGGGGCTATTCCTGTATCTATTCTGTTTGCCTTCTACATCGTACGTCATGCTCGTGTAAAACAATTTGCTCCTAATCATGTTGCACAAATTATTCCTTTTCCAATTGAGCGCTCGCGTCGTGCTTCTAATTTATAATCCATTCCTCATCCCATTATCTATTCTAATTTATCCTCCATATTATAAAAACCCCCACCTACCTCTACACGAGACTCTGGTGGGGGTTTTTTATAGAAGTATTTCCTCTCGGACACCGATTCACATATATCCTTTCTAAACACTCTTTTTAACTTTGTTCCGCTTCCTTATAACATTGATAACACATTCATTATGATAAAAAAGATTGTAAGGACAGTTCCCCTTACGATCTTTTTTACAATGCGAAGACTTTTATCTATTATCTTCTAAAAACTGAAATAACTCCTGTAAATGTAATGCATCTTCTCTATAGCTAACAGACACATAACTTACTCCATCAATTTCCGCACTCATATATAAATCAATTCCGTCACGATCATATTTTAACGCTAAATAGAACTCCATCTCTTCTAACATTTTCTTCGAAGTTCGAATAACATAATGCTGATTTTCATCACGACCATATTCAAATTCAGGCTCAAAATCATATTTTTGTTTAAAAGCTTCTTTTTGCTTATCATGAATCGGTATGCAAGTTGCTCTCTGCACTGCATCAATCATTCCATCAAATTTCACTAAATCCATTTATGTTACCCCCTTATATATTTTTTATATAACACCTGTGTTCCACTATTGCTTTCCCCAGCCTCAATTAACTGCTCATATAAATCTTTTGCTAACGATAAACCAGGTACAGATAATTGTAACTTTTCTGCTTCATCTAATGCAATTTTCATATCTTTCATAAAATGTTTTACATAAAAACCTGGTTCAAAATCTCCTTTTAACATACGCGGAGCCAAATTGCTTAAAGACCAACTTCCAGCTGCTCCAGTTGCAATGCTTTGCAATACTTTCTCTGGGTCTAAACCGGCTTTTTGTGCATATGCTACCGCTTCACAAACACCTATCATATTCGATGCAATTGCAATTTGATTACACATCTTTGTATGTTGACCACTCCCAGCTGGCCCTTGCAATTGAATATTTTCACCTAGCATGTTAAAAAGCGGGAAACAAACTTCATATACTTCTTGGTCTCCACCAATCATAATAGCAAGTTTCCCTTCCTTTGCACCAATATCTCCTCCTGAGACTGGAGCGTCTAAAGCATATATATTTTTTTCTTTCCCAACTTCATATATCCTTTTGGCTAATGTTGGTGTAGAAGTAGTGAAATCAATCGCAATCGTCCCTTCCTTTGCATTTGCTAAAATTCCATCTACTCCAAAATATATTTCTTCTACATCATGTGGATATCCTACCATTGTCATAACAACATCAACATTTTTCACCAAATCTTTCGGCGTACCACACCATTTCGCCCCTTCTCTTACTAAAGAAGTTGCTTTTTCTTTCGTACGATTATACACATATACTGTATAACCACCTTTTAATAAATGATGTACCATGCTTTTTCCCATTACACCTGTTCCAATAAAACCAATTGATGAAATGTTACGCTCCATATTCTCATCCCCTTTGTTCTAATAAATCGCTAACCATTTTTCGGAACTCTTTATTAAAATCATCATCCATACTATTTTTTACATTCGAGAATAAAATAACAAAAATCCCTTTATCTTTATTAAAGTTATTAAATGTATTCCAACCAGCAAGTACGCCGTGATTATGAAAATAATCATTATATATATAGAAACTATATGCGTACTTGCGCTCAGGCGAAGGAGTGAACATCGCTTGTCTACTTTTCTTTGATAGAAGTTTCCCATTTATAATTGCCTCATCTAGCTTTTTCATATCTCCAACAGTCGTATACATCTCACCACATCCATATAACCAATCCATTCCTAATTTTGGTGCAAGTACGAGTAGATTATCTTGCTTTTTATATCCTTTGGCTAAATGCTGCTCTCCGGGCACCGCATTCCCCATCCCAGATTCATGCATTTCAGCTGGTCCAAATATATTCTCTTTTATGTATTCACCTAAAGGCTTTTGGGATATCGTTTCAACAATATAGGCAAGCACCATATAATTATAATCTGTATATCTCCATCCTGTTCCTGCTGGAAATTCTAGCTGTTGACTTCCAATCCAATTCACTAAGTTCAAACGAGATGCAGGATTTACTCGTCCCTTCCCTTTCTCCGGTAAACCGGAAGTATGTGTCAACAAGTGATATAATGTAATATTTTTATCCGCTGGAAATGAAGGGATATATGTATGTACATTATCTTGAATGTTTAATTTCCCTTGCTCTTGAAGCTGTAAAATTGAAGTTGCAACAACAGTTTTTGTGATCGAACCAATGCGGTATTTCGTTTGTGGTGTATTTTCAATTTTCTTTTGAACATCTGCATACCCATAACCCTTGTTTAATATAATATGTTCCTTATCTGTAACAAGAACGGTTCCATTAAAAGCTCTATCTTTTAAATATTGGTCTAATTTTTGCGCGATACTAGCATAATCAATCGGTGACTCCTTCTTTTCTTCTATAGAATCATGCAATTCAGATTGTACAGAAGGAGTCACCTTTGAAGTTAGTAATTTTTGTTCTTTTGGTTCTCTACAAAAATAGTATACACTCCCAAATACGAGAAAACACAGCAAAAACATAATAACTACCTTTTTTATCATTTCAAAACCTCCACGGTTATTCCATTATAAACGATTCCTCTCCTATCTATTATCAAGCAACAAAAAAAAATCGCAACACTTTGTTGCGAAAAAATTACATTTTTCCTTTTCTATATATACGAACTTGATTTTTCCCATTTTGTTTCGCCTCATATAACGCAATATCCGCGCGCTGTATGAGTTCTTCTTTCGTTATCCCTTGTTCGTATAATGCAACCCCAAAACTCGCCGTGAGCTTTGAAATACTGGAGAATTGTTTTGTCTCAATAAAAAAACGTAATGATTCAGCAACTTGAAACGCTTCTTTTTCCGTTGTATCGGTTACGAGTATAACAAATTCTTCTCCCCCCCATCGCGCAAACGTATATTTGGAATCAATTTTTGTTTTCACCAGCTCGACTAACTGAATTAAGGCCAAGTCACCAAAATCATGCCCATACGTATCATTTACCTTCTTAAAATCATCTATATCAAAGAAAATAAGTGCTATTTTTTGACGATTACGCTGAGCACTTTTCCACACTTCTTCTAATATTTGTTGAAACTTTAAACGATTATATATTTCTGTCAAAGTATCAATTGTAGCAAGACGTTCTTGTTCCTGATATAACTCATCTAATTCTGTAATATCCGTACACTTTACAATAAATCTAGATACATCTTCTGGTAAAGCAGCTGCACGTAATAAAAAAACAAACGCCTCTCCCTTATCATTATACATTTTGATTTTTCTAGCTTGTAATAAAGAATCATCGAGCCAAGTTATGTCATGGTTTGTAGCATAATAACCATGTTCTTGAATAAAATGTTCTGCAAACACGATATGATTTTCACGATAAGCCATCAAATTTTCATATCCAAAAAAGTGCAAAAAATTCGTATTACAATCAATAATTTCATCATCTTCAACAATAAATAACAAATCATTTTGAAAATCAAACATCATTTGCAACAGCTCTTGTTGTAAGCCTAGTTGCTGTAGTAAAGATAATTGATAGAGCCCTCTATTCACTTCTTCTAATACAGCTTGTGGCGTTACTGGGGGGAGAACCATGTTCCGTATCCCTATTTTCAACATATCTACAAATTTTGCTGTCACAGGCTGATCCCAAATTACAATGAAAGCAATCTGCGAATCATATATCCGTTTTATATGTTCGACTTGTATACTATCTGATACATATATGATGACAACTTGTGGCTGAACCCTCTCAAATAATCTCTCCCCTTCTGCAAAACTGCTAGCTATAAACATACATTTAGGATGTACACTTTCTATTGCATGTTGATGTTTACAGCCTTCTTCTATATAAAGTACATTCAACCGCAGATCTTGCAACACATTTTGAAAAACCGTATTCTCTAATAAAAAATGTAGTATGTTTATCACTGTTCTTCACTCACTTCATATATCTTGTTCTACTGAATTCCTCACGATTCTTTTATCTCGCTATTTTAGGACAGTAACAACTTGATGAATGAATTAAGCCCCCTATACAACTTCATTAATGAAATTTCTTACTTTAAGGAAACTGTCATCAAAAGAACCTGATTGGTGAGGTTTAATCGTCAGCAGGACGAAGAATTCTCCTACTGATAGGAGCTATATTTTCCCTATTCTCCAATGTGAATTATCTTTCTATTGTATGATTACACAAAGGATATCGTTTGTACGAACGCCCTCTTTCTTCCTATTCGAGAAACTTGACAATTAAAATAGAGATATTATATTCTTTACAGTGACAACTTACTAAATATAAGTAATTTATAGACATTATTTTATACAATTGATATGTAATTTGGAGGAAATATCATGACAAAGCAAGATTTCTTTAGTGTTTTATACGAGCGTACATCGAATCGCGCATTCAATCCAGAAAAGGAGATTTCCGCTGAAGAACTTCATCAAATTTTAAAAGCAGCTGCACAAGCTCCATCTGCTTGGAACTTACAACATTGGAAATTCCTTGTTTTTCAAGGAAAGGATGTTCAAAGTCGCCTACATCCAATCGCATACAATCAACAACAAATTCTTGATGCCTCTGCTGTAGTAGCCATTTTAGGTGATTTAGAAGCATATAAGAACGTGGAAACGGTCTACAACCCACTTGTGGAACAAGGATTGATGAAAGTAGAAGCGAAAGAGCGATTAGCTCAAAATATTGAATCTGCATACAATCGTGAGCAATATCCACGAGATGCAGCTTTCTCAAATGCATCTTTAGCGGCAATGCAACTTATGCTTGCAGCAAAAGCAACTGGATGGGATACTTGTGCAATTGGTGGTTTTAATTCACAAGCATTAATAGAAGAGTTTCATATTTCTTCTCGTTATGTCCCAATTATGCTTATTACAATTGGTGAATCTAGCCTAAAAGGTCATCCTGCACCACGTATGAGTGTTGAAGAAGTAACAGAATGGGCAAAATAAAAAAACGAAGGTGAATCCCTTCGTTTTTTTATTTCATCTATTTGTAATATATGTTATTTGAATTCGACATCATTATTAGAAATCATGCGATAAACTTATCTATGCTTAGTAAAAAACAAGGGATTATGTCGAATTTCGTCGTCTATTTGGAATATAAGGGTGATTTTTTGTTACAATTATGATACAATAGTAACAAATAGATAACAAGAGAGGGATTTTAATTGAATTCATGTGGAAGCTTTATTGCATTTTTAAGCTATGCCGTTACTGTGTTACTTCTATACTTTATTGGCGATGCTACAAACATTGCAATATTGCAATTCTCAAAAGAAAAAGCATTCCAGCTAGAAGAGGGAGTACATACCTCGCGATCTATCGTACCATTACTTTTAGCCCTTCCCGTATATGTCATCGTTTTATATAAAAGTAAAAAAGCGTAAAGACTACCTGTTTCTTTTATTATGGTGGTCTTTATTTTATGTAGAAAATAACCTTTTATATTTCTCTTCAAACTATCTCTACTTCAAGTGAATGAAAATAAGAAAATATCCTAGTAAAAACTGCACGCTTTGTCCAATCATCCCCTATACAAAACACATACATTATAAATATGAAAGGGGTGATGAAGAGTATGTTTGGATCTTTTGGGTGTTGTGACAACTTTAAAGAAAGAGATCGCCATCATCATGAAAAAGAAGATTTTAAGGGACGTTTTAATAGAAACTTTGATAGAAGATTCTCTGTATGCAACGTCCTTGAAAATGTTGCAATAGGAACTAACATTTCCCTTCTTACGTTAAAAGACAACGGAACATTCAATAACGTAATATTTCAAGGTTTTTGCAATGGAGTTGCATTATTCTCTGCCGGCGAAGATGGATTTGAAGATGACTTCACAGGACTTTTACGCGTTTGTCTAGATGATATTGTTGCTATCGCTATCTAATAATCTCTTGTCTACTTTATGTACAAAAAAAGCCCTGAGACCGATTTCATTGGCCTCAGGTTTTTTGTACTTAAATACTTTTTACTAATTCAACAACTTCTTCAGCCGTTGACATCATTAATGCTTTTTGTGCTAACTCTTCCATTTCTGCTTTTGACAATTTGCTTAATTGTGTTCTTGCAGGAAGAATAGATGTTGCACTCATACTAAATTCATCTAATCCTAAACCTAATAATAGCGGGATTGCAAGTGAATCTCCTGCCATCTCACCACACATACCAGCCCATTTTCCTTCTTTATGAGCAGCATCGATTACCATTTTTACAAGACGTAAAATAGCTGGATTATATGGTTGATACAAGTAAGATACACGTTCATTCATGCGATCCGCAGCCATTGTGTATTGAATTAAATCATTAGTTCCGATTGAGAAGAAATCAACTTCTTTAGCAAATTGATCTGCTAATACTGCTGAAGCTGGTATTTCTACCATCATACCTACTTCAATAGAATCAGAAACTGTTGTACCAGCTTTAACAAGCTTTTCTTTCTCTTCTAATAAGATTGCTTTCGCTTGACGGAATTCAGCAAGAGTTGCAATCATTGGGAACATAATTTTTAAGTTACCGTATACGCTAGCACGAAGTAATGCACGAAGCTGTGTGCGGAACACATCTTGCTCTTCAAGGCATAAACGAATTGCACGGTATCCTAAAAATGGGTTCATTTCTTTTGGTAAATGTAAGTATGGCAGCTCTTTATCTCCACCAATGTCAAGTGTACGAACAACGACTGGTTGACCTTCTTTTACTCCTTCCAGAACAGCTTTATATGCTTCGAACTGTTCTTCCTCTGTCGGAAGGTTGTCACGGCCCATATATAAGAATTCTGTGCGGTATAAACCAACGCCTTCTCCACCGTTGTCAATGATACCTTGTACATCATTTGGCGTACCGATGTTTGCAACAAGTTCAACATGATGTCCATCGCTTGTCACAGTAGCTTGATTTTTTAATTTCGCCCATTCAGCTTTTTGCTCTTCAAATTTTATTTTCTTTTCTTCAAAAGTACGAAGAGTTTCTTCAGATGGGTTTACAATGACTTCTCCATCTAATCCATCGATGATTACGATATCGCCATTTTGAATTTTCTCCATAGCTACTTTCGTACCAACAACAGCTGGAATTTCCATAGAGCGAGCCATAATTGCAGAGTGAGATGTACGGCCACCGATATCAGTTGTAAAGCCTTTTGCATATGCGCGATTTAATTGTGCCGTATCAGATGGTGTTAAATCTTCAGCAATAATAATCACTTCTTCGGAAATTGTGCTTGGATTTGAGAAGTTAACTCCTAGTAAGTGTGCAAGAACACGTTTCGTTACATCACGAATGTCAGCTGCACGTTCTTTCATATATTCATTATCCATGTTTTCAAACATCGTAATAAACATCGTTGCAACTTCATCCATTGCGAATTCAGCATTTACTTTTTCGTTTTTCACTTTATCCTTTACTGGGTTTACCAACTCCGGATCATTCAATACTAGTAAATGCGCTTCAAAGATAGCCGCTTTATCTGCACCTAACTCAGCGAAAGCGTGGTCTTTGATTGCTTCTAATTCAGATTTCGCCTTCTCTAACGCAGCTTCTAAGCGTGTAATTTCTGCAGCTTCATCCGTAATCGTTTTCTTTTCAATGTTAAATTCAGGATTCTCAAGTCTGAAAGCCTTCGCAATAGCAATCCCACTTGATGCAGCAATCCCTTGAATATGAAGAGTCATTATTCTCCTAATCCTTCGTTTTTCATTGTTTCTTCGATAGCTGCTAGTGCTTGAGCTGCATCATCACCATTTGCAGTGATTTTAATTTCCGCGCCTTGTTGAATGCCTAAAGACATAACGCCCATGATTGATTTTAAGTTAACATTTTTTCCGTTGTATTCTAAGTTAATGTCAGCACCGAATTTACTTGCTGTATTTACAAGTAGAGTTGCTGGACGAGCATGAATTCCTGAGTCACTAGTTACTTTAAAAATTTTTTCCATAGTTATTTATCTCCTTTAAATACATTATTTTTAGTTGTATAGACGTGAGTACTACATTATCTATTTTATATAATAGGTGATGTTCGGTCAACCACATCACCTACTATAATTATAAACATTTTGCGTCAATTTCTTACTGAATGTCAATAATAGCGGCTTCGCCTTTCTTGACAGTTCCTTCTTTTTTCAATATCACTTGTTGTCCTTGCTGTAAATTTGTAAAAACAACTGGTGTAATCGTAGACGGTGCATTTTCTTTTACAAATGCTAAATCTACTTTTAATAAAGGTTGTCCTTGCTTCACTTTATCACCTTGTGCAACAAGAGCTTCAAAGCCTTCACCATTTAATTTTACAGTATCAATACCAAAGTGAATTAAAATTTCTTTTCCGCCTTCAGATTGAATACCAATTGCATGTTTTGTTGGGAATACATTGACGATTTCACCATCTACTGGGGATACGACTACTCCTTCTGTTGGTTCAATCGCAAAGCCATCTCCCATCATTTTACCTGAGAACACTTGATCAGGTACTTCTGTAATCGGTAAAATTTTACCTTCCATTGGAGATACAAGCGTTTCATTTGTATCAGACTTTTGTACAACTTCTTCTACCTTTGCAGGCTCTTCTTTCTCTACGTGAGGTGTACGGCCGGACATAATATCATGAATTTGTGATTTTAACGTATCAGACTTCGGTCCAAAGATTGCTTGAATATTATTTCCTACTTCAAGTACTCCAGCTGCTCCAAGCTCTTTTAGACGATCTTTATTTACATTTTTTTGATCGTTAACTTGAACACGTAAACGTGTAATACAAGCATCTAAAGAAGCAATATTTTCCTTACCGCCAAGCGCTGTTAATACTTCACGTGGAAGTTCTCCTGCTTCTGTTTTTCCTGCACCGTTCGTATCTGTTGTTACTTCGCGGCCAGGTGTTTTTAAATTCCATTTACGGATTGCAAAACGGAAGCCGAAGTAGTAAATTACTGCAAGTGCAAGACCGACAATAATTACCCACCACCATGGTGTACGTCCTGGTAGCACGCCAAATAGTAAGAAGTCAATTAAACCACCAGAGAATGTCATACCAATTTTAACACCTAAAATGTGCATTGTCATGAATGATAGACCTGCAAAAACTGCATGGATTCCAAACAGTACTGGTGCTACGAATAGGAATGAGAATTCAAGCGGTTCTGTAATACCTGTTAAGAATGATGTTAACGCAGCAGAACCTAAAATACCAGCTGCTAATTTTTTATTTTCTGGACGAGCTTCATGATACATTGCTAATGCTGCTGCTGGAAGACCAAACATCATGAATGGATACTTACCAGTTGTAAATGTACCTGCTGTTAATTCTACACCATCTTTTAACTGTGCCATAAAGATTTTTTGATCACCGCGTACAAGCTCTCCTGCCGCATTTGTGTATTGACCAAATTCAAACCAAAACGGTGAATAGAAAATATGATGTAATCCAAATGGAATTAATGATCGCTCAATTAATCCGAAAATAAATGCTGCTAACGTTTTATTCGCATCAATCATTTGATGTGAGAATGTATTTAAACCAGTTTGAATATATGGCCATACAAAGCACATTAAAATTCCTAAAATTAATGAAAATGTTGCAGTTGCAATTGGTACAAAACGCTTACCTGCAAAGAAACCTAAGTATGGTGGCAATTCAATATTGAAATATTTATTGTAGCAATAAGCTGCTAATATACCAACGATAATACCGCCAAACACCCCTGTTTGCAGTGTTGGAATCCCTAATACATTTGCATACGCAGGATCTGCGAAACCAATTTTAACTGGATCCGTCCCTGTACTTGTTACTTTCACGAACTTGTCTACTTCTAAGAACACACTCATCGTTTTGTTCATAATTAAGTAGCCGACGAATGCTGCTAATCCAGCTACCCCGTCTCCACCTGCAAGACCAATTGCTACCCCAACTGCAAATAATAGCGCAAGGTTAGCAAATATAATGTCGCCAGATTGTTCCATGATTTTTGCAACCATGACAAACCAATCTGCCTTTAAAGCAGGAATTAGATTTGTTAACTGTTCATTTTGAAATGCGTTACCAAATCCAAGTAAAATCCCTGCCGCCGGTAAAATCGCTACTGGAAGCATAAGCGCTTTTCCGACTTTTTGAAGAACACCAAAGATCTTCTTAAACATGGAAAACCTTCCTCTCTTATCTATATTGTACTTTTCGACAAACGCCAAAAAGGCATGAGGAAAAAAGACAGAACGATAACTATACAAAGGGTAGTATATCCCTTTCTTTAGCTTACATTCCTTACTTTTTTCTACTCATGCCTGATCGAATCAGTAACACGTGTCAAAAATAAGTTTACGTATAATTTCATTATTATTAAAGCAAAGATTTTTACTACTCGCTTTAATTTGTTTGTCGAATTTTGTATAACTTTGCAGAACCTATTATACAAAACAATTGTAAGCGATTCAATCATTTTTTTCAACGTTTTCATTTTAGACAAAATTATATACTTGTTAGACGCGTTCTGCCTTTACTAATCGTTGCAAGTGCATCGTTAAATATATACTTTCTGCTTCATATACAGGGAGTTGCAATTCCTTTTGCATGACTTTAACAAGTTTCCATGCTAGATTATAGTAAACTGGATATTCAGCCTTTAATAAATCGGCAAACCCTTGTGCTTCTTCTACTTTTTCCCCTTTTTTTACCCGTTCAATTGCATATTGTAAATGACGAATTAGACGTAAATAATGAATGCTTTCTGGATCTAATGTAAGATGTAAATTTGTCTCAATTAAAGTTACCAATTGGACAATAAGACGGGAATTTTGATTTACAGAAGCTAACTCAGAGTTTGTAAGCGAGCTATAAATATGAAGTGCAATAAACCCTATTTCTCCTTCTGGCAATGTAATTTGCAAACGAGAATTCAGCATTTGCACGACACCTGCGGCAATTTCATATTCTTTTGGATACAGCATTTTCGTTTCTACTAAAAAAGGATTATCGATTGTCAAACCTTGTTTTAGCCTTTTCAGCGCAAAAGAGATATGATCCGTTAGAGCAATATGAATATGTTCATTTAATGGTGCTTGTGCTTTTTCTTGAATAAAAAGCATAATATCATTCATTAGTGCAATGAACTGTTCACTTACATGCGGTACTAAAAGTTTATATTGTTCACGATCATGTTCATTTTTTAAAACAAACATTTTTTCAATTTGTTGCTGCTCGAGCACATCTTTTGCTTTTTTTCCAAATCCAATCCCTTTACCAATCACTACTACTTCCTTATGTTCAGGATGGTTAGCGATGATAACATTATTATTTAAAACTTTTTTTATCTCTAGACAATTATTCATATAACACCACCCTCGTCCTTAAATAGCCTGCCTTTATGTTACAGAACATCCTTCTTTTTCGTCAATGAAAACATCTACTGTACGCGAAAAAGTCGTTTTTTAGACATGTTTGCACAAGATGCGTATAATGGTAAGAGCAACCGTACGTAGAAAGGAGTACGACTACAATGATTAAAATGTTTGTAAGTGATATTGACGGTACGATGATGCAGCATGGAGGCTTGATTGATAAAGAAGATATTGCGGCACTTCGCAGCCTCGCAGAGCACAATATAATTCTTTGTTTTGCTTCTGGTCGACTAGATAATGAAATTGCTGATTTAATGAAAGAAGTTGGCACTCATTTCCACCGTATCAGTGTAAATGGTGTCTTTGTATATACACACGAAAATAAGCAATTATTATCTGCCACATTTGATTCTGAAATTTTACCTGATCTGTTATCTATGACAAATGAAGAACCTTATTTTCGTTATGTAAGTGATGAGCATAATTATTACATTGAAGAAAAAACACCTTTTATCCATGAACTTGAAAAACAAGTTACAATGACTTCCATTGAAGAACCTAATTTATTAAAAAAAATTGATGACACGATTTTTCCAAATAAAATTTCTGTGGGTGGTACAAAAGAAGATTTACAAATTCTTCAAAAGAAAATTAACGAAACATTTAAAAACAAAGTTAGCACGTTTATCTCTGCTGAACAATGCTTAGATGTTATGCCTCCAAATATCAGTAAAGGTTCAGCAATTTCCGTTTTATCAGAAGAATTCCAAATCAACCCTGAAGAAATCGCTTGTATTGGTGACTCTTACAATGATATCCCTATGTTTCACCTTACACCTCACAGTTTTGCCATGTCACAAGCTGATGAAGAAGTGAAAAAGCATGCTAAACATGTTGTTCCTTCTGTAAAAGATGCTGTAAAACATGTTTTACACTATAATGCTACACAACATAAAAATACGACTCGTTCCAAGTAGGGACGAGTCGTATTTTTATATTGCACAAAGTAAAATTACTTATTTCGTGAAATATTCGTAATAAACTTATAACGATCACCACGATAAATGCATTTTACGTACTCTAATGGTAATTCTCCTTCTGCATATGACCATTGTCTCATTACAAGCACAGGTGCTTTTTTAGGTATGTGCAGATGTTCAGCTTCATCATCTGTTGCAATTGAAGCTTCAATTGTTTGCGTAGCACGAACAAGTTTAAAACCTAATTTTTTCTCTAAATGTTCGTATAAAGATTGTTGCAAAATTTCTTCGTTAATATCTTTTACAAGAGTTGGCGACAAATATGTTGTCTCAAAAGCAATCGGTTCATCATCAGCTAAGCGAATACGCCTCACTTCATAAATCGACTCTCCCTCTTGTATTCTAAGTCGCTCTGCTATTTTAGCAGTAGCAGGAACTAGCTGAAAACTTAATAATTGACTGCTCGGTTTCATCCCACGGGATAACATATCTTCAGTAAATCCCGTCATCCCTTGCAGTTTTTGCTCCACTTTTGGAAGTTGAACAAACGTTCCAATTCCACGTTTTCGATATAAATACCCTTGTTCCACTAAGTTATTAATTGCCTGTCTAATTGTCATACGACTTACTTCAAACTTATCACAAAGTTCATTTTCAGATGGAATTTTATCTCCCGGCTTCCATTCACCGTCCTCAATTAGCTGTTTCACCCACTCTTGAATCTGATAATAGATCGGAAATGGTGAATACTTGTCGATGTTCATCAGCAATCGCCTCACTGCATAAAGATAGAGCTTCTTGATCAGCGATTACGGTTACATTCGGATGACGTTGCAGAACTGTAGCAGGACACGCTTCGCTATACTCTCCTTGCAATAATTCTTTAACTGCTTCCGCCTTTTTCGGTCCCATAGCAACAAGTAGAATTTGCTTTGCTTTCATGATGCTTCCAATTCCCATCGTAATTGCATGCGTTGGTACATCTTCTTCTTTTTCAAAAAAGCGGCGGTTCGCTTGGCGTGTAGACTCAGTTAATTCTACAATATGAGTTCGAGAATGAAATGGCGTTCCTGGCTCATTAAATCCGATATGACCGTTTTCACCGATTCCAAGAATCTGTAAGTCAACTGGGTTAGCTGCTAGAATGCCTTCATAACGATTGCACTCTTCCTCTAAATCGTTTGCCATCCCGTTCGGTACATAAGTTGCTTTAAATGGAAGATGATCAAACAGCTGTTCTTTCATAAAATAATGATAGCTGTTTTTATCTTCATGTGGTAAGTTTACGTACTCATCTAAGTTTACAGTGGTTACATGGCTTGTATCAAGTTTATTTTTTCTTATTTCTGCATAAATTCCAAGTGGAGAGCTTCCTGTAGCCATTCCTAAAGTTGGATTTCCCTTTGATTTTACAACATTTTCGATTAATTTATAACCTGCTTCGGCTAATTTTTCTTGAGATTCTACAACAAGAATATTCATCTTATTCCTTCCCTTTCTTCATATGAATTCCTAAACGAACTGTATCATATACATGTAAATCTTCATTCATTACAACGAAGTCTGCATCTTTTCCTACTGCTAATGCACCTTTATTTGTTAATCCAAACTCTTCTGCTTGGTTCACTGATGTCATCAGTACCGCGTCTTCAATTGAACATCCTGTAAATTGAATTACATTGCGAAACGCTTGGTCCATTTTCAAAATACTACCTGCTAACGTGCCATCTTCTAATCGAGCACTTCCGTCTTTTACATGCACTGGTTGCCCACCAAGCTCGTACAATCCATCTTCTAGACCTTTTGCACGCATTGCATCCGTAATAACGCTAATTTTTTTAGGGCCTTTTAATTTATATGCTAATTTCACCATATCAGGGTGAATATGAATACCATCTGTAATTATTTCAACCATTATCTCTGGATTTAATAACACATGACCAACTACTCCTGGCTCACGGTGATGTAAACCGCGCATTTGATTATATAAATGAGTTGCATGTGTAATTTTTCTATTTTTTAATTGCTCATCGATTGCATCAGTATGCCCTATCGTACCAACAACACCTGTTTCAGCTAAATACTCTTCAAATTCAATTGCACCTTCTTCTTCTGGTGCATATGTTACCAATTTAATTAAATTCCCACTTGCCTCTTGCCACTTTTTAAATTGCTCAATATTCGCTGGGACAATATGTTCAAGCGGTTGTGCTCCTGCACGTTTTTTAGAAACGTACGGTCCTTCTAAATGAATATATTCAAAATGCGCTCCTTTTTCTTTCGCTTCTTTTGCAGCGCGTAACGCACGTTCAATCGCTTCTGGAGCTTGTGTCATTGTTGTTGGGAAGTAAGTTGTAACACCTTCTTTTAACATTTCTTGACCAAGGGTTACTAAACCATCGCTATTTGCATCCATCGCATCAATATCGTATCCACCATGAATATGAACATCGATCATACCTGGAATGATAATCTTTCCTTCTGCATCAAAAACAACTTCATCTTCTTGTGGTACATATTGAGCCATCAAACCAATTTCTGTAATTGTTTTTACATAACGAATAAATCCACTTTCTATTACTTCTTGACCGGTATAAATTTTGGCGTTGATGACAACTTGCGTTTTCATTTCCATCGACCCTTTCCCATAAAATACCTACTTGTTATAATTATCTATTTGCCTAACTCCATCTTAATATACACACGAGTAGTTGTCTATACATTTAAGTGAAATTTCCTTTTCTATTGTTAAAAAAGGAAATTGCTCTTTGTTACTTTAATAATGGGAGTGGAGCATTGGACCACATTTTAATATGCTCTCCATCCGTTTCAATCTCCACTGTTCTTTTATTTGTCCCATACATCATCACACCATGCCGTTTTAATCTTTTGACTACACTTTGATGCGGATGACCATATGGATTCTTACTCCCATAAGAAAGAATAGCAAATTGAGGATTTACCCTTTTTAAAAAGGCTTCGCCTGTTGATGTATAGGAGCCATGATGTCCTACTTTTAACACATCTGCATGGACATCATATCGCTTTACTATTTTATTTTCCGTCCGTATATCTGCATCCCCCATTAATAAAAAATCCGCTTTCCCATAACGAACCTTTAATACAATTGAAGATTCATTATTCTCATCTTTTGATTTTCCATTATTCAACACTTGAATGGACACATGAGGATCTAACGGGAGATATTGCCCTTGTTTAACACGAACAAATGGAATTCCTCTCTTTTTAATATGATTTCTATACGTATGATATGTAAGAGAACTATACGTTTTTCCACTATCTAATACAAGTGCTACAGGCATTTGTTCTATAATTGGAATTAGCCCACCTATATGATCCATATCCGGATGAGTTCCTACTATAACATCTAAATGATTAATTCCTTTTTCAAGTAACTTTTGAATAAGGACTTCTCCTGCTTCATAAGGTCCTCCATCAATTAATACCGTTTGACCATTTGGCAATGTAATCAATGTTGCATCCCCTTGCCCAACTTTAAAAAAACTTACTTTCATTTTCCCAAGATGCGGACGTTGCATAGAAAAAAAGGATGCCGCATGAATAGACATCATATATCGTTTCGCCGATGTGCTGTTTAATGAAAAACATAATAAAACAGAAACTAGCAAAAGAATACTCCGTACCCCTTTCATAACTTGCCTCCTTTTTTCATTTAGTATGACACGCTATGTATTTCATATACAAAAAAAGCTTAGCGAAGTGCTAAGCTTTCATTTTGATAATTCTTGCAACGAATCGAAGAATAAATCAGCTTCATTCATTTGTTCATTTTCTTCTGAAAGAGCAGGTAAGTCATCTAACGTTTGTAATCCAAATGTATCTAAAAACTCTTTGGTTGTCCCATATAAAATCGGGCGTCCTGGTCCTTCCGCGCGCCCAACCTCTTTGATAAGAAGATGTGAAACTAATGTTTGTAATGCTCTCTCTGTTTTCACACCACGAATTTCTTCCATTTCCATTCTCGTAATCGGCTGACGATAAGCAACAATGGCTAGCGTCTCAAGCGCTGCTTGTGATAACGAAGCAGCTGTTGGCGTGTCCATTAACTTTTGATAGTAAGGTGCATGTTCTTTCTTAGTAGCAAGGCGATATGCTTTCGCAAATTGTACAATTTGCAATCCACGCCCTTCACCTTCCCATTTCTCTTGCATTTCTTCAACGATTTTAATAACATCTTCCTCTTCAATCTCAAGTACTTTTGCTATTTGTTCTGGGTATATTCCTTCATCACCCGCGACAAAAAGAAGCCCTTCAGTAATTGCCATCTGTTCTTTTCTTTCCAACGTACAATCTCCTTCCTCAAATTATTTCATCCGAAATCCCCATAAAAAAACCGAATCACAGTTAAGTGCTTCCGGTTTGGTCTTTCTTTTTATTGTTTCACACTTTACTTAACAACGATTTTAGTATAGCGAAACTTGAATCAATGTTTGTTCTTTATCCCTACTAATTAAAAGTCTACCCCTCCCCAACCTTTTTACTTCCGCGAAATCGTGGGGCAGGAGTTTTCTTTCCCTAAAATAGCGAGATAAAGTGACACTTAAACCAGCGGTCTCCCACTGATTATGAGCTCTTACCTATCTTCCTTGCTTCCCTCTGAATCTTAAGATGGAAGTCTTACTGCTATCACTTGTCTTATCTTCTTCATTTGTTCTCACGCTCAAATTTTATTTTGAATTATGATTTGCACACGACAAAAAGATTTCATCAAAGTTTTGTTCTTGCTCAATAACAATTTGTTGATGTTTCATAAGCTCTAATATGGCTAAAAATGTTACAACCATCACTTCACGCTCTTCATCAGCAAATAAATCGTAAAAACTTTGACGACCACCTAGCGTTTCTAACTTTTGTAAAATATCGGTCATACGCTGTTCAATCGGTATTTCTTGACGGGTAATCCGCGCTGTTACAGGACGCTTGGATTTTTTGCGACGCATCATTTTTTGAAACGCAGCTAACATATCATATAGCGTAACATCAAGAGGCAGATTCGCCGCCTCTTCTTGCTGAAACGATGTAAAATCAATCGGTGGACGTGTATATAGCTGCGCTCTTTCTTGCTCTCTTTCTTTTAACTCTGCAGCCACCTGCTTATATTTTTTATATTCAATTAATCGCTCCATCAATTCTTGACGGGGATCATCTATAAAGTCCTCTCCACTATCATGTACATCTTCTTCTTGTTTCGGTAACAACATTTTACTTTTAATTTGTAATAGCGTTGCCGCCATCACTAAATACTCACTCGCTACATCTAATTGTAATTCTTTCATCGTATGAATATAAGATAAATACTGTTCTGTAATTTCTGCCACAGGAATATTATATATATCGATTTCATAACGATGAATTAAATGTAATAATAAATCTAAAGGCCCTTCAAATGACTCTACTTTAAAATTATATTGCACAAAGCATCCCACCACATTTTTTCTATAACAACATAAGTATAGAGCATACTTATGTTCTATCCAACCTTTTTAAGAAATTTAATGAAAAATAGATATTTGCCCATGCAAAGACGCCCACCCCTTCATATGATAACAATGTAGTTAGAACAATGTAGGAGGTACAAAAACTATGGGCAATGTTGATTGCGGTTTTAACAGTGGGTTCGCTTTACTTGTTGTCTTATTCATTCTACTGATTATTGTGGGAGCAGCTTGCTTCTGCTAATGTAGAGTGCAAGAAACGGCTAGGGAATAATGGCCCTAGCCGTTTCTTATTTATTCCGCTATTAATAATAGGACGATCTGTAACTGTCTAATCGGCGACAATGAGGATGAAAAATCACTGATGGAAATTTCAGCGATATGATAAACTATATTACATAAAAACACGGACAGGAGCGAACGAAATGTATCCGAAAGCATACATACAATTTCTCATCCATTTTCATGGAGACTACGATTATTTTGAATGTCATGAAGTTTTAGAAGAGTATTGGAAATTAAAACCACGAGGTAAGCGTGATCATCATTGGGTTGGTCTTATTCAAATTGCAGTTTCTTTATACCATCAACGACGCTTAAATTGGAACGGGGCCGCCAAAATGATAAAACGTGCCATTGCCATCTTAGAAAAAGAACGTGAACCTATACATGCCTTAGGACTACATCATCAACAACTTTTAACCTTACTAAAAAAACAATTGCAATCTATCCAGAAAAAAGCAGATTTTCAACCGTTATTTTTACCTTTTTTAGATCCTACACTAGAAAACAGATGTATGGACTTATGCACTAAAAGCGGGCTTTCTTGGAAAAATACTCATCTAGCACCTAGTGAATATATCATTCATAAACATACATTACGCAATAGAGAACCTGTAATTGCAGAGCGACATGAACAATTAAAAAAAAGAAAGCAGAGATAACAAAAATTGTATCTCTGCTTTTATGAATGTATATTCTGCTCTACATTTTTACATTTCTCACAAAAGCTTGCTGTTTGTTCATTCCCACAAATCGTATAATCAGCAAACTTCTCTTGTAATTCTTTTACCATTTCTGTTCCAATTCCCATTTGTCGATGAGATGGATTCACACTAAGATGCTGAATTTCTAACAAATGCTCTTCCTTTTCTACAACCCCAATAATTCCAACAAAATCCTCATTTTGTTTCCATAAATACAATTGCCAATCGTCCTTTGTTTCATACTCTTTCATTGTCAACTGTAATGTTTTTACATCTTTTTCATTCGGCATAAAAGAAAGAAGTCCCATTGCAATCTTTTCATAACTTTTTTTAAAACGAATTAACATAAACCTTATCCCTTCTTACAAAAGTTATAATCCTTTCGTCCCCTCAATCGCTCTTTTTATATCACATCTATTCTACAATATTTTTCCTATAGTGAGAAGGGCTATCAGCAGAACTCAATTCCCCTAACAAAAGGAAACTAAAAACTTTATTTTATACCATCATACCACTACACATCAATACTACTCTATATCCCCGCTATATTCTATGTCCATTTGTAAAAGTCGTTCCTTATATGACACTGATACGCTCTACTTATCATGTACTGCGTCGCACTCATCAATTCCTTTTCTTCAAGTAAAAAACTTTCCTTACGGTCGATTTTCCTGTCCAAGCACAAACGACTGTATCATTTCATACGGAAATTTTCAATCTTGAATATCATCTTTTTAAATTTACACTTTCAATAATAAAGCAAAAAAAAGCTGTCTCCAAAAGGTCGCTGTTCACGACCTTTTGGCACAGCCTCTCACTTATTCTTCCCAAACTTTAACTTCTTTCATTACATCGCCTTGACGCATATTGAGTACCGTTTCCATACCGCTTGTTACTTTACCAAATACAGTATGAACGCCATCTAAATGTGGTTGTGGCTCATGAACGATAAAGAACTGGCTACCACCTGTATTACGGCCAGCGTGTGCCATAGAAAGCGATCCTACAACGTGACGATGAGGATTACCATCTGTTTCACATGGAATTGTATAACCTGGGCCGCCTGCACCTGTTCCTGTTGGATCTCCACCCTGACTTACAAACCCAGGGATAACGCGGTGGAATGTAACACCATCGTAAAATCCTTGCATCGCTAGTTTTTTAAAGTTTTCAACTGTTGTTGGTGCTTCTTCTGGAAAAAACTCTAGTTCAATTTTCTCCCCATTTTCCATTAATATGTATCCTAAAGTTTTCATACGTATATATCTCCTTTCAAGTATCTCAGCACTATATTACCATATTCACGACCAGAAACAAAAAGAATCCGACAATATAGATACATCTTTCTTCAATTAAAGAAGAAGAAAGATGACAAATCAGAAAAATATACTATAATAACTGTGTTGCCCGTAAATTTCAGAAAAAGAAAGGGAGCGATTGTTCGTGAAAACGAAATTAGTAGCTCTGCTATTAGCTGTTATGGTCTTTATGATTCCAACAGCTTCATTTGCAGATGTAATTGAGGGAGAATCTATCGTTACATTAGGAGAAAATTTATCTGAACAACAAAAACAAGATCTTTTAAAAGAAATGAAAGCACCAAAAGATGCACAAATTATTACTGTATCTAATGCGGAAGAACATAAATTTCTAGAGGGAATTGTTCCAAAAGCCCAAATTGGTACACGGGCCATTTCCTCTTCCATGATTACGTATACAAAGCCAGGATCAGGTATCATTGTACGTGCAAAAAACATTAATTGGGTAACAGATGCAATGTATACAAATGCACTGATCACAGCAGGTGTAAAAGATGCCGAAATTCAAATTACTGCACCATTTAAAGTATCAGGAACTGCTGCATTGACAGGGCTGATGAAAGCTTACGAAACAACTTCAAAAAAAGAAATTCCAGAAGAAGTGAAAAAGGTAGCAAATGAAGAAATGGTACAAACAGCAAAACTTGGTGACAAAATCGGCGATGACAAAGCAGTTCAACTTGTTGCAAAAGTAAAAGAAGAAATTGCAAAAGAACAGCCAAAGACAACCGAAGACTTACGTTCATTAATTAAAAAAATTGCTGATCAACTTGGTATTACACTAACTGATGAACAATTAGATAGTTTAGTTTCATTATTTGATAAAATGAAAAACTTAAATATTGATTGGAATCAAGTTGGTAGCCAATTAAATAAAGCAAAAGATCATGTATCAGCTTTCTTAGGATCTGAAGAAGGACAAAGCTTTCTAGATAAAGTAAAAGACTTTTTCTCTAGTATCATCGATTTTATAAAATCATTATTTAAATAAGAAGAAGCTCGTCAAATGACGAGCTTCTTCTCTTATGCAAGCAATGGTAATTTCATAATAGCTTCTTCTACTGAACGTACAATATAACTCGCTTTCTCTTTCACATACGGATGGGCATGATGAAGTGTGAATGAATGTGGCGTTACGGCGAACATCGAAATATCGTTAAAGGAGTCTCCGATACAAGCAACTTCATTCTCTTCAATCCCTAAATGGTTGATTAAACGTTTCAAAGCATTCCCTTTACTGACTCCTGTCGGCATAATATCAACATAACACTTTCCAGAAATCACAACTTCAGCAACCTTATGAAATTTCTCTCTCAGCTCTCGGTCTAACCTTTCAATCTTTTTTTCTTCTCCATATATAAATAATTTTGCTGGATAAACTGTTTTACCAAATTCATCCTCAAGCGTCTCAATTTCAGTAATCTGGACTCCCATATCCTTCTCAAAATTGTGATGATGTTCATTTTTCTTTTTTGTATATCTGTTCTCTTTTGCACAGACAATATCAGCTAGTTGTTTTTCATGAATATATTGATATATTTCCTGGACAACTTTATTATCAAATTTTGATTCATGAAATATTTGTCCATCTGGTAACAACATGATAGCACCATTGAGACCGGTTATGTAATATGGAAATTCAAAGCTACCTACTACCTCGTGAATTCGATGTGTAAAACGACCTGAGGCAAAACAAATATTTGTTCCTTTATCCGCTAACCACTGAATCGCTTTTTTATCCGCTTCGTGCATATGGCTCACATTATAAACGAGTGTATCATCTAAATCACTTACAAATAATTTAATCATGCCTCTTCCCCTTTCATACACAATATCTACTCTAAGTGTACGAAAAAAATGTTGGCTTTTTGTTAAAAAACAATAAATTTATCATGAAAAATAAGCAGAGAATTCTCTGCTTATTTTTGCCTGCGTATATTTTGTGGTCGGACTATACTTGGACGCACTTTTAAACTTGACATCGTTGGTCGAAGTAAAATTTTGGTTAATGCTCCCCAATCAAATGGTAAAAATGGCCATAAATATGGTGTTTGTAAACTTTTTATAGATGTTAAAAATAAAATTAATATTGTCATCCCAATGACAAACCCCATTTCATGAAATAAGCCCGTTAAAATGATGACAAATAACTTTCCAATTTTATTGCCAAGCCCTAATTCATAACTCGGTGTCGCATATGAGCCAATCATTGAGATTGCTACATATAAAATAACCTCTGGAACAAATAATCCAACATCAATTGCGATTTGCCCAATTAAAATTGCTGAAATTAAGCCGGCAGCAGATGATAACGGGGTCGGAGTATGAATGGCTGCCATTCTTAAAAATTCAAGCCCAATCTCTGCCAATAACACTTGTAATAAAATAGGTAAATGTGTCATTTTGTTCGGCCCAATGAACGCAAGTTTCTCTGGTAACAATGTTGGATCAAATACAAATACTAACCAAAATGGTAATAAAAATAAAGAAAATAGCACACCTAAGAATCGTACCCAGCGTAAAAATGTACCTACTGCTGGATTTTGCCTAAATTCTTCCGCATGTTGTAAATGATGAAGGTATGTTGTAGGTGTAATCATAACACTTGGCGATGTATCCGTAATCACTAATACATGACCTTCCAACAAATGATTGGCTGCTACGTCCGGTCTTTCTGTATATCGAATAAGCGGAAAGGGATTATAGCTTTGTTTGACCACAAATTCTTCAATTGTTTTGTCTGCCATTGTAATACCATCTACTTCAATATTGCTTAACTCTTGTTTTATAATTTTTACTAAATCTGGATTAGCAACATCTTGAACATATGTAATACAAATATCTGTTTGCGACCTATCTCCTACGCGAATAATTTCATTTCTAAGGCGTGGATCACGAATTCTCCTACGAATTAATGCTGTATTCACAACAATATTTTCAACAAATCCATCCCTAGCCCCGCGCACCACCTTTTCCGTATCCGGTTCTGTCGGAGTTCGTCCTGGATAACTGCGAACATCTATTACAAAAGCCTCTGTTTCACCTTCTACAAAAATAACAACAAGGCCGGATAATACTTGAACCATTACCTCATCCATCGTCTTGACCTTACTTACTTGTTGATGAATCAGGCGATTTTCTAAAAGTGTAACAGTATTTTCATCTGCATTTCTTATTTCATTTGTATCTACTGCTTCTTCTAGAATAGGGATAATGTAGTTTGTATCACACAATCCATTTACAAATAATACTCCAATTTCTTTATCGAGAATATGAAATTTACGAATTCCAACATCGAATGTTACGCCTAATCCAGCTGTTTGTTTTAAATAATTTTCATTATCACTTATGAACGAAGAAATTGGGATTTTAATTGCCTTCTCTTTCGTCATAAAAACCACTCCTTTCTAAAATGAATTGAATTGCCTTTTTCGTAATGGGAGCACCTCGCTTCCATTCATCATTTCCACACATTTTTCCGATATCTCCAATTCCAATAATGACCGGAACATTCAATTCATCTAAGCAATAAATTGTATCGCCGCTAATCCTGCCAATCTCTCCATCAGGAAGACCAAATTTATCAACGCCATACTCCGTCAATCTTCCCTCTCGATCTATGCTGACATCTACACGCGCCCATTCCCAATTATGGGTATTGGATGCCACAGCTAAAATTCCAAGAACGTCAATTTGTTTATGAGTCGCCACATATTTTAACGCCTTCTCCCCCGAACCTTCTCCAATAAATCCACTATCATCAAACATGACGAATACAGGGTCATATGGCGTTTGCATAATTAGCTCAACAATCTTTTTTCCCGTCAAGCTCGTTGGATTACTTTGCGATGCCGAAATGCACCTTCCGCCAAATTCCTTCGCTAACATCTCAATTGCTCGCTTTGCATATTCATCTCCATCTGTTACCAAAATAACCCTTCTTCTCATTTGATTTATCCTTTCGGTTTACATATAAGTGCAGTTAAAAAAGAAAACAATATTGCCGCTGAAATTCCTGCAGATATTAAGCGAAACATCCCAATTCCTATTCCTAGATAGCCATATGTTTCAGCAGTTTCCATTGCTCCATGTAATAAAGAATGGCCAAAACTTGTAATCGGAACGATTGCTCCAGCTCCTGCAAACTTTATCAATTTATCGTAAAGATCAAAACTGTCTAAAACAGCTCCTGCCACTACAAAAGTTGCCATTACATGTGCAGATGTTAGCTTTGCAAAATCCAATAAAAGCTGACCTACTACACAAATAACCCCGCCAACAAGAAATGCATATATAAAGTCCACCATTCACCCCCCTTTTACTCTTTCAAATACTACTCCATGTGCAATCGCTGGAATTGTTTCTTTTTGTTGAATCATCATTGGATTGAGTAAAGCTCCTGTTGCAATAACAAAAATCCGTTGCAAATTTCCTTTTTTCATTTCTTCCAATAAATATCCATAAGTCACAACTGCCGAACAAGCACATCCACTCCCACCTGCAAAGACTTCTTCTTGTTTTGCATCATAAATCATTAATCCGCAATCATTATATATATTTCCTAAATCATAACCTTCTTCTAATAACATTTGTTTTGCAATCGGTGCTCCTACACCCGATAAATCACCTGTGACAATTAAATCATAGTCCGCAGCACTTCTTCCTAAATCCTCAAAATGTTGTTGAATGGTATCAACCGCTGCCGGGGCCATAGCGGATCCCATATCAAAAGGATTTGCTATCCCTAAATCTTGTACTCTTCCAATCGTTGCAGCTGTTATTTTAATGTCGCTCTCTTCGGTACTAATCATAATGGAGCCAGCACCGGTAACAGTTGAAGTCGCTGTACTCGGCCGTTGTCCACCATACTCTGTCGGATAGCGGAATTGCCTTTCAGCAGTAGCGTTATGACTACTAACCGTCGCAAGTATACGCTTTGCAAATCCCCCATCAATAAAGGCTGATCCAATCGCTAACGTTTCCATCGATGTTGCACATGCACTAAACATTCCCAAAAAAGGAATTCCCATATCACGAGCGACATAATTAGCTGTCACCATTTGATTTAATAAATCCCCCGCTAAAAAAAAATCGATTTGAGAATTCATTATATTTCCTTTTTGCACCACTTTCTCAATAGAATTCTTCATCAATTTTCTTTCAGCAAGTTCCCAATTTTGTTCCCCGCAATGTAAGTCGTCATATGAAACATCAAAATATTTTCCAAGAGGACCCTTAGCTTCTTTAGGACCGACAGCTGTACCTGTTGCATTCACAAATATTTGATTTTGGAATACCCATGTTTGTTTCCCTGTCAATCTCATTTCTATCCTCCTTTAAGATATCCAAACTTTAAGTGAGTACCGAATCAAGCCAACAATATAAGCTCCTACAACGCCAAAAACAATTACACTTCCTGCTAATCGAAACATATTGGTAGCAATACCAAGGACAACTCCCTCACTGCGATGTTCCATTGCAGCACTAACCATAGAATTTGCAAACCCTGTTACAGGAACTAAAGATCCCGCACCGCTAAATTGCCCTATTTTGTCGTATATTCCAAAACCAGTTAAAATGGAAGATAATAACACTAATATTACAATGGTTATATTCCCAGCATTCTGTTCACTCAAGTGAAAATAATGTATATACATTTTCATCAAGACTTCCCCTACTGTACAAATGACTCCTCCTACAAGAAATGCCTTTACGCAATTCATCATATAGTTCGGCTTCGGATGATAATCTTTCACTTTATTTTTGTAATCGTTTTTCAACTTTTTCACTTTCTCTCACCTCCTACTTCACAAAATAAATCCAATGAAACAATGATCCGACTACTTTTCCGAGTACTAACGCTATAAGTAACAGTACGATTTTTTCATCTATTCTGATTCGCTTAGCCAGTATAGGCAAAACATTTAATACTTCTGTTAATGCCGCTGCCAACATCCCGATAAAAGTTCCGCAAAATATCCCTAATACAATAAGCCAATACTGAGATATTTGAAATGTAATATTCCTTAAACTGCACCAAGCACCTACTAACGTTCCACCAATAACCGCCCATTCAAAAACTTGAATATACTTCCAACTTTTTGTTAATTGCACTAAACGTGGAATTACACCAAGCACTGCTAAAAATGCCACATACCCCCCACCAACTGCAAGGCCACCAGCCAGCCCTATCATAATTACGAAAGCATATTCAATCATCTGAAATTTCTTTTTTACTTTCTTGATTTTCATGAACTACAACATATTGATCGAGAGACTGTTGATACTGGAACATTTCAACTTCTAATGGACTTGGTTCTTCATTAATTCTCTTTTGAAATACATGATTGAAAAATAAAATCATCCCTAATCCAAGCCCTATCGAATATGGAATTTGAAATAAAAGCGGTTGGTTATTTCTCTCTCCCGTAACCATGTAATATAAGCGGCTATGCACTTGCTGCATGCTAACATCTTCATGAAAATAAATAATTGCAAGCGCCGCTCCTACAAATAGCAAAATCCAAACAAGCCCGAAAAAAATAGGATTCACCTTCTTTTTTCCATATACAATTTCAACAAGTGTTTGTCCAGGACCAAGTAAATTAATCTGTACTTGCTCTAATTTTTTCTGGATAATATCGATTACCTTCATCGCATCAATAACAACATGTGTTTTATCACGAGTTGTTATTTTATAGACAATCTCATTTCCTATCTTGCTTATTACATTAGGGTCCCCAACAATTTGAGCAATATCATGTATCTTCAATTCATACGAAGGAGACACTTGCAGGCGATTTCGCATTTTGAGATAAACTGTTTGTTCCACCTCGATTCACCTCTTTACTATCCTCGTAGTTGTAGTATGGTTTCTGAAAAATTTTCTAATACAATTTTTTTCAGAAAAAAACATCTGTACCAAAACGGTACAGATGTTTTTGCTCACACCTTCTTGTTCTTAAAAAGGTTTGCGATACTTAATGCTAATCCGCCCCAAATCACTACAATTCCAATCACCATCATCATGATTGCTGATGCACTCATCACGAAACACCCCGATCTTTCCATTCTTTTTCAAGCTTGGCAGAATCTAAATGTATTTGCGCACTCCATTTTTTAATGCTAATCATGAATGCTACAATAATAAATGCCGCCGCCAAAGACCATCCATATGTCACAACAAACTGCGTCGGATAATCTCCGTAGTTCTTTTGAATATTTTGTATCGTGCCATCTATGAGCATGTATCCTAACATAAGTGGTGTAATAACAAGCAAACTTACCTTCCAAAATGCACCTAACTTAATATCTGATACAAAATTGGCATGATTTTGATACACCGGTAAGCGACGCAGAATTAGTCCCACTGTCGTAACTTCTGCTAAAGCAATTAAAATTAATCCAAAGTTATTTGCAAAGTAATCTACAAGATCCAAGAACATGAGCCCACCACGCGTTGCAAATACAAGCGAAACCAATACGAGAAGCGCACCCATAATTCCAATTGTTTTTTTCCGGCTTAAATTAAATTTTTCAGATACAGCTGCAAAACATACTTCCGCTAGTGAAATAAGCGACGTAATACCAGCTACCGTTAAAGAAAGAAAAAATAGCACACCAAAAAATGGTGACATCGGCAATTGATTAATAATTTGTGGAAATACAACAAATGCAAGCCCTACACCAGCACTAGCTACCTTATCAATCGATACCCCCATATTGTTTGCCATAAAACCAAGGGCAGCAAATACACCAATACCTGCTAACAATTCAAACCCTGAATTTGCAAATCCCGTTATAAAAGCATTATTTGTTGTATCAGAATTTTTCGGCAAATAACTAGAGTATGTGATCATAATTCCAAACGCTAGCGATAAACTAAAGAAGATTTGTCCATATGCAGCAAGCCATACTTTCCCATCCAAAATCCGGTTCCAATCTGGCTTAAAAAAAGCATCAAGCCCTTGCATGGCCCCTTCCATCGTCACAGCACGAACAACAATAATTAAAAACATACATACAAGTAAAGGAATGAAAATCCGATTGACAACTTCAATTCCTTTCTTAACGCCTTTAAACGCTACACCGAGTACGATAATCCAAACGAGTGCCAATGGAACTAACACTTCGGGAACAAGACCGCCAAATTGACCTGGTTTATCAGCAACATGCAAATATTCCTTAAACAAAAAAGCTTCCGTATCCTTTCCCCACGCTCCACTTATAGAGAAATATGTATAGGAAAGCGACCATGCAATAATAACAGCATAATAGGTTGAAACAATAAAAGTAACCACCATCTGCCACCAACCGATAAACTCTGCACGCGGATGAATGCGAAAAAACGTAAGTGGTGATGACCCACGATGCCGATGACCAAGGGCAAATTCAAAAGCCAACAATGAAATACCTGTTGTTAATAATGCAAATAAGTACGGTAAAAAAAAGGCTCCTCCTCCATTTTCATAAGCTGTATATGGAAAGCGCCATATATTCCCTAATCCAACAGCTGAACCAATTGCCGCAAATATAAAACCCGCTCTTGAGCCCCATTGTTGCCTTGATTCCATGTTTTTCTTCCCCCTTTATGACAAGTTTATACTAGGATTATATTTTAAATTTACTAAATTATCAATAAATTCTGTAAACTTTTTATAAATCCGATTTATTTAACTCGTTCCTTTCCCTCTACATGAGCTTAATGCGGGAGTCTCACTACCTTGAAATAACAGAAAAAAATCGGATAGATACCTACTCATCTATCCGATCTTTCATCTGCTTCAATATTTTCTTTTCCAACCTCGAAACTTGCACTTGTGAAATTCCAATTCTCTCTGCTACTTCCGATTGAGTTTGATCTTTATAATAGCGCAAATATACAATTAAGCGTTCTCGCTCATCTAGTTCTCTTATTGCTTCTTTTAAAGCAATCTTATCAAACCATTTCGTTTCCGCTTGATCCGCAATTTGATCCAAAATCGTGATTGGATCACCATCATTTTCATATACAGTTTCATGTATAGAAGATGGCGTACGACTTGCCTCTTGCGCCAGAACAACTTCTTCCGGTGTTAGTTCAAGCGCCTCTGCAACTTCATTAATGGTTGGTGCCCTTCCGTATTCTTTCGAAAGCTCATCTTTCATCTTTCGAATCTTATTACCCGTTTCTTTTAACGATCGGCTCACTTTTACTGAACCGTCATCACGTAAAAAACGTTGAATTTCACCAATAATCATTGGAACTGCGTAAGTTGAAAACTTCACATCAAAAGATAAATCAAATTTGTCTACTGATTTCAAGAGGCCAATACAGCCAATTTGAAATAAGTCGTCGGGTTCATATCCTCGATTGAGAAAACGTTGTACAACTGACCATACAAGGCGCATATTACTTTGAACAATCGTATCTCTCGCCCCTTGATCTCCATCTTGACTTTTTTGAATTAACGCTTTTAACTCGTGGTCCTTTAACTGAGGCTTCTTCTTCTCATTTCTGACCTCTATGTCCATAGGCAATTCTCCTTAATTGCATAGAGCGTTACTATTTGATAAATATTTTGTCAAATGGATTGTTGTCCCGAAAGATTCGTTTGAAATAATTTCTACTTCATCCATAAAATTTTCCATGATAGTAAATCCCATTCCGGAACGCTCTAATTCAGGTTTCGTTGTAAAAAGGGGCTGCCGCGCTTCATCGAGATTAAAAATACCAACCCCTTCATCTCGAATCGTAAGTTTCACCATGGCTTCTTCCAAAATAACAGAAATGTAAACAATCCCTTCTGGATTCCCTTCATATCCATGGATAATGGCATTTGTGACCGCCTCAGATACGACTGTTTTAATTTCTGTTAATTCTTCCATTGTTGGATCTAGTTGTGCAATAAAAGCAGCCACTGTAACGCGAGCAAACGACTCATTTTGACTTAATGCTGAAAATTGAAGGTTCATTTCATTTCTCATCTACGCCACCCCCAATGTCGCAAGCGCATGCGCTTCACTTTCTTCTAAACGAACGATTTTAAATAAACCTGACATTTCAAATAAACGTTTGACAGAAGGTGAAATTGCACAAACAACCATTTCCCCTCCTAAACTTTTTACATGTTTATATCTCCCTAATATAACGCCCAATCCAGAACTATCCATAAATGATAATTCTTCTAAGTTCAATACAATATGATGGACGTTATGTGTTTCAATCTTATCGGTTACTCTCGCTCGCAACTCTTCAGCAGTATGATGGTCTAACTCGCCTGCTAATCTAACACATAAAACGTCACGCTTTACTTCTAAATGCACGGAAAGACTCACACAATTTCCTCCTTATGCTCAAACTTTACTCATTTACATAAGATTTTCGTGAATAGAAATAAGAATCCTTCCTCATGACAAAAGAAGTACTATTTCGCCATAATGTGTAGATTTTGTGCCATTATTCTACGTATTTCCTCTATTCTGATCGAATCACACAAAAGATTGACTACTATTTTGATGTTGAAAATATCCCAAAACTTCTTTTAAAAAGTTCCCACCAACTTGCTGCGTCGACATCTTCTTTTGCCACAATGGTCTGTTTTAATAACACTTCTCTATCTTTTGTAATTACAAGCGTACCAAGTGCATCCCCTTTTTTAATCGGCGCTTTCACTTTCTTTTCAGCAATAATTTCTTTCTTGATCTTGTCCATATCTTCGCCCTTTTTCATCAGAAGGGAAACATTATCAGCTGCAACTAAATCCACTTTTTCTTTTTTTCCTTTTCCTACTTGTACGGTCTGAATCTTTTCCCCGCGCTTATATAACTTCTTCGTTGTATATTGTCCAAAAGCATAATCAAGAAGCTTTGTCACTTGACTATTTCTCTCTTTCGATGTAGGTGCTCCCATTACAACAGAAATAACACGCATGCCATTTTTTTCTGCCGATGCTGTTAAACAATACTTCGCTTCTGTCGTAAATCCAGTTTTCACTCCATCTACTCCTGGGTAAAAACGAACTAATTTATTTGTATTAACAAGCCAAAACTTTTTATCCGTGTTTTCACGTAAATAATCCTCATACTTTCCGGTATATTTACGAATAAGCGGATATTTCATTAATTCTTTCGCTATAATTGCCATATCAATTGCTGTCGAATAATGATTCTTTGCAGGAAGGCCTGTTGGATTTTGAAAATGTGTATTTTTTAAACCTAGTTCCTTCGCTCTTTTATTCATCATGTTGACAAATCCTTCTTCTGACCCAGCAATATGCTCAGCAACTGCAACAGAAGCATCATTTCCTGATGCAATTGCAATACCTTTTAGCATCTCATTTACTGTCATTTCTTCACCAGGTTCAAGAAAAATTTGCGATCCTCCCATTGAAGCCGCATGCTCACTCGTTCTTACTTTATCTTCTAGCTTTAATTTTCCTTTTTCTACTTGTTCCATAATAAGTAACATTGTCATAATCTTTGTCATACTAGCAGGTGGTAATTTTTCATTTGGGTTCTTTTCAAATAAAACTTTACCTGTATCTTGCTCAATTACGATCGCTGACGAGGCTTGCTCTGCTAACTTCGGCTTTGTTTCTTCTATTGCTTTCTCCGATTTTGCAAAACTAACTGAAGTATGAGAAAGCAATAACATACAACAAACAAGTATTCCAAAAACTCGCTTCATGACTAACCCTCCATTCTATATCAAGCCTATTTTTTCCAGTTTACATATGTTTCATACCATATTTTTCTATCATTTTCTGTTGACAAATTATTTTATTGTATATATTGTATTAAGTGTACTACACAAACTAGTACACTAGACACTCATCAGGAAGGAGACATTGCTCTTGCATATTCAACTTGATCCAAGAAGCAGCACTCCGATATGGGAACAAATTGTTCAAAATATAAAAGAACTCATATTAAAAAACATATTATCTCCAAACGAGAAACTCCCTTCTGTACGCGAACTCGCTTCTTTACTTATTGTGAACCCAAATACAGTGAGTAAAGCATACCAAGACTTAGAGCGACAAGGAATTATTGAAACATTACGTGGAAAAGGAACATTTGTCTCCCAATCGATTACACCAACATTAGACGAAAGGAAACTCACTATGGTTGAAAAGCAATTCCAACAATTATTATTAGAGGCTTCTTACCTTGGGATTACGAAAGAAAAAATTCATGATTGGATTGATGCTTATTATAAGGAGTTAGGAGGAAATACAAATGTTAACAGTGAAAAATGTGAAAAAAACAATTGATAATCAAGTTATTTTAGAGAATATATCTTTTACTTTATCAAAAGGAAGTATCGTTGGATTACTCGGCCGAAACGGAGTAGGGAAAACAACTTTACTTCGAATGTTAGTTGGAATTTTAAACCCTGACGAAGGAACCGTTACATATGAAAAAGTAGATGTTCATAAACAACCAGAAATCAAACAAAAAGTGGCCTATGTACCTGATTCAACGAATATTTTAAACGGATATACAGTAAAAGAAATTGTGAAGTTTTACAAAGCAGTCTATAAAGCATTTGATGAACAATATTTCTACGAACTATTAGAGCGCTTTCACTTGCCAAACAAACGGATTCGCAGTTATTCAAAAGGAATGAAAGCTTTACTAGCTATCATTTTAGCTTTTGCTTCAAAAGTTGACTATATCATTTTAGATGAACCAACAAATGGACTGGATCCTATTGTAAAAAAACAAATTTTACAATTTCTTGTTGAAGAAGTGGCAGAGAAAGAAATGACGATTTTGATTTCTACTCACCATTTAGATGAAGTTGAAAAAATTGCTGATACAATTATCATCTTAAAAAATCATACCATTTCTTCGATTACCGCATTAGATGATGCAAAAGCACGATATGCGAAAATCCAAGTTGCTTATGAGCGATCCCTTCCTCAAAAACTAGAAAACTTAAGCAATATTAAAATATTAAATCAAACCGGAAAGGTATATACCATTTTAATAGAGGGAAACGTAGCTGCAACTCTTGAGAAATTTTATAAAGAGCAGCCACTTCTTATTGAAGAATTGGCCATGTCGCTTGAAGATATATTTGTTACGACATTTGAGGAGGATGTTTATGTTTCATAAAGCTTTATGGATGCGAAATTGGAAGCAAGGGAAATATGTTGTTCTATTGTTTTGGTTAAGTAGTTTGTATCTGCTACCATACGGATATTATAAGGCAGCACAACTAGAATTCCGCCTTTCAAAAGCAAAAATCAATGACCATATTTATTATTACTCTTACTATTTTGACACTTTTGATACCCTCTTTAAACAAGGAATCATTATCAGTATACTGGCATGTCTATTAATTGGATGGGAACGAAACAATCAATCCACTGATTTTCTATTCTCCATGCCTTTTAAGCGAAAAAATATCTTTTTAACAAAATGGTTGTTTGGCGTTTTGCATATTATTATCGTACATATTATTTGTTGGCTAGCTATGTATGGAATCAAACATCTATCGTTTCATAACGAATATCAAACTTTCACTCCGTTTCATAGTTATTTTTTATATGCTACAGTTGTACTCATTGCTATTTATACGTTCACTCTATTTATCGGAACCATTACTGGAAATATTTTTGCTCAAAGTAGTTTAACTGCCATTTTATTATTTTTACCTTATGGTTTAAGTTTATTGATTTCTGGATTTATTTACACACATACACAAGGAGCAGTAGAAGCATTAGGAGAAATCGAATCTCAGACTCACACATATTTACGACATATGAGTATCGTTTCTCCATTAGAGCCTTTTTCTATTAATTATGATTACCATCCGATTGAAATATTTGATGACGAAGGAAATAAAGTTTCTAGTGTACAACAGAACAATCCTATAGAATATATTTCCATACCTTCTCTTTGGACATTATTAACACCACTTGCATACATGATTATCTTTTTATCAATGGCAGTTGTTCTATATACGTACTCGCCGAACGAACAAAATGGAAAAATACTATTATTTCCTAACTTACAAAAATGGTTCGTCCTTTGTACCGTTCTATGTTTTGGACTGCTTGGGGGCAGAATATTAGGAGGGCGAGATGCACTTCTTTCCTATTATATTGGTTTTCTCCTAGCTGCTATTATAAGCTATGTTCTTTTTACTCGTCTATTAAAATGGAAGTTTTCCCTCAATGGAAAATAAAGTAAAAATTTAATCAGTGAATTTTTTCTTCATCTTTACTGATTAACAGCCCTCACCAATCGGACGAGTACAAGCATCAATGCTTCTTCCTTGTATCCCTGTCTTACTATCTTAACATAGTGTGATAAAGATGAATTGAGGTGAAATATATGTTTCAAAAAGCATTATGGATACGAAATTACAAACAAGGAAAATATGTAATCTGGCTATTTTGGCTCAGTACTTTATACATATTTCCTTATAAATATTATATACGTGCAGAACAGATAGCCAAATATTTACATTTAAAAAAATCTGATCCTTATTATATGTATTCTTTACATGGAGCTGAGCCTATACTGTTTCCGGCGCTTCTATTAATAGGATTAGCCATTCTCTTAATAGGCTGGGAACGAAACAATCAAACAATTGATTTCCTTTGGTCTATGCCCTTTAAGCGCTCACACTTATTTTTATCAAAATGGTTGCTAGGTATTGTGCATATTGTAGGTGCGCTAATCTTTAGTTGGCTTCTTATGTATATTATATACAAGAACACGATACATGCTCACTATCAATCCTTTTCACCATTTCATGTATACTTTTCTTATGTAATTATGACGCTAATTGCAATTTATACGTTTACGCTCTTTATTGGGACGATTACAGGAAATGTGATTTCACAGAGTGTTTTAAGTTGTATTATGATTATTTTTCCTTTATGTATCTTTCAGTTAGTGTTTCCTTTCTTTGCATTACATGTAAATTTATCACCAAAGGAATTTAATGATATTTATGCTAAATATGCAACGTATACAAAAAATACGAGTATAATAGCTCCTCTAGAATATTTTCATATTGAATACGACTATGATTCACAGAGAGATTCTTTTGAAGATGGATTCGGAAACAGACAAACGGGACCTACTTATCATCAAATCCCGCCCGTTTGGACACTTTTAAGCCCTGCTATCTATATACTTATTTGTCTTCCATTAGGTGTTTATTTATATAGACGTGCTCCAAACGAACATAACGGAAAAATACTCCTATATCCAAAGCTTCATAAATATTTCTTAATCTGTACTTCTCTTTGTTTTGCGCTTCTTGGTGCTGATGCTTTTGGCAGTGAATCTCCACCGTCTTACTATATGTATTTTATAGGATCTGGTCTATTAGCATATGTTATGTTACATCGACTGTTAAAACATAAACTTTCTTTATACGTAAAATAAAAAATTATTTATTAAATAGCAGTTGCTGAAAAAATGATATCATGACAAAAAATATGTTATAAATTATTTAATTCTTATATGCACGAAATAAAAAGGCATTGTTTGCGTACAATGCCTTTTTCAATATATATTAAGAGTCTATTTCACATTCTCCCTCCGATTCCCATACTCTTTTTCCTCTTTCATCCTAAATCCATCACCATTACGTATGATTTGCTCTGTTGGCGCGACTACACTTTCAGCAATTTTCCATTTCCCTTGCTCTTTGACAAAAACTTGTAGGAAATAATTCATGCCATTTAATTGATATGGATTTTCTTTTTTCACCTTGTAACGTACGGCGATATAGTATACCGCAATATTTTCCTTTCCAACCTTTGAAACATATTGAGATAATCTTGGGATATATGCTGCTGCTTTCTGAAATGATAATTTCTTTGCTTTCACTAGACTTGAACTTGTTACATTGTGCAGTGTGTCTTGATGACGAATATTGTCGCTATGATGAAATAATACCGCATTTTGCATAGAGCGAACCCATAATTTTGAATATAACACCGGATTATCATCTGCGATGTACTTTGTTCCTTTTTGCATAACTTGAAGAGGAGTATCCGCATACAACAATGGGGGAAAGCAGAAAAAACTTCCGATCACAATGGCAAACGACATCATTTGCTTCATCATTTTTCCTCCGATACTTTTTAATTAAAGTATCGGAATTTCAAAATATTTTTATTCAAAAAAAGAATAGGAAAGCTTCTGCTCCCTATCCTCAATTGATTATAATATGCGATCAAATAGTTCTAATACCATCTCTATTTCTTGGTCGCTCCAATCTTTAAATTTATCTCTATAGTATTCTTTACGTATCGCTTCGAGTTCTTCCGTTACTTCTCGTCCATGTTCTGTAATCTCTAAATATACAATACGACGATCTGAATTCGAACGTTTTCTCATTACAAATCCTTTTCGCACAAGACGATCTGTTACCGCTGTAATATGGCTGGATGTTACATTTACCTCATTCGCAATTTGCGAAGCCATTTGTGGACTCTTCAAAAATAATGCACGTAATACAGAGAATTCATTATATGGCATATGCTCTGAAAAACGTGTATTAATATCGGTTTGTAATAAACGTATCATCTTTCGAAATGATACTGATAAATCTAAAATCAACGCTTCTCTTTGTTCGTTCACTATCCTCGACCCTTTTTCATTATATTTATACATAATTATAATCTATAAACACCTATATTGTATACGATTTCTTTCTACCTCTGCTTCCTTCTGTAACTTTTTACATACAATTTTTAGATACCTTCCTTCATATACATATAAAAAGGACGGTGAAAAGAAATGCAAAGTGGAATGAACCATTATGTACCTAATCTTCGCCACCATAATGATGATAAAAAAGCAACAATTACTGTACAAGGTGAAGGGATTGTTAGCGTGAGACCAAATATTGTTACGTTAACAATTGGCGTTCGAACTGAGCATAAAAATGTAAAACAAGCACAAGAAGAAAATGCCACGCAATCTAGACAGCTCCTTGATGCCCTTAAAGCACTTGGCATTGCAGATCAAGACATCGAAACAATTTCCTATACCATTACACCCCAATATGAATATGTAAATGATAAAGCTTTGCTACAAGGATACCGCGTAGAACATTTGTATGAAATTACCGTTTTAAATGTACAAAAAGCTGGGGAAGTATATGATATAGCTGTAACAAACGGAGCAAATGTAGCAAAAGGATTACGTTTTCAACTTTCTCATCCACATCAATATTATCAACAAGCATTGCTGCAAGCTCTGCAACGTGCAGTAGAAAAAGCTCGCGCCATTGCGAGTACCTATAACTTAACTATTAATCCCGTCCCACTCTCGCTTACAGAAGAATCCGCACAACTACCGCGTGAAATGGTGTCTCACACTTCCTTACACGCGCAGGCAGCACCTCCAATTCAAACAGGACAATTAGAAATCATTTCTTCTGTTCGTGCTATTTTTACTTATTTATAAATGGATTTCACTTTTAAGTAAACGTTCTCATTTTATTTGTTGTAAAAACATGATGTTCTGATATAATAAAGGATGGTGAGCCCTGAATAAAAGGGATATCACGGGTGGGAGAGGGATATAAAAAAGAAGGTTTAACATGAAAGGAATACTTGAAAGAACATTTAAATTAGACCTACACCACACATCACCAAAACAAGAAATGTTAGCTGGCGTGACATCATTTTTTACAATCGTTTACATTGTGATTGTAAATGCATCTATTTTATCAGATGCCGGCATCCCACTTGAAGCGGGGATTTTGGCAACTGTTTTTAGTTCATTTGTCGGATGTCTTATGATGGCCTTTTGGGCAAACGCACCTGCAATTCTTGTACCAGGTATGGGGGTAAATGCATTCTTTACGTATACCACTGTTCATACGCTTGGATTAACTTGGCAAGAAGCGTTGGCAGCCGTTTTCATTGCTGGTCTAATTTTTGCCGTAGCTGCGTTTACACCAATTGCTCGTGTACTATCTTTATCAATTCCAAAATCATTAAAAGAATCCATCACTGTTGGGATTGGTTTATTTCTTGCGTTTATTGGATTACAAAAAGGTGGTTTAGTCGTTTCGAATGCGAATACTACTGTTGCATTAGGTAAATTGAGCAGTCCAATTGTTCTTGCTACACTGCTTACTCTCATTGTAGCTCTTGTTCTATTTATTCGAAACGTACGTGGGAATTTTTTATGGACAATTGCAATTGGAACTGGCATTGCATGGCTATTCGGCCTTGTTGATACGAGTGAGGTAGGCAATAGCTCATTTTCATTTACGAATTACAGTAATATATTTGGAGCCATGTCATTTGGAAAGCTTTCGTCCTTACCATTTTGGATTGCAACATTCTCTTTAAGCATGGTGCTCATTTTTGAAAATATGGGACTATTGCATGGATTATTGGAAGATAATCGTAAATTCCCACGTGCTTATCAAGCGAATGCCATTTCCGCAATGACATGTGGTCTATTTGGTACAAGTCCAACCGTTTCAACAGTAGAAGGTGCCGCAGGTATTACAGCAGGCGGAAAGACAGGTCTGACGTCTATCGTTACAGGGGTGTTATTCTTCGCATCGCTGTTTGCTCTTCCGTTTGTCCAACTCATTCCTGATAGTGCCATTGCACCTATCTTAATTATTATTGGTGGTCTGATGATTACAAGCATTCAAGAAATTCCTCTGAATGATTTTTCAGAAGGATTTCCAGCGTTTTTGATCATTGTTATGATCCCGCTCACATATAGTATCGCCGATGGCATTGCGTTCGGATTTATCGCTTACCCTATCTTAAAAGTTGCTCTTGGAAAGCGTAAAGACATCGCACCGTCTATGTACATCATTACATGTTTATTCTTAGCCATGTTCGTATTGCATGCTATCGGCTAAAAACCACAGCTGGAGTTTCCAGCTGTGGTTTTTATTTAAACCATCCTTTTTTATAAAACCAAGCCATCATTCCGCCACCTATCAATGCCATAATAGCTAAACAAATAAAATAGCTATACTTCCCCTCTAATTCAGGCATATGTGTAAAGTTCATTCCATATACTCCTGCAATAAATGTTAATGGCATAAAGATTGTTGAGAATACTGTTAATGTTTTCATAATGTTATTCATATGATGTGAATTTAATGAAAAATAACTATCTCGAATATCTGCTGTTAATTCACGGCTCGTCTCAATCATTTCCGTAAGTTTAAGCAAATGATCATGTATATCTTTAAAATAAATTTCATGATCGCTTATACCGTAAAAGCCAGTTGAATTTAAAATGCGATATAATAAATCTCGCATTGGGATAATGGTTCGCCTTAATTTCGATAAGTCCGCACGAATTTCAAATACTTCTTCTAATACACATCCTGCTGTATCCCCTGTTAAATTATCATCGATTGCATTTAAATGATCCTCAATATAATATACAGGTGGGAAGTAATCATCAACGATTTGGTCAATAATTGTATGTGCTACATGGAGGGGACTTTTCTTAATACGCTTTCTTTCACCAAGTGTTTTCCACACTCTTTCAATGGCGTTATTATGTGAGAAATGAAATGAAACAATATAATGATCTCCAACAAACAAGTCGATTTCATGCGGTTCTAATCCTTCTTCTCCAAATGCATGAAGAACTAAAAAATTATATCCATCATAAAAATCAACTTTTGGCCTCTGTACATATTCAAGGCAATCTTCAATCGCAAGGGGATGGAATTTAAAATACTCTTGTAAAATATATGTATATTCCTCTTTCGTTGGTTTATATAGATCAAGCCAATACCACATAATATCTTCACCAGATGTTTCCTCTAGTGAAACATCATATAAAATCTCTTCTTTTTTCGTTATTGCACAAATTCTAATCATAATTTCACCCATTACTATTATAAACAAAAAGTAATAAAAAAAGCCAAGGAGAACTCTCCTCAGCTTTTCGCTTATTATTTCGTTACAATACCATGTACTAATGTAGGTGCTTTGACATGATTTTTTGTAATTTTTATATTCTCATAAATCTTCGTCTTCACATCTTCTACATTTTCACGGTTTGCATAAATTGTTACAAGCGATTCACCTTGTTTTACGCTATCGCCAACTTTTTTCCGAAGCATAAGGCCGACCGCTAAATCAATCTCAGATTCTTTCGTTGCACGTCCAGCACCTAAAAGCATTGCTGCTGTCCCGATTTCATCTGCCACAATCTCAGACACATATCCGTCTTCTTTTGCTTCAACTTCAATTTTATATTTAGCTTGCGGCAATTTAGAAGGGTCATCAATAACTGAAGCATCTCCGCCTTGCGCTGCTAAAAATAATTTAAATGTGTCTAACGCTTTTCCATTATTCATTACTTCAATAAGTTTATTACGTGCATCTTCTAAAGAAGATGCTTTACCAGCAAGGTATACCATTTGACTTCCAAGTGTTAAACATAGCTCTTCTAAATCTTTTGGACCTTTACCTTGCAATGTATCAATTGCTTCTTGTACTTCCAACGCGTTACCGATTGCTTCACCAAGCGGTTGACTCATATCCGAAATAACTGCCATTGTCTTACGGCCTACATTATTTCCAATGCGCACCATTGCTTCTGCAAGACGTTTTGCATCTTCATCCGTTTTCATAAATGCACCCGCACCAGTTTTTACATCTAGAACGATCGCATCTGCACCTGCAGCAATTTTTTTACTCATAATAGAACTTGCGATAAGTGGTATAGAGTTTACCGTCGCTGTTACATCACGAAGTGCGTATAACTTCTTATCAGCAGGTGTTAAGTTCCCACTTTGTCCAATAACAGCAATTTTATTTTCATTTACAAGGCGAATAAACTCTTCATTTTCAATTTCCACATGGAATCCTGGCACAGCTTCTAATTTATCAATTGTACCACCGGTATGTCCTAAACCACGTCCAGACATTTTTGCAACTGGTACACCTAAAGCAGCTACTAACGGACCTAGTACAAGCGTAGTTGTATCCCCAACGCCACCTGTAGAATGCTTATCTACCTTTATCCCTTCAATTGCTGAGAGATCAATTGTATCACCGCTATTTACCATTGCCATTGTTAAATCAGCACGCTCTTGTTCATTCATATCTTGAAAGAAAATCGCCATTGCAAAAGAGCTCATTTGATAATCAGGAATATCACCGTTTGTAAATCCTTCAACAATAAAATTAATTTCTTCTGTTGTTAGCGCATGTCCATCACGTTTTTTGGCAATTAGGTCCACCATTCTCATAGTGAGCTCACCCCTTCATTTGTTTTACAATCGCTTTTACCAATGCTAAGAAGTTTGCTTTCACACGTTCTGTTGTTTCAATCACTTCATCATGATGAAGTGGCTGATCTAAAATACCAGCTGCCATATTTGAAATACAAGAAATTCCAAGTACTTTCATACCAGCATGACGCGCTACAATAACTTCTGGCACAGTTGACATTCCTACTGCATCTCCGCCTAATGTACGAAGCATACGAATCTCAGCAGGTGTTTCATATACTGGACCTGTCATCGCAACATATACACCTTCTTGTACTTTAATATTTAACTCTTCGGCAACTTGTTTCGCCATTACACGTAGTTCTTTTGTGTAAGACTCAGACATATCTGGGAATCGCACACCCATTTCAGCGTCATTTGGTCCAATTAATGGGTTATGTCCCATAAAGTTAATATGATCTGAAATTAACATAAGATCGCCAGGTTCAAATGATGTATTTACACCGCCTGCTGCATTTGTTACAACGACTGTTTCTACACCTAGTTCTTTCATCACACGAACTGGGAACGTTACTTTTTGCATGTCATATCCTTCGTAATAATGGAAACGCCCTTGCATTGCAACTACTGTAACACCTTGAAGTGTACCAAATACAAGTTGTCCTGCATGTCCCTCTACCGTTGATACAGGAAATTCAGGAATTTCACTATATGGTACTTTCACTGCATTTTCAATTTCATCTGCTAGTACACCTAGTCCAGACCCAAGGATTAATCCAACCTTTGGTGTTTCTTGAAATTTCTCTTTTAAGTATGTTGCTGATTTTGTAATAAGTTCACGATTCATAAATATATCCTCCTATTTCTTTAATTCCTTTAAGAAACTTGTTCCGTATTCTGGCATGTTTACACCGAAGTTTTCTGCTACAGTTGCACCAATATCAGCGAATGTTTGGCGAAGTGGTAATTTCTGTCCGCCATCTTTCATGCTTGGGCTATACACTAATAATGGTACATATTCACGTGTATGATCTGTACCGTGGTGAATTGGATCGTTACCATGGTCTGCTGTAATGATTAATAAATCATCTTCTTTTAATTTTTCAAATACTTCTGGAAGGCGTGCATCGTATTCTTGTAATGCTTCTCCATACCCTTTTGGATCACGGCGATGGCCAAACATTGCATCAAAATCAACTAAATTTAAGAAGCTAAGACCTGTAAAATCCATATTCAATGTATCTATAAGTTTATCCATTCCGTCCATATTAGATTTTGTACGAAGCGCTTCTGTTACTCCTTCACCATCGTAAATATCAGAAATCTTTCCAATCGCAATTACATCATAATTATTATCTTGCAATTCATTCATAACTGTACGACCAAATGGTTTTAACGCATAGTCATGACGATTTGGTGTACGTGTAAAGTTTCCTGGTTCACCAACGAACGGACGTGCAATAACGCGGCCTACCATATACTTTTCATCCAATGTTAATTCACGTGCAATTTTACAAATGTTGTACAATTCTTCAAGCGGTACTACTTCTTCATGAGCCGCAATTTGTAATACGCTGTCGGCAGAAGTATATACAATTAAAGAGCCTGTTTCCATTTGTTCTTTGCCAAGTTCATCAAGAATAGCAGTTCCAGAAGCAGGCTTATTGCCAATAATTTTGCGTCCTGTTCTCGCCTCTAATTCATCAATTAATTCTTTTGGGAATCCTTCAGGGAATACTTGGAATGGTTTATCAATGTAAAGGCCCATAATTTCCCAATGACCTGTCATTGTATCTTTCCCGGTGGACTTTTCTTGCATTTTTGTATAGTAGCCAAGTGGATTTTCTACTTTAGAAATTCCTTTCATTTCACGAATATTTCCAAGTCCTAACTTCACCATATTTGGCATATTCAATCCATTCATATGCTCCGCAATATGTCCTAATGTATCAGCTCCTACATCGCCAAACTTTTCAGCATCTGGTGCTTCTCCGATTCCCACTGAATCCATTACGACTAGGAAAATACGTTTATATTTATGCATCATGACAACCTCCTATATGTTCAGTTCTACTTCTTGTAGTATGTTCAAAACGCTGTAAAGTGAAACTGTTACGAATGAGAATTCTCTCATTTGCTCAAGAATATAACTCATATTTTTCAGTCATTCTCTCACTCTGCTCATCTGATATAAAATGAAACAGAAACTTTCCTGTTTTTTCTAAGTCAGATGTCAGACTTCTTGCACTTACATCATAACATGTTTGCGCTTTCTTTTTAATACATTTTCGTAGAAATTCTTATTTTCCTCACATTTCTATTGTAATCTATTCTGGTGCAAAGCGCTAATAAAATTATGACTTATTTCGTACTATAATAATAAAAAAACAGCCCTAATGAGCTGTTTTTTATTTTACTTCTACTGTTTCTTCTTTATGTTCGTGAAGATCACCTTTTCTTACATGAACTTTCACTTTATATTTACCGGATTCTTTAAATGTATATTTGCCTACATATTCACCTTTGTTATCCTCTTTTGCTGTGATGAATGTATGTTTCTCTACACCATCTTTCCAAATTTCAAATTGCACTTCTGCTTTAGTTAGCGCTTCTTCTTTTTGTTTCACATGAGCTTTCAGTGTAGATTCAGCATTTGCTTTCACATCACCAGCCATAAAGTGAATCATTGTATCACTTTTATGGTCACCATGTCCTGCTTCATGAGCATCATGTTCTTTTTTTGCATCTTCAACTTTCGCATTTCCTACAGCCACTTTTACTTCTGGCATTACATGCATTTCACGTGCATTTGTATGAGCAATAATATGGTACACACCATCGGAAGGGAATGTTTTTTCAACAGCATAAACCCCTTTTCCTTTATGCTTCCCATTTAACATTTCATGCTTTTCATCGCCATCTTTCCAAATTTCAAACTTCACATCGTCAGCATCTGTTACTTTCTCTTTTCCTTGTGTGACAAGTGCTTGCACTTCTGTTTTCTCATTTGGCTTCACTTCTTTTGGATTTGTTTGAACTGCTACCTTCACTTCTTCAAGTTTCTCTTTTTTTGGAGATTCTTCCTTATTTGTATTGCAACCAGCCAAAGCTAGCATTGCGATAAATAAAGTAATTATAAATTTTTTCATTGTATTTTCCTCCTTCGTACTTTATTTAGTATAGAGGAAATCACTAGTTATATTCTAGCCTTCTGCTGAAAACAATGTACGAAATGTTTGTGAAGTTTTTGTGAAATACCTTTCTTTTCTATACGTGCTATATTTCGAATCTAACAAAAACAACCGTACAAACAATGCTTGTAAAATTCTATATGGAACTTTCTGCCTACTTAAAAGCGTTTTGATTCGAAATGGCACGAAAAAGAGCATAAGTCATCTTATGCTCTTGGGTGAAACTGCTTATATACGTCTTTTAATCTCGTTTTTGAAACATGTGTATAAATTTGTGTTGTAGAAATATCTGCATGTCCTAACATTTCCTGTACAGCACGTAAGTCTGCTCCATTTTCTAACAGGTGTGTAGCAAAAGAATGGCGCAATGTATGTGGTGTAAGCTCTTTCTCAATATTTGCTTCTTTTGCTAAACGTTTTAAAATCTTCCAAAAGCCTTGACGAGATAATCGATTACCGTGGTGATTTAAAAATAATGCATCCACTGCCTTTTTTCCCATCAATTCTTTTCTTCCTTTTTCAATATAACGCTGAATTGCTTCTGTAGCTAAACTTCCAAGTGGAATAATTCTTTCCTTATTTCCTTTTCCGACGCAGCGAACAAAGCCCATTGTTAAATGAACATCCTCTAAGTTGAGTGCAATTAATTCCGAAACACGCAGTCCTGTTGCATACAATAACTCCAACATTGCTTTATCTCGAATACCGTAAGCACTCGTCGTCTTTGGTGTTTGTAATAATGCTTCAACCTCACTTACCGATAAAACTTTCGGCAGTTTTCGCTCCCCTTGTGGTGTTTCAATATGTACTGACGGATCATGTTCTACAGCTCGTTCACGAAGTAAAAATTGATGAAATGAACGAATCGATGCAATATGACGCGCTAATGTTTTTGAAGATTTTCCATTCTCTCTTAAATGCTGCAAAAAGTTAACGATTTGCATACGAGTCACTTCATGAAAAGTTTTCATTTGTTCCACCTTTTGCAAATACTTTACATAACTTTTTAAATCTCTTTCATAAGATACAACCGTATTTTTGGCCAATCCTTTTTCCACAACCATATAATGAATAAAATCTTTTAATTGATCTTCCAATCTACACTACTCCCCATTTTCATAGAAAAAAATCATTCTATTTACGAAAGCATCTTTTGCTGGTTCCTCATTCCCTGATACTTTTTCTACTGTCTCTTCTTTTGGCTTTTCATAACGATGATAACTTTCATATTCTTCATTTATCCATAGTATAGCGAAATAAAACAAAATCGTACAACTTGTAAACAATAAAAATACTTTCATTCCATCATAAGTGAATTTCAAAGCTCGGCGCATGATAAACTCCTCCAAATTATATGTTATTACAACATATGCCAAGCTTTCTATCATTTATACCTCACTCAAATAAAAAACCTCTTCCTAGCTAGATAGGAAAAGGCTATTTTTCATTCGTTTCATTTTCTTGACAGTTTTCACAAATCCCATGGAAAGTTAAACGATGATCTTTCACCTTAAAGTTCCAATCTCGCTCTACTTTTTCCTCCACTTCTCCAAGCAAATCTTCTTGGATTTCTTGGACAGCACCACATTTTGTGCAAATTAAATGATGATGGAAACGCTGTGCACCTTCTTGGCGTAAGTCATAGCGTGAAACACCGTCTCCAAAGTTGATTTTATCAACAACTTTCAACTCAGATAATAACTCTAAAGTTCGATAGACGGTTGCTAATCCGATTTCTGGCGACTTTTCTTTTACAAGGAGGTAAACATCTTCTGCACTTAAATGATCTTCTTCATTTTCCAGCAGCACACGAACCGTTGCTTCACGTTGTGGTGTTAATTTGTAGCTCGCTGCATGTAATTGTTTCTTAATTCGTTCTATTCTTTCTTCCATTCGGTACTACTCCCTCCTCGCCACTCTTACACCATTATATCAGAAGAAAGGCTTCTGTCAAAAGAAAAAACAATCAAAATAAGTTGATAATTATTCTCATGTAGTATTTATTTTTTATTAATAACTTCAACGACTTCTTTCATAAGTATTGGTGACGCATATGCTTCAATACTGGAAGCGATTGCTAGTACAGCCCCAATAATAAGAAAAAAACAAGTATAACGAATTAATAACGGTAATAGTGGCTCGTTGATCTTTCGAATAAATTGATGCTTAATCATACGTAAGGAAAAACTAGCAGCAATCGTTGTCATGATAAGAAATGCTGGAATAATAATTAAATTTTGCGGTAAAACGGAGACAAAGGCTAATAATAGTCCGTTCCAGCCATGTTGACTTACTAAAAAACCAACTGTAAACCCAATCACGACTCCTTTTAAAAATAATAAAATAAAAATAAGTGGTAACCCAATAATAGAAATTCCTAGTATCCAAATAAATCCAATATATTTCAATTGGGAAACGTAACTCTCACGAAACATTTCACTCGCAAGTGCAAATTCCCCTTTTGAGACTTGTCCAAAAAAACGACTTAAGTAAAATGATAAATCTTGCTTTTGATTCACCTGTAAGCTATTTACAAGTATTGCTCCAAACACGACGCCCATCAATAGTAACACTGAAACAAATATATAAAGCGATGAGTTTTCTTGTAGATGAGCTATTACACGATCTTGCCAAGTTTTTCGCAACATTCTTCTTCCCTCCGTTCATACTCTTACTAAAAATGTATGAACAAGAGAAAAAAAGTATGATTAATTAAGATTGAAATTCCGTCCTACTTTGCTAAACTTAAAAGTAGAGAATAGGAGGGATTTCCTTTGAAACCATTATTATTAGATTTTCCAACATTATTTCAGACGGAGCGTTTACAAGTACGCAAGCCATTTCCAGGCGACGGATCCGAGGTCTATGAAGCAATTCAAGCTTCTTTAGAAGATTTGCAACCGTGGATTCCCGTTACAATCGACACCGAAGACAAGGCTGAAGAAATCGTCCGAGAAGCTCACGGACAATTTCTACTTCGTGAAACATTAGCCTTTCACTTATATGATAAAGCCTCTAGTACTTTTATCGGAGCTCTTACTCTTCAGCCAGAAAACTGGGATATTCCAAAGTTTTCGCTTCATTTCTGGTTACATAGCGCTTATACAAAACAAGGATATATGACAGAAGCTGTGAAAGGCGCTGTTCAATTCGCATTTGATAAACTTGGCGCTAGAAGACTTGAAATTCGCTGCGATGCAACAAATGCAAATGCATGTGCTGTAGCAGAGCGACTTGAGTTTATTTTAGAAGGTACACATGAAAATGATTTTCTCGCTCCAGACGGTACATTACGTGATACACGCGTCTATGCGAAAATCAACTAAAACACTCGCCTAAGGCGAGTGTTTATTTTTGTAATTGTAAATATTGCACAGCAAACATTGTCTTTGCATCATGAATACGTTGACTTTTCATAAGTGAAATCGCTTCTTCTAATGATACTTCCATAAGCTCTACAAATTCATCTTCATCTAAAGCCGCTTTATCTTCTTTTCTTTTTAACCTTGTTGCTTTATATACATACAAAATTTCGTCGGCAAAACCTGGCGATGTATAAAAGGATGTAACAAATTCCATTTTTTCACATACATATCCAGTTTCTTCTTCCAATTCACGAACAGCCGTTACTTCAGGTTTCTCTCCTGGCTCCAATTTTCCAGCAGGAATCTCCACAATCTCTTTCTCTAGCGCTTTACGATATTGCTCAACAAGAACGATTTTTCCTTCGTCCGTTATTGCAATAATCGCAACCGCTCCAGGATGATTGACAATCTCACGTTTACTCATTTCGCCATTTGGCAATACTACTTCATCAACGCGAACTTTAATGACTTTCCCATCAAAAATGGGTTCCGTTGCAACCGTTCTTTCTGCAAGATTACTCACACTTATCCATCTCCCTAATTCTATTTCCTATTCGTTCTTCATATATTTTACCACAATGAAAGGAGCTTGATAAAAATGAAAATATACATTTTGCCTAATCGAGTCACATTAGTCGGTAAAGCTTGGCAAATTCGCAATAAATTAAAGCAATACGGAAAAGAATACGAAACGGTACAAGATTGGATTACGAAAACAAAAAGGTAAACATTTGTCAACCTTCTTTCGCTTCCGTACAATATAAGTAAGGAGGTTGACAAATGAAAAAACGCCAATTAGGACATTCAGATTTATATGTGACTGAGATGGGACTTGGCTGCATGTCTCTTGGTACAGAAGAAAAGCAAGCCATTTCTATTATTCATGAAGCAATCGATTTAGGAATAAACTTTTTTGATACAGCAGACTTATATCATTATGGACTAAATGAAGAATTTGTCGGAAAAGCTTTGAAAGGAAAACGTGATCAAGTTATTTTAACAACAAAAGTCGGAAATCGCTGGACATCCGAAAAAAATGGATGGTCTTGGGATCCTTCTAAAACTTATATAAAAACAGAAGTAAAAGAAAGCCTAAGACGCCTCCAAACCGATTATATTGATTTATATCAACTGCATGGAGGAACGATAGAAGATCCGATTGAAGAAATAATTGAAGCGTTTGAAGAGTTAAAACAAGAAGGAATCATCCGTCATTACGGTATCTCTTCTATTCGTCCAAATGTGATTCGCGAATATATAAAACGCTCTAATATCGTGAGTGTATTGATGGAATATAGCTTATTAAATCGCCGACCTGAAGAATGGTTTCCACTGCTTCAAGAACATCAAATTAGCGTTATTGCAAGAGGTTCACTTGCAAAAGGATTATTGACAGATGACAATGAGAGAAAAGTAGAAAAAGTGAAGGAAAAAGAGTACCTTTCTTATTCTTATCCTGAATTAACTCGCACTTTAACTACGATAAAAGAAGTTACGAAAGAACGTTCATTAACTGAAACTGCTCTTCAATATTGTTTACACAATCCGATTGTAGCAGCTGCCATTCCTGGTGCAAGCTCTATTCAACAATTGCGAGAAAATGTACAAGCCTATTCAAAAAGTTCATTAACGAATGAAGAATATAAACAAATCCAAGCTGCTGTAAAATGTGATACATATGCACTACATCGATAAAAAAGCTACCAAATGGTAGCTTTTTTTACATTGTATCGTACTTATCAGGATTTGTCCCAATACGTACATTACAATCTAATGTATCAATTTGTTTCATTTCATCTTCTGTTAATGAAAAATCAAAGATCGTAAAGTTCTCTTTAATACGAGATGGTGTAACGGACTTTGGAATGGTTACAATGCCACTTTGAATATCCCAGCGTAAAATAATTTGGGCAGGTGTTTTGTTATACTTACTAGCAATCTCTTGAATAATCCGATGCTCAAATATTTCTCTCCCCCTCATTAACGGGCTCCACGCTTCCATTTGAATTTGTTTGTTTTGACAAAAGTCACGCAACTCAAACTGCGCAAGCATTGGATGCAACTCCACTTGGTTTACCATCGGCTTCACATGACAGTTGGCTAAAAGATATTCTAAATGATGTTGATGGAAATTAGAAACTCCAATCGCTCGCACTTTCCCTTCTTTATATAACTTCTCTAGAGCTCGGTATGTATCGATATACTTTCCTCTAACTGGCCAGTGAATTAAATATAAATCTACATAATCCATTTGTAACTTTTCCAAACTTTTTTCAAACGCTTGAAGCGTCTCTTCATATCCTTGATGATCATTCCATACTTTTGTTGTAATAAATAACTCTTCACGCGGAATACCCGAGTTACGAACCGCTTCACCGACACCGCTTTCATTTTCATATACTGCCGCTGTATCAATAGAACGATACCCAATTTCTAAAGCCGTTTTTACCGCTCGTTTTACTTCCTCTCCCTCTTTGGCTTTATATACCCCTAAACCAAGCATTGGCATTTTCACACCGTTATGAAGTGTCGTTGTTGGAATATACATGCTTGCTCCTCCTTCTTTATCCCTGCAATATAAAAACTTAATCAACAAGTTCTATCATTTTTATAACCTTCACTTCATTTGAACAAGATTTACGAAAAAAGTCAAAACATACACACAGTTTACATAATTTTTTCTTTCCTCTTCCCTGTAAAATAACGTAAACCTACTCACTTGCGTTATTTTCTAACCATTCTTTTGCTTTTTTATCAATATTCCGTATAAATTTCGTTTTTCCTTCTGTATACTTTCCGCCATCATATGTATACTTTGTAGCTAATTCGTTTTTTAAAGTTGCATAAGCTTCTGCTTCTTCGCAGTGTGCAATCATATAGTCACGAAATGCTAGATGCCTTATAATTTCTGGATTTCCTCTTTCAAAGACATGTAAATGATAGGAACGTTTTTCTTCTGTTCCATGAATGAAGAAACGGCGACCACTAATACCATTTTCTCCTTTTACAATATAACCAAGCTTTTCAAACAACTTATTCCACTCGTCCACTCTTTCAATATTTTCCACTTCCATAATCATATCTACAATTGGCTTGGCAGCGAGTCCCGGTACAGATGTACTACCAATATGATGTATTTTCACACGTTCTGGCATCGCCTCTTTTAACCTTTTTGCCTCCGCTTGAAACTTCTCCCCCCAATGATTTTCATATGGAACGACTACAATTTTCCTCATCCTCATTCCCCTTTTTCCTCTAGACTTGGAAAAAATCATCAGCGTAAAGCTACTGATGATTTCTTCATACTATTTAAAGTCTTTCCAACTTAGGTTACTTTCACTTAATAGTTCTTCAAACGACTTATTTTTTTCACGCTCTTTTTGTTCTCGGCGTTTTCTTTCTTGCTCTTTTAATTCTCTTTCTTCCACTCTTGCTCGCAGTTCTTTCTTTTTACTTTTTAACTGCTCCATTAATGATGCATTCAGCTGATCTCCAATTGTAATAGAATCTTTTTCTTTTTGATTCATTTGATTTTGTCTTTGTTTCTTTTTCTTCATGTCTTGCTCACCTTTTACTTTTTTCTTCATTATAGGGTAAGTGCGCTACTCTAAACAATAAAAAAGCTATATCGATGCATTTTCTCTTTCCAAATTGCTTTAAAAAAGCCTAATTGTTTCTACGTATGAGCAGGTCCTCTCTTCATACATCATATAAAATTTGTAAAAATGTAAATCTACTAATAATTCTATGTTAATTATTAAAAAATTCGCTATTTTTGTAGAAATAACTCTCTTAATCTATTAAAATTATGCCGTATGATGTCAAATGATAAAAAGGAGTAATCAATGATGTGGAAAAAAATAATTCCTGCACTTGCTATTTTTAGTATGGTCACATGCTCAACTGCCTTTGCTGCACCTCTCTCTCAAACACCTTCAGAACAAAATCGCTACATAGATGTGCAACTGCTTGGTATCAATGATTTTCATGGTCAATTAGATACGGTAAAAAAAATAAATAACAAGGAAGCAGGTGGCGCTGAATACTTAGCTACCTATTTACGTGACCGTGAAAAACAAAACCCAAATACATTAATGGTACATGCTGGTGATATTGTTGGAGCAAGCCCGCCTCTTTCCGCTTTATTACAGGATGAGCCAACGATTGAATTTTTAAATGATTTAGGTTTTGATGTTGGAACAGTTGGGAATCATGAATTTGATGAAGGGGTCAACGAAATGCACCGCCTTATTTATGGCGGTTATCATGAGAAGACTGGAAACTTTAAAGGAGCGAAATTTCCATATATCGCTGCCAACTTCTACAACAAATCTACTGGTCGTTTATTTCTCCCACCATTTACTGTAAAAATGGTGCAAGGAGTACCCGTTGGCTTCATAGGTGTGGTCACAACAGATACCCCTAATATTGTCATACCTACCATGCTCAAAAATGTTCAAATTACAGATGAAGTTGAAGCGGTTAATAAAGCTGCAAAACAACTAAAAAGACTAGGGGTCAAATCCATCGTTGTTCTCGCTCATGTTGGAGGTACAACGAATCATGATGATGTAACAAACGGAGATCTTGTTCGCTTAGCAATGGAAACTGATCCAGAAATCGATGTTATTTTCGGTGGGCATAGTCACACTTATGTAAATGGAACAGTTAACAATAAACTGCTTGTACAAGCTCATTCATACGGCACAGCTTTTGCTGATGTAGATATACAAATTGATCGAAAAACAAAAGACATTGTTTCCAAAAAAGCAGAGATTGTAACCACCTATCATGAAGGGATAGAACCTGATAAGCAAGTGAAACGAAAGCTTGATCAATATAAAGAAAAGATTGCGCCTCTTGTCAATGAAGTTGTCGGAAGAACGAACGCCCCATTAGATCGGAAACAAAATGCTGCTGGAGAATCTACTCTTGGAAATTTCATTGCTGACGCTCAGCGTGCAACTATGCAAGCTGATATTGCCCTAATGAATCCAGGTGGTATTCGTAACGACTTAGACGCAGGCGATATTACATGGGGTGAATTATACGGAGTTCAACCGTTCGGAAACCAATTAATCAAAGTACATTTAACAGGGCAAGATATCCGTGACCTGTTAAATCAACAATGGCAAAAAGAAATCACAAGGATGCTACAAATCTCTGGTATTCAATATAGTTGGGATGCTAATAAGCCAAATGGTGAAAAAGTAACAACGATTCGTTTAGCAAACGGAGAGGACCTCGACCCTTCCAAAACATACAGTGTTGTTGCCAACGCTTTTTTAGCTTCAGGTGGAGATGGATTTATTAGCTTTAAAAATGGACAAAATGCTGAAACGGGCCCAACTGATTTTGAAGCGTTAGTTGATTACGTCAAACAAATGAAAGAACCAATCCAACCAACGATTGACGGAAGAATACAACGGATGAACTAACTTCCCAAACCCTCTATTCTATTAAAAATAGGGGGTTTTTTATTGATTGTGTATTCTTTCGTTAAAGATGAAAGTCTCACTACGTACAAATGTTTTCGATTTCTCCGCATTGTAATATCATTACCAAGAAAAGGTCTCTTTTAAGGAAATAACAGAATAGTTGCCACTCAAAAAGTAAATAGCTATCTTGTTCGCCGTTCAATCATCATATACCTCATATTTTTTTAGAAATTCTTGTAACGCCTCTTCTACTGCTTGAGATTTATGCATCCCTTTCGTGCTACATAGATCATCTAATTGCTCTAGCACTTCCGTACATATAGAAAACGTGCGTTTCTTTTTTTTCTTGCAACCTTTTTTCTTTAGAAGAAAGCGTTCCTCTCTTCTTTGTAATAATTCATATATGCTCTGCAATTGCTCATAAATTAATACTTGATAATCCGTCTTGACGTACTGCAATGCCATGGCCTCTTGGAGGTATAAATGTCGAGGTTCTTCTCCCTCTCCAGTAAATATTCGTTTCTTCTGCTCACTGTCATATTCATATCCGAGCATTCTTAATTTTTTTGACAATGTATAGGGGCTCATTTCGAGGCGTTTTGCAAGAATTGCAATCGGTTCCCGTTTATTTAAGCGATCTATAATTTCTCCAATTGTCACTTTTTTCTCCCCCCTCTAGAGCTCACATACTTGAAATACAGATAGTAAGTTATGATACAATGATTTTCTAACAGTATATGCACATTTTCCAGCTTGTGCGATACATATACGCTTGAAGAAAGAGAGGTTTTTCACATGCTTTTTCGTAGCCACACTCCATCGTTTTATACTGAAAATAAACAGCTCATCCCTGGTAGTATCGCTACGATTGAAAGCGTAATGATTAACAACCGAAAACAATCTTTACTTATACGCGGACGAGCCGTAACAAACCCTATCTTATTATGGTGCCACGGTGGGCCTGGTATGGCGCAAATCGGATTTATTCGCCATTTTCAAAAAGAGTTAGAAAAGAGTTTTATCGTTGTCAATTGGGATCAGCGCGGGGCAGGAAAGTCTTTTTCATGGCGAGATATTCAAACTCCCTTCACCATTGAACAGTTCGTTTCAGATACACTAGAAGTCATTCGGTATCTTCTATCTCGCTTTAACCGAAAAAACTTATTTTTAGCTGGACATTCATGGGGCAGCATTATTGGATTAAACGTCGCACATGCATATCCAGAATATATCAAAGCTTATATTGGTATTGGACAAATTGTACACATGAAACAAAACGAAGAACTTTTATTTCAACACTTAATTCATTCCGCCCAAAAACATGGACATACACGCGCATTGACCTCGCTTGCAAAATTAGGGAATCCACCTTTCTTAGATATGAAACGGCTTATGATTCAAAGAAGGTGGCTTGGCACATTTGGAGGCGCCATTCAAAACGGTTCTTCGTTTTCCTTTATTCGAAAAGGCTTCTTTTCATCAGAATATACTTGGCTTGATTGGTTGAAATTTCTCGCCGGTCATGTAAAGTCAGGAACATTATGGGAAGAGATGCTAACCATTGATTTTTTCTCAACTATTGTAGAATTGTCGGTCCCAGTTTATTTTTGTTCCGGTCGTTTCGATTATCAAACTCCTTATACACTTGTACAACAATATTGTGATAGGATTCGAGCACCAATCAAGAAAATGATTTGGTTTCCAAATTCCGCACATTCTCCGAATTTGGAAGAGCCAGAACGATTTGCTCACGCTTTACATTCCATTAAACAAGAATTGTCCATTTCATATTAATCATTTTTGTACCCTTTTACATTTTTGTGAAAACATTTTATAATGGTATGTCGCAACTTTAAATGCTTCGAACGCATTCTTTACGGTAAAAAATGGTATAAACAGAATAAAGTTTAGGAGATTATATTGATTATGAATGCTGTACTTATCGCAGTAGCCGTCATGCTATTGCTTAGTTTATTACGTGTCCAAGTCATTGTCGCCATTATTGTTGGTGCTTTAACAGGTGGGCTAATCGGTGGCCTTAGTATTTCAGAAACAATTAACGTATTTACTACTGGTCTTGGAAACAGTGCACCAATTGCTTTAAGCTATGCAATGCTCGGTGGATTTGCTATTTCCCTTTCGAAGACTGGACTACCTGATGCCATGATTCACGCGGCACTAAACATAATTGGAAATGATAAAGACACAAAAAAACAAATGTATTCCAAAATACTCATTTTATTTATTATTCTTGCAATGGCCTGTTTTTCACAAAATGTGATTCCGGTTCATATCGCTTTCATCCCAATTTTAATTCCAGCACTTTTAAAAGTGTTAAATGAGCTGAAAATAGATCGCAGATTGGTGACATGTCTCATTACTTTTGGGTTAATTACACCTTATATGTGGATACCAGCCGGATTTGGAAAAATTTATCATGATGTATTACAAACAAATGCTCAGCAAAGTGGACTTACATTTGATGTATCTCTTATCCCTAAGGCGATGACTATCCCAGCAATGGGTATGATAACCGGATTATGCATAGCTATATTCATTACTTATCGCAAACCACGTACGTATGAAACGAAAACGATTCAAGGTACAGCGAATGAAGATAGTTCTTATACAAAAAGAAGCATTATATTTGGATTATTATCTATTCTGGCAACGTTAACTGTTCAATTAACAACAGAGTCGATGATTTTTGGTGCCTTAGCGGGAATTATCGTATTATCCATTAGTGGAAGTCTGCCTCTTAAAGAGGCAGATGCTATTTTAACAAGCGGCATGAGGATGATGTCTTTCATTGGGTTTGTTATGATTTCTGCTGCTGGTTTCGGCGCTGTCTTAAGAAAGACAGGACATGTTGAATCACTTGTACAAGCGAGCGCTCATTTAATCGGAAATAGCAAACCGCTTGCAGCGTTTCTCATGCTTATTATTGGATTACTCGTCACAATGGGAATTGGATCCTCTTTTTCTACCATTCCCATTTTAACAACAATTTTCGTTCCGCTTTGTATCCAACTTGGATTTAGCCCAATGGCCACAATTGCTATTATTGGTACAGCGGGGGCATTAGGTGATGCAGGCTCTCCAGCATCCGATAGTACACTCGGACCTACTTCAGGATTAAATGCAGATGGGCAGCACCACCATATATGGGATACATGTGTGCCAACTTTTCTGCACTACAATATTCCATTACTTCTATTCGGATTTATTGCCGCAATTACACTATAAAAAGGTGCGCTGTTCAAGCGCACCTTTTTCACTTCGTTGATTCTCTTTCTATAAATACAAACTCTGTTTCCACAACTTCATGTTTCACTTGTTTCTTCTTTATTTTTCCAACTAATTGTTGCAAGGTATGCACTACTTTTTTTTCATAACAGTTTTCTATCGTTGATAATGATGGGGTTACCCATTCTCCTTGCATACTCCCTTGAAATCCAATAACTTGTAATTCATTCGGTATATGAATGCCAAGAGAATTTGCTGCACGAATAATAGAAATGGCATCCTTATCACTTGAAGCGACAATACCGTCTACGTATGGATACTTTTGTAATACTTCTCGATATCGCTTTTCCGTATCCTCTTCTAAAGATTCCACTCGATATGGTATTTTCTCTTCCCAAACTGCATCTAAAAAGCCAGATATATGCTCCTCCATCTCTTCACGATGATCCTTTTCTCCAATATACGCTAGAAAATGGCATCCTTTTTCTTTAAGCATAGTAACGGCCTTTTTGGCACTTTGATAATATTTGGAAAGCGGCATTTTCATATCTATTACAGAAAATGGAACTGAAACTTCTCCTACTTCCTGAAAGACTTCCTCCGTCATAAGAATTCCAGCTATATGATTTCGAGATAATATATCTATATAATTTCTTTTATTTTCCACACTGCAAACAATAACTTGATACCCCTCTTGATATGCTGATTCTTCTATAAAACGAAGTAAAGTTATGTATGATGGATTTCGTAAATTCGGCACAAGTATAGCAATAATTGTTGAAGATTTTGTAAATAAAGCTTTCGCTACTGCATTAGGCCTATAGTTTAATTCTTCAATTGCTTGTTTCACTTGTTTCACTGTATCTTCATGAACATATCCTTTTTCATTCATGACTCGTGAAACGGTTGCGACTGAAACACCAGCTACTTTTGCAACATCACGTATTGTTGCCACATCGTCACCCCTTAATATGGTAATAGTTTACAACTAAAAAGTAATCTAAAAAATACATACCGTCAAGTTTGTTGTTTTATATTTCTGAAAATTGTTACATGAACGACCGTTTACAATCTATATTCGAGTTGAATTTCATGCAAAATACGAATATCATCATAGCCAAAAAACGGTATTTCTTTTTTTATTTTCCTTGCCTTCTCCACGGCATCCACGTACAAATTTGTCATGATAAAACCGCGTTTCTGATAAAATCGAAGTGCATTTGTATTATCATTTGTCGTAATTAGCCATACTTTGTTACACATGTTCTCTCGAGCTAATGTAATCACGCTTTCTACAAGTCTCGTGCCAATCCCTTTCCTTTCAGTAAAACTATCTAATGATACAATTTCACACATACTTTCTTTTAATTCAAACGTTATAATTCCTACTATTCTGTCATTTTCAATTGCAACGAATCCTGGTAATTCATCTAATTGATGGGCTCTTTCTTTGGAAACCATCATTGTGCTGCCCCAATTTTCACACATAATATTGCGAATCGTACCTCTCATCTCATCTGTAATTTTTTGTATTTGAACCATTCCCTGCTCCCACCTTTTTAAACTACTATGATACAATATAAGTGTATCATATGTAAAAGTTCTTTGGAGGATGAGGTAAGGTATGAAACGTATTTTTACAACAGTACTAACGATACTAGGTGCATTAATTGGTATGGGTATTTTTTTTACGAATAAAATCATGTATTTAAAGAAAAAAACAGACGAAGAAATTTTAGAACGCGAAACAAAAAAACACTTTCACTTAAGTGATTTTCAAGCCTTACCGAAAGAAGAAATTTGGATTCCTTCACAATTTGGATACGACATTCATGGATATTATATTCCTGCCGGTCATTCCAATCAATTTATGATTTTTTGTCACGGTGTAACAGTGAATAAAATAAATTCTATCAAATATGCAAATTTATTTTTAAAAAGAGGATATAACGTATTCATTTACGATCACCGCCGACACGGTCAATCCGGTGGTAAGACAACAAGTTATGGGTATTACGAAAAGTATGATTTAAAAGCTGTAGTGGATTGGCTGAAAACCCGCTTTGGTACAGATATTCTACTCGGTATTCATGGGGAATCAATGGGCGCTGCTACCCTTCTACAATATGCAGGAATGATCGAAGATGGTGCTGATTTTTATATCGCAGATTGTCCATTTTCTGATTTTCACGAGCAACTTCAGCATCGATTGAAAGTTGAATTCCATTTACCAAAATGGCCGTTGTTACCTTTAGCAAATGCATTTTTAAAAGTTCGTGATGGCTATACGATTCGTGAAGTTTCACCAATTGATTGCATAAAAAATATAAATAATCCCGTCCTCTTTATTCATAGTAAAGAGGACGACTATATTTTATGCGACATGACAAAAGCGCTATACGACGCCAAGAATGATAATAAACAGCTCTATATTGCAGAGCATGGTGCACATGCTTGCTCTTATAATGAAAATAAACAAGAATATGAATATGCCATCGATCAATTTTTAGAAACTTATGTAAAAGAAACAAAAAACAGGCTCGCTTAAGCCTGTTTTTCTATTACTGTGCTAAAACATCTGTAATCTGTTCCATATTTTCAGAAATCCACTTCATTGCCTCATCAAGTGTTGCAAATTCAGTTGTTTGAAACGTTACCTCATCTTGTAATAACCATACATCTTTCGCCTCTTGCCCCACACCTGCAATTGACCAATGAAGTAAACTATATGGATGATTATCATTTAAAAAAGACGCCCATGTGCGCTCATTTGCAACATTTTGTAGTGTACGTAATTGTTTATTCATACTTAGTCACCTTACTATAGTCAGTTATAAACGATATTATAACACTCTCGTCCCCTTCAGACAAAGTAAGTTTTGTATTGTCAAGTTCCTCTTGCAATTATATGATGAACTTAAGCGTTTGGAAGGAGGGAATTTGGTTGGCAAAAGTACAAATTAAAGTAAATGACAACGGCTCATTTCGCATTACAGGGGATGTGGAATTAGTCGATTCGCAAGGGAATGCTTTCCCAGCGAAACCTGCATTTTCTTTATGTCGCTGCGGTTTATCAAAAAATATGCCTTATTGCGATGCAGCACATAAGGGCAAATTTGAATCCGTTGTTCGTGCTCCAGAAACAAAATAATTTTGAAAAAGCATGCACCAATCGAGGTGCATGCTTTTTCTCACTTTAGCAAACAATTATGATTTACCCAATTCCCTTCTCCCCCAACAGTTTTCCCTTTTTTATTGTCACGCAATTCTCCATATTCGAGTATTTTTTCTATCCTTTTTTATTTTTTGTGCTATAATGTGAGCAAACAGCATCCTTCGGGGTCGGGTGAAATTCCCAACCGGCGGTGATGAAGTGCACGCTTCTAAGTCCGTGACCCGTTTTCAAAATTGAAAACGGTGGATCTAGTGAAACTCTAGAGCCGACAGTATAGTCTGGATGGGAGAAGGATATGTTTTCTAGTGCTTATATAGCGAATACACTTTTATTTTAGCATGCACATGTTTCATAATCGTATATGCTTTATTTCATATACCTATTTTTCTATGCTGAAATAAAATATGTACACTAGCATGTAAAAAAATATATTTTTGCTAGGCTTCTTTTCTATGCAAAAATATAAAACATAGCTAGGTTTCTTTCTTGTACTTTCGTATTCGTACTATATTTCTAGAAATCACGTCTCCCAAACCCCAAGGATGATATCCTTGGGGTTTTTTGATTTTTCTTAGGAGAGGTGAAAGAAATGACAGACCAAGAATATATGAAAATTGCTTTACAGCTGGCGCAAAGTACAGCGGGGCAAACGAGCCCAAATCCAATGGTCGGTGCTGTTGTTGTGAAAAATGGGAAAATCGTCGGAATGGGGGCTCATCTTCGCGCAGGTGAAGAACATGCAGAAGTTCATGCACTGCGCATGGCCGGTGCTCATGCAAAAGGGGCAACTGTATATGTCACACTTGAACCATGCAGCCACTTTGGAAAAACTCCGCCATGCTGTAACTTGCTTATTCAAAAGAAAGTCAAACGCGTTGTAATCGCTACGCTTGATTCTAATCCTCTTGTTGCTGGCAATGGCAAAAAGAAATTAGAAGAAGCTGGTATTTATGTGACAACTGGTATTTTAGAGGAAGAGGCGCGTTCCTTAAATCGATACTTTTTTCACTATATGAAAACAAAGCGTCCTTTTGTCACATTAAAAACAGCAATGAGCTTAGATGGAAAAATTGCAACTACTACCGGGGAAAGCAAATGGATTACAGGAGACGCAGCCCGCGATGATGTTCATCACTATCGACACACACACGACGCGATTCTTGTCGGAGTCAATACAATCATTGCTGATAATCCATCGTTAACTACCCGCCTTCCAAATGGGGGTAAAAATCCAATTCGGATTATTTTAGATACACATTTACGAACACCGCTCCTCTCTCATGTGGTAACAGATCGAGTAGCTCCAACATGGATTATCGTTGGAAAGAACGTTCAAAAAGACCAAATATTGCAATATGAGTCTGAACATGTATCTGTATTCCAAATGAACAGAGGTCGCATTGAAATTCAAGATCTTCTCTCTTTGCTTGGTGAAAAGCAAATTCTTTCACTCTTTGTAGAGGGAGGACAGTCTATCCATGCAAGTTTTTTAGAGGCAAATGGTTTCAATGAAATTGTAACCTATATAAGCCCAAAATTAATTGGTGGAAAAGATGCTCCTACTTGGTTTGGCGGTACTGGTTTTATACAGCTACAAGACGCACTTTCTCTGCAATTTCAAGAGATAACACAGATTGGTAATGATATAAAAGTTATTGCTAGAAAGCGAAATGAGGTGCCTTCATGTTCACAGGAATCGTAGAAGAATTAGGAACCGTTTCCACTATGAAACAAAGCGGGGACGCAATGAAACTAACAATTCAAGCACGTTTCATTTTATCGGATATCAAAATAGGAGATAGCATTGCCGTTAACGGTATCTGCTTAACTGCTACATCATTTACCGAATCTCATTTCACGGTTGATGTGATGCCTGAAACAATGAAATCAACATCACTTCGCATGCTAAAGCAACATTCTCAAGTGAATTTAGAACGTGCTATGGCAGCTAACGGACGTTTCGGTGGACATTTTGTTACAGGTCATATTGATGGAACTGGCACCATTGTAAGTAAAAAGCAACATTATAATGCCATATATTACAAAATCAAAATGCCCAACCATTTACTTCGTTATTGTTTACAAAAAGGTTCCATTGCAATTGACGGTACGAGTTTAACAATCTTTGATGTGGATGACAATTCCATTACAATTTCGCTTATTCCCCATACAGTAAGCGAATCTATTATTGGCACAAAAGAAGCTGGGGATATCGTCAATATTGAGTGTGACATGATTGGAAAATATATCGAACAGTTTATGTCACAACCAACAAAGCGGAGCAATTCAGTTACAGAAAGCTTTTTACACGAAAACGGATTTCTATAAGGGGGAAGCACGATGTTTCATCGTATTGAAGAAGCACTAGAAGATTTAAAACAAGGAAAAGTCATTATTGTATGTGATGACAAAAACCGTGAAAACGAAGGTGATTTTCTCGCCTTAGCCGAGTATATTACACCGGAAACAATCAATTTTATGATTACACATGGCCGCGGTCTTGTATGCGTACCACTTCCAGAACACTATGCGAAACGTCTGCAACTAGAACCTATGGTATCTCAAAATACTGATTCTCATCATACTGCATTTACAGTTAGTATTGACCATATTTCTACAACAACAGGAATTAGTGCCCATGAACGTGCTACAACTGTGCGTGAATTATTAAATCCATCTTCTAAGGGTAGCGATTTTAATCGCCCTGGGCATATCTTTCCGCTAATTGCAAAAGATGGAGGCGTACTTCGTCGCGCTGGTCATACGGAAGCAGCAGTGGATCTTGCAAAACTATGCGGTACAGAACCAGTAGGAGTTATTTGTGAAATTATAAAGGAAGATGGCACGATGGCTCGCGTCCCTGATTTAATACAAGTTGCTAAGCAATTTGATATCAAGATGATTACAATCGAAGATTTAATTGCATATCGTCGCCATCACGAAACATTTGTGACAAAAGAAGTTGAAATTACATTACCAACTGAATTTGGTACATTCCATGCAATTGGTTACACGAATTCTCTAGATCAAAAAGAACATATCGCTCTTATAAAAGGTGATGTTTCAACAGATGAGCCTGTTCTTGTCCGCGTTCATTCTGAATGCTTAACTGGGGACGTTTTCGGCTCTTGCCGCTGTGATTGTGGACCACAACTCCATGCTGCCCTTACGCAAATTGAGCGTGAAGGTAGAGGCGTGCTTCTTTATATGAGACAAGAAGGGCGCGGCATTGGACTTCTCAATAAATTGCGCGCTTATAAATTACAAGAAGAAGGGCTAGATACAGTAGAAGCAAATGAAAAGTTAGGATTTCCAGCAGACCTTCGCGATTATGGTATTGGTGCACAAATATTAAAAGACTTAGGATTACAAAAGCTGCGCTTATTAACAAATAATCCAAGAAAAATTGCTGGCTTACAAGGGTACGAACTAGAAATTGTTGAGCGCGTACCATTGCAAATGCCAACAAAACAAGAAAATAAAACATATTTACAGACAAAAGTAACAAAATTAGGTCATTTATTAAACTTATAATCTATTTAAAGGAGAGATCATGATGGTATTCGAAGGTCATTTAGTAGGTACAGGATTAAAAATTGGAGTAGTAGTAGGACGTTTTAATGAATTTATTACAAGCAAACTTTTAGGGGGCGCATTAGACGGCTTAAAACGACATGGTGTAGAAGAAACTCATATTGATGTCGCATGGGTTCCAGGTGCATTTGAAATTCCACTCATCGCTAAAAAGATGGCAAATAGCGGTAAGTATGATGCAGTGATTACACTCGGCACTGTTATTCGCGGGGCTACATCACACTATGACTACGTTTGTAATGAAGTTGCTAAAGGCGTTGCATCTTTGTCACTACAAACAGAAATTCCCGTTATTTTTGGTGTATTAACTACTGAAACAATTGAACAAGCAATTGAACGCGCAGGGACAAAAGCTGGAAATAAAGGCTATGAATCTGCAGTTTCCGCAATTGAAATGGCTCATTTATCAAAACAATGGGCATAAAAAAGAGGCGTTTGCCTCTTTTTTATGTTTCTCAAAATGAAGTCGAATTCCTTATTTTCTTACTTTCTTTCGTATATCTCGAATTAACTCTTCCATTGTTTTCCCTTCTGTCTTAATTCGTAAATTTTGTGCTGTTTTCCAAACATTTTCTCTCTTTTTTTCTTCCTCTACAATATGTAATTCTTTTCTTACCTCTTTTAAATCTTTTCCCTCAGTTTTAATCCCATAATGTTCTGCCTTTGTTCGAAAATGTTGTTCAATTCTTTGTTGCATTTCCTTCTGTTCAGGAGTTTGCACTGCTTTTACAGGATCTGAACTAATCGCTTTTACTAAAATAAGTGTCGTCATAATAGCCAATATATACTTGTGCATGTAAAATCCTCCAACCCAATGTAAATTCCATTTTTACTATGCACCATTTTAGATTGGAAAATTCGGCCAAACTTTTGTATTTCCAGGAGCAAATGGCTTCCAGACAACCCTATTTCCACTTTATTACATTTTAATTACAAAAACCAAGCTTGCTCTAAAAGCTTGGTTTTTCTTACTTATAACGTACATTCCTCAATTTCAAATCCTAGGTCCTGAATCATCTCCCAGTCTGCTGTTGGCTCTTGACCTACTGTTGTTAAATAATCTCCAACGAAAATCGAATTGGCTGCAAATAATCCTAACGGCTGTACAGATCTTAGATTTAGTTCACGGCCTCCAGAAATTCGAATTTCTTTGGAAGGATTTACAAAACGCATCATCGCTAATATTTTTAAACATTCCACTGGCGTTAATTCTTTTCGCTCTTCAAACGGAGTGCCTTTTACAGAGACGAGAAAATTACATGGAATAGAGTCTGCATCTAGCCGTTGTAACTCAAAAGCAATTTCCACGCGCTCCTCTTTCGTTTCTCCCATTCCAAAGATTGCACCAGAACAAGGAGAAATGCCCGCTTGCTTCGCTTTTTCTACCGTATCTACTCGGTCATCATACGTATGTGTAGAGCAAATATTATCATAATGATTCGCATGTGTATTCAAGTTATGATTATAACGGTGAACCCCGGCCTCGGCTAATCGTTTTGCTTGATCCTCATTTAAAAAGCCTAAGCAACAACATATCTTTAAATCCGTTGTTTCTTTAATTTCTTTCACCGCACCAATGACATGATTTACCTCTTTGTCTGTTGGACGGCGACCAGATGCAACAATACAATATGTCCCAGCTTTTCGGCGAACTGCTTCGTGTGCTCCTTCAACAATTTTTTCTTGTGTCAACCAAGCATACTTATCAATCGATGCTTCAGAAACGATTGATTGAGAACAGTAACCACAATCTTCTGGACATAATCCCGATTTCGTATTAATAATCATATTTAATTTCACTTTTTTACCAAAATAATGATGACGAATCATATATGCAGCATTCATAATCTCTAATACTTCTGTATCATCTGCTTCTAAAATCGCTAACGCATCCTCTTTCGTTATCCTTTTTCCTTCTATCCCTTCAAACGCAATTTTCTTCCAATCTACTTTTGTTTGTATTTGTTTCATTTCTCCTCTTCCCCTCTTTTTCTATGTGCGCAAATAAAGCATGGTACGTTGCTATAATCTCCCCTTCTTTCGTAAAGTCTCTCTCATATATGCGAAGCATCGCTCGAAAGAGAGAAGGACTTTGACAATACGTATCTTCATTACTATTTGTTGCACCAACTTTGCGAATCGACTTAAAAAAGTCTCTAATATGAGTAAATTTCTCTATGTAACATGTTTCAGATACATGAACATTCCCTTTTTTTATGGAACATATATTTTGCAACTGCGCTTTTGTAAAAAGGCGCTGTCCAATTGATACATGACTTTTTATATTTTTTTCTTCTTTCGCTCGTTCAAAAGCACGATGGAGTTCTTGGAACGTTCGATTTCCAAATGTTGAAAATAACAAGATGCCTTCTCCAGCTAAATGCTTATATAACTTTACAAGGGACACCTCCAAATCATTTAACCATTGAAATGTTGCATTGGAGATGATGACATCATAGAAGTCGTCTAATATAAGCTTTTCAATATCTTCACATCGAAAGGTAACTTCATCAACATGGCGTCTTTGTTTCGCAACAGCAATCATACTCTCCGCGAAGTCAATAGCTGTAATCTGTGCATTCGGAAATAAATGCACAAGCTTCTCCGTGATATATCCCGTTCCGCAGCCAAGTTCTAAAATTCGAATCGCCGCTGCTTTGCTATATCGTTTTTCCAACTGCGAAAGTAAATGACGAGCCATTTTCTTTTGTACATTGGCATATTGATCATAGGATACAGCCGCTCTATTAAATCGTTTTTGCAACAATGTTTTATTGATCATTTTGTATCCCCTCTATGAATTTATTAATTTCATTTGCGCAATATTCAAAATTCGTTATGCAAATGGCATGCCCCGCTTGATGAATCACTTTAAGTGTTGCATTTGTCTTTTCTTTTATGTAATGAGCAGCAGGCAAAGGACAAATGGAATCTTGTTCTCCATGTAAAAGTAACATTGGTACATTTACATCTTTTAAGCGTTCCCTCATGTCCGCTCTCATTAAATAATCGAGCCCTGTTTGTAAAGACTCTGTCGAATCACCTTGAAATTCTTTTATCATATTTTCAAATGATTCTTTTACAGCACTCTCTTCTTCGGCAAACATACTTATATAAAAACGGCTCAATGTCTCATTCTTTCGTTTTTTTATATTCCTTTTCATTCTCTCAACAAAAGAAGGTTTCCAGCCATGTTTATACCTTTCATCTACTGTAAACTTTGCTGTACTACTTATTAAAATCATTCCCTTTGTTTTCACATTGTTACATACTTCAAGGGCAACTAACGCGCCAAGCGACCACCCGATTAAAATGACATCGTATCCTTCAGCAGCTTTTTCTACCCGCTTTGCAAATTCATTGATTTCTTTTACATCATGCCACTCAATATACTCGGCAAAACTTTCCTGCAAAAGTGAAAGGATTGGGCTCCATACTTGTTTTTCCATTCCCCATCCAGGGATAAAGATTAGCTTAAGTTGTTTCATTCCACAAACCCCTCTTCTTTTCCAATGTTCACAATTTGCCGAATCGCCCACTCTAAATCAGACTTTGTATGCTCAGATGTCACTGTAAATCGAATGCGCGAGCTATTATGCGGAACAGTTGGTGGCCGAATTGCAATCGCTACAATTCCAGCTTCTTGCACTTTTCTACTAAAGCGTATCGCCGCTTCATTCGACGTTACAATAACCGGAACAATATGTGTTGAACTATTGCCAATGTTATATCCAGCTTCTTTTAACACATTACGAAAATACGCACCGTTTTCTAAAAGTCTTTTTCGTCTTGCCTCGTCTTCTTTCACAATAGCAATTGCACACTGTATAGCGGCAAGTACCCCTGGTGGCAATGCCGTTGTAAAAATAAAACTTCTCATCTTGTTTCTCATATAATCAATGCAAACTTCATTTCCTGCTAAATAAGCCCCATAACAACCTAACGCTTTACTAAATGTACCCATATGAATATCAATTTTTTTAGAAAGCTCTGGCTCCACATGCGCAATTCCAGCACCGCGTTCCCCGTATATGCCACTGGCATGTGCTTCATCAATCATAAGAAGTGCTCCATATTTCTCTTTCAATGCAATCAATTCTTTTAAATGAGCAACATCTCCCTCCATACTAAACACCGTATCTGTTACAATTAACTTTCTCTTTTCAGAAGGTGTTGTTTGTAGTAGCTGCTCCAAGTGATGTAAATCATTATGACGATATCGTTTCTGCTTTGCACCGCTCAGTTTCACTCCGTCAACAATACTAGCATGATTTAATTTATCACTGAAAATGACATCATGGCGTCCCATTAGAGAAGAAATGGCTCCAACATTCGCTGTATATCCACTGTTCACAATCATCGCTTTCTCTGTATGCTTCCAATCGCAAATACTCTTTTCTACCTCTTCATAAAGGGAATAGTTTCCTACCACAAGCCGTGATGCCGTCGCTCCTACTCCATATGTCCTTATCGCTTCAATAGCCGCTTCTTTTAACCGACTATCCCCCGCTAAACCGAGATAATTATTCGATGCCAAATTCAGCATACGCGCTCCGTTCCGAATCAGCCACGGTTCTTCAGCTTGATTCGTTACCACTACTTCACGGTATTGTGACTTTTCTTTTAGACGATTTAAACTAGCGTGAAAGTGTAAATTCCATGCTTGTTCCATTTTTCATATACTCCTCTAAATATGAAATCTGAATACTCTCTTCTGCTGCTTTTATTAGTTCATCGCGCGTATATTCTTCCCGAAGCTTTGGAAATAAACCGAAAACTGGCACATCACTTAACTCTTCAATCATTTTTTTATTTTCTTGTACACGTTCTTTCTCATCTTCTTTACAGCCCGATAAAATAACACCTGCAACTTGCAAACCTTTTGCTTTCGCATATGAGATTGTTAAAACAGTATGATTGACAGTACCTAATGTGGGACGCGCAACAATGATAAGCGGTAATTTTAATTGCTTAGCAAAATCAACAACGAGTGCATCTTCTGTATAAGGAACAGCAAGTCCCCCTGCCCCTTCTACTAATAAACTATCAAACTCTGCCATTAGCTCATTATAATAAGAAGTAATATCCGCCAATGTTACCGTTCTTCCTGCACGCTGCATTGCCAATCTTGGAGCAAGCGGTTCTTCAACCGAATACGGACAAATTTTATCCACTGCTGTTTCTACTCCTGATGCCATCTTTAATCTAGCTGCATCACCTTCTGGGTGAGAAGCGCTATGACCACTTTGCAATGGTTTATATACTCCTATATGATGTCCAAGATTTCTAAGTACCCCCGCTATTGCACCTGTAACAACTGTTTTTCCTACTTCGGTATCCGTTGCTGTAATAAAAAAGCCACTCATGATTTCCCCTCCGTAATATCTGCAATTGCTTGATATAAAATGCGTAACATTTCATCTAGTTCATCTATTTGAGATGCTAACGGAGGCATGAATACAATTGTGTTACCAAGAGGGCGCAATATCATCCCAAGCTCTCTTGATCGTTTACATACTTCTACTCCTACCCGCTCTGTCCATTCAAACGGCTCTTTTGTTTCCCTATTTGCAACAAGTTCTATCCCAATCATCAAGCCACGTTGGCGAATATCACCAACATGTTTATACTCATAAAGCGCTGCCAATTTATTTGCTACATAATCTGCCTTTTTTACAACGTTTTGTACTACATTTGTTTTTTCATAAAGTTCTAGATTTGCAATCGCTACTGCACAACCTAGTGGATTTCCTGTATAACTATGGCCATGAAAAAAGGTTTTCTGTTCTGCGTAGTCACCTAAAAAAGCATTGTAAACCTCATCTGTTGTTACGGTAATCGCTACCGGTAAATATCCACCAGTTAATCCTTTTCCAGCTGTTAATATATCCGGCGTCACTCCCTCATGCTCGCAGGCGAACATTTTTCCTGTACGGCCAAATCCTGTTGCTACTTCATCTGTAATAAATAAAATATGATACTTTGTACATAAATCACGAAGCCCTTTCAAATACCCTTTTGGCATTGTAATCATACCGCCAGCCCCTTGTATTAAAGGCTCTACAATCAGTGCTGCAATTTCTTCATGTTTCTGTTTCAATAATTCCTCCATTTCTTCCAAATGCTTTTGAACGATTTCCTCCTCGTTATTACCATAAGGAGAACGATATGTAGACGGATAAGGCATTTTGATTGCATGAAATAAAAGAGAGCGATACACTTGGTGAAACAAGTCGATTGCTCCTACAGAAACAGCACCAATCGTATCACCATGATATGCTTCTTTTAATGTAATAAACTTTTGTTTTTTAGGTTTCCCTTTATGTTGCCAATATTGAAACGCCATTTTAATTGCAATCTCAACAGCTGTCGAACCTGAATCTGAATAAAATACCTTTTTTAACCCTTTTGGAACAACTTCAATAACCTTTTCTGCAAGTAAAATAGACGGTACATTTGCAAGCCCTAACATAGTAGAATGAGCGATCTTATTTAATTGCTCACGAATTGCTTCATCCAATTCTGGAACGTGATGTCCATGTACATTAAGCCAAATGGAAGAAACTCCATCCCAGTAAGCGTTACCATGCACATCATACAATTTACGCCCTTCACCTCTTTCAATAATAACTGGATCTTCTGCTATATAATCCTTCATTTGTGTAAATGGGTGCCATACATACGCTTTATTCTTTTCCGCTAATTCTTCATATGTATACGGTATTTTTTCTCGTGTACGACTACTTACTGTCATAATTGTCACCCCTAATGTTAACTTATTTACAAATAAAGTTAACATTAAAGAGAAATCTCTGTCAATTCCTTTTCAATGATTCATTCTTAAAAAAGAACGACTTATCCTATGATAAGTCGTTTCATCTTCCATGCTGAATCTTACCGATTTCCAGAATAATTTCCTCATCTTTCTTTCCTTCCGTATCAATTCCAAGCTGTTTTGCATGCTCGATTAATAACTCATGTCTCTTTTCATATCTTGCTTTACTTAATTCTTCTTGAATTTCCTGCTCACTCTTCCCTTCAACTGATACCCCTAATTTCTCAGCAATTTTCCCTCTATTTTCCTTCTGATTTCCTTTCGTTTCTATGCTCTTTTGTTTCGTTTGATCTGGCGTCGCAGCAAAAGCTGTGTAAATTCCTGCACTTCCAACTAAAATAAATAAGGCTGTAAAAAGAAATAGTTTTTTCTTCATTTCTCTCCTCCTCTCGAAATTCATTATAACGAACAAATTCATCATAATAAAACTTTCTCCTTTATTTTCTATAAAAAATAATCCCTATTTTTATTGACATACAAGATCTATATGTGTTAAAAATTTAACTAACATCATATGAATTCGGCGTTGATAGGACTTAGTAGTATTTCGTTTCTTGATTACAGAGAGCTAGTGGTCGGTGCAAACTAGTACAGAGCGAATTATGAATTACCCCCTGGAGCTTCTTTTACGAAACATTTGGAGTAGTAAAAGACGGTAAATAGACCGTTACTTCTACAGAGTGGTGAAATAAATCATTTCACAATTTAGGGTGGTACCGCGAGTTTTTCGTCCCTGCATATTTTGCAGGGGCGTTTTTTATTTTTGATGGTGCGTTTTTCTCCCTTATTTTGTGTTATCTTTTTTTCACAAGCTAGGGTGGTACCGCGAGTTTTTTTCGTCCCTGCATATTTTGCAGGGGCGTTTTTTTTATGCTATCAAACACTCACTCGGTATTTGTCAAAAAATTCTAACATTTTAGAAGGAAATATATAATATTGGCGAATTTTAATTAAAAAAGAATGTTTTTCATTTATTAGGAGGGGCAAACAATGGTTTCAAAAATTGAATCAGTTCTTTTAACAGTTCTAATCTTTTTCTGTATCGGTTTTAGCGTTATTAAACTAGAGACATCACCACATATTCCTATTTTATTTGGCATTATTGTGTTATTAGCGTTCGGATTTATGAAAAAGATTTCGTGGTCTACTATGGAAAAAGGTATGATAAGTAGTATTTCAGCGGGCATTCCATCTATTTTTATTTTCTTACTCGTTGGTGTTTTAATTAGCGTTTGGATTGCAGCTGGAACAATTCCAACATTAATGGTATACGGATTTGGACTCGTATCACCTAAGGTCTTCATCCCAACGGTATTTGTCGTTTGTGCAATTGTTGGAACAAGTATTGGTAGTGCTTTTACAACAGCCGCAACAGTCGGACTTGCATTTATGGGAATGGGTACTGCTCTTGGCTATGACGCAGCACTGATCGCAGGAGCAATTATTTCTGGAGCTTTCTTCGGTGATAAAATGTCACCTTTATCAGACACAACAAATTTAGCTCCAGCTGTAACTGGGGTAGACTTATTCGAGCATATTCGCAACATGCTTTGGACGACAATTCCTGCTTTTATCATTGCCTTTATCGCCTTCTTTATTTTAGGAAAAGGCTCTGCAGGAGATGTTGATTTTTCTAACTTTATAAATGTTCTAGAGAAAAATACAACCATTTCAATTGTGACACTTATTCCTATTTTGTTGCTCTTCATATTTGCTTTTAAAAGGGTACCGGCCGTTCCAACATTACTTGCTGGTATTGTCGCAGGTATTATCATTCTCTTTCTTTTCAAACCAAGTACCTCACTTGCTGATTTAATGAAAATTATGCAAGAAGGTTATGTTTCTAAGACGGGAATAAAAGACATTGACAGCTTATTATCCCGCGGTGGTTTACAAAGTATGATGATGTCCATTGCCCTTATTTTTCTAGCTCTTTCTATGGGCGGCTTACTACAAGGTATGGGCATTATTACACAATTAATGAACATGATTTCTCATTTCGTCAAAACGAGTACACGTTTAATTATTTCTACTGCTTCAACAGCAATCGGCGTCAATTTCTTACTCGGTGAACAATATTTATCCATCGTTTTAACAGGCCAAGCATTTGCTAATAAATATGATGAAGTAGGCTTAAAGCGTCGCAATTTATCAAGGGTGTTAGAAGATGCTGGTACAGTTATTAATCCGCTTGTACCTTGGAGCGTAAGTGGTGTATTCTTGGCAAATGTGCTCAGCGTTCCCACAATAGATTACGTTCCATACTCCATCTTCTGCCTAGCATGTCCAATTATCACGATTATCGTTGGCTTTACAGGATTGGGTCTTTCTTGGAAGAAAGAAAAATCTGTGACAATTTCTTAAGTAAAAAGAGGATTACCACGTCGGTAACCCTCTTTTACTTATCTATTTGCTTTCTTTCTTCTAAATAACATGAACATACCTGCTCCAATAAAAGCAAGTCCTGCCCCAATTGTTGAAAAAACATTTGCTCCCGTTTTTGGAAGATCTCGTTCTATTTTATTTGTTTCTTTATCTTCGCTTACATTTGTAGTTGTTACATCTTCATTTTTATTGATAGCGTCTGCTGTTGCCTGATCTCCATTATTTCCTTTATCTGCTACTGGTGGTACCGGCTTCTCTTCTTTATTTCCTTCATCCGCTACTGGTGGTACCGGCTTCTCTTCTTCCTTCTTGTTCGTTAAGTCAATTGCATATTTTGCAAATTCATTTTCCGATGGACCAACATAAGAAATGTTTCCATCTTTCGTAATATACTTTTGTGCATTTGGCGAAGAATCAAATGTAATATTTAACTTTTCAGCATTGATTGGCTTAAATGACCAGTTTTGATCTGCCGCTGGATTAATAACTGGCGTCTCTTGCATATATTTCACAATAATTTGACGCGTTTCATCTTGTGATTGATACACCACTTCCCCTTTATTTACACCAGGGAATGTTTGACTGCTACCACGATAGTTATTTGTAGCAACAATAAATTCTTGTTCTTCTGTTACCGGTTTTCCGTCATATGTCATATTGATAATGCGATTTGCAGTTGGATGTACCACTTTTCCGTCTTTATCGTACTTCGCTGGTTGTGTAACATCAATTTCATATTTCAGGCCATCTAAAATATCAAAATTATATGTAGGATAGCTTACATTAACAAGTGATTGTTCTTCAGATTTAGCTGGGTCAATTTGATTAAACTGCCCTGCCGACATTTCAAGCCATTCTTTTACTTGTGCACCATTTACTTTCACAGCATATAACGTATTCGGATATACATATAAATCGGCTACGTTTTTAATAGCTAGAGTACCCGCTGGAATATCTGTATAATATGTCGCACCATTTCTTCCCCCTGCCTTAAATGGTGCACCTGCCGATAATATAGGAATGCCTTTATACTTGCTATATTGTCCATTTTCAGCAAACAACTTTTCTACATACCATTTCTGCGCCTGTGTCACAAGTTGGACCGATGGATCGTCTTGCACAAGTGAAAAATAACTATTAATTGGCGCTGTTGTTTTCCCAACAGGTGTATTAACATATTGAATCGTCGCTTCGTGTTCCTCCTTAATCTCGTCAACTAACCTTTGGTCAGATTTAACTAATGCGTTTCCTTTACTATCTGCAATAGCGCGAACTGTTGGAACAGATTTATCCTTTTGAACTTGCCACTTACCATCTACTTTTTTCAGCTGCATATCAATAACGCCTAAGTTGCTACCGAACACACCTGGCATTACAACAGGTACACCGTTAAATGTATCTGTGACTACTGTATGTGAGTGTCCCATCAACACTGCATCAACACCAGGAACTTCTGTTAAATAAAATGAAGCGTTTTCCATCCCTGTATTGTAACCGCTTTTATCCACACCAGAGTGCGCTAGCGCAACGATAATATCTGCACCTTCTGCTTTCATTTTTGGAACCATTTTCTTAGCTGTTTGGACGATATCTTTCGCTTTTACTTTTCCTTCTAAATTCGCCTTATCCCAGTTCATAATTTGTGGTGGTACAAATCCCATTACCCCAATCTTCACCTTATGCTTTTGACCGGATTCATCTTCTACTTCTTTTTCAAAAATATGATATGGCTTAAAGTAATTTTCATCATTTTCTTCATTATCATCATGGTCATCTTTATACACATTTGAATTCACAACTGGAAATTCAGTCTTACTAATTGCTTTCTTTAAATAATCTAAGCCATAGTTAAACTCATGATTTCCTAAAGAAATGACGTCATACTTCATTAAATTCATTACACGATATAATGGATGTATATAATTCCCATCCAACCCTTTTTGCGCTACATAGTCCCCAAGCGGTGTTCCTTGTATCGCATCTCCGTCATCAAATAAAACAGAGTTTTTTACTTCTTCACGCGCTTGATTGACAAGTGTTGCCGTTTGAACAAGCCCTACTTTATTATCTGTTTTCGTTTGATAATAATCATAATTCATTAAGTTCACATGAATATCAGATGTTTCTAAAATTCGTAAATGAACTGTGCTCTCCTCTGTCTGTCCTTCCGCATGAGCAGTGGTTGGTACTACTTGCGGGGCTATAACACCTAATGCAAGCGTTGCTCCAGCTAACACCTTCTTTGATTTTTTCACAAAAAATCCCCCTTATAAAATTGTCCCAAATACAATAAGCTTGTAATACCTTTCTCTCTTTTTTCTTCTTAATAGAGCGATATGTCGTCACTTATCTGACATTATCATATCGAACATACTTTCATATCGTCAATAATTTTTGACATACTTCTACAAATTTTCTGGAAAGTTATTGTAAACTTTTCATAAAAATATAATATATCCTTCCATTGCTTATACTGTTCAATATGATACAATTACCAATTACAAGGAGGATAAATTTATGAAAAAAGTCATCTTCATTATTGTTTGTCTCCTCCTTCTAATCATTTCTTATTCATACTTTGAAAAGAACGATGAGACAATTCAAAAGGAAAATAGAGGAAAAACAACAGAAACATCTCCCCCTCATTGGATTGATAAACAAACAAATGATTCATTTTATCATCTTGTACTAGGCGATTCGCTTGCCAAAGGATATGGTTCTACTCAAGGAGGATTTGCAGAATTGGCTTCCAAACAAATTGAAGAACAAATCCATAAGCCGATCCATGTAGAAAACCTTGGTGTAAACGGTCTTACAACAGATCGTCTCATCAAAAAGATGCAGTCAGAAAATGTACAGCAAAAAATGAAAGAAGCACATATAATTACGATTAATATTGGAGGAAATAATTTATTTCGTCTCAAGCGCGATGTAGGTGTTATAGATGGTATAAAAATGTTAAACAGAGAAAAAGCACGGTTTGAAGCGGATGTAAAAACAATTGTGAAGACAGTTCGATCGCTGAATCCAAATGCTTTACTCATTCTCTCTGAACTCTACAACCCTTTGCAACTTGACGATTCTATCGCCTCGTATGCAGATATGTTTTTAGATGGTTGGAATGATTCTGTTTACTCCATTTCAAAATCGAATCCACCGTCCATTGTTGTACCGATTCGAAAGTTAATATCAAATGATAAAAAAGAATTGCTCTATGATCAAGTACATCCAAATGACAAAGGCTATGAAGTTATCGCAAATATATTTACAAAGCAAGTATTGTCCTATAAATATTAAGGTAGCTCCAAACAATCCTATTTTTATACGATACCTTTTTTGTTACAATAATCATGGAAGGAGGCCTTTATATGGAATCACGCGAGTGGGAACGTATTGTTGATCATCTTCTTTCGTTAGTGCCTCTTTTTTATCGCAAATTTATGCTTCCTGGAGAATTTCCTTCTCAAAGGCACATGCCAGCATCTCATACACAGGTGTTATTGCTATTACATGAACACGGTACATTAACAGTATCAGAAATTGGAAAGCGTTTAGCGATTTCAAGGCCCAATATGACACCTCTATTAAATAAATTAATTCAAGAGGAATTGATAGAGCGTCATTATAGCGAAAAAGATCGACGGGTCATATTAATTTCTCTTACATCTGAAGGGAAATTAATGGTAAGTCAATATCAGCAATTTATTTTAAACAAACTAAAAGAAAATTTTCAAACATTATCTAAAGAAGAGCGCGACCAACTCATTCACTCTCTTCAAACGATTCAAAATTTAATTTTGAAAACAAATGTATAAAGCTGCTTCAGAAAGAAGCAGCTTTATGATTCATAATAGTTACCATAATATACATTTGAATATGGCCAAGTTGTTAAATACGGCCTTAGTTCCTGAGAAGGCTGTTCATACTGATACGGTAGCTGCCTTATAAAAGCGGGATAATAATATACATATGAATCGATTGGATTCCCATAGTAATCGTACATCTAATCCCCTCCTTTTCTTACACATATTCACATTGGAAAATGAATGTGACACTCTTTCGAACAAAACGAGCTTACATGTTTTGTTCCTTATTTGTTCGATTATTTCCCCTTTAACATACTTTATATTTTTTTAAAATGACACAAAAACCCTCCCATGCTAGGAAGGTTCTTTCATGTTCTCGAATATACTTACTAGTAAAGCCTTCTGAGCATGCAAACGATTCTCCGCTTGCGTAAAAACAATCGAGTGCATACCATCGATGATTTCACTCGTCACTTCTTCCCCGCGGTGTGCAGGTAAACAATGTAAAAAACGATATGTCTTCTTTGCATATTGGACAAGTTCACAATTGATTTGAAATGGCTGAAATATTACCTTTTTTTCTTGAGCGCCTTCTTGCCCCATACTCATCCAAACATCAGTATAAACAAAATCAGCTTCTGCTACTGCTAGCTGTGGGGCATGGAAAAATTCAAGTTTTGCTCCAGTCTCTTCAGCAATTTCTAATGCTTTTTGTATCATTCTCCCGTTTGGCTCATAACCTCTTGGTGTTGCGACTGCCAGATCCATTCCTACTTTTGCACTCGCTACTAATAAAGAATGGCATACGTTATTTCCATCACCTATATAAGCTAGTTTTATGCCTTTAAATGTACGAACTTCTTCATAAATTGTCATTAAGTCGGCCAGTGCTTGACATGGATGGTGGTCATCTGTTAATCCATTAATAACAGGAATGTTAGCCTTTTTTGCAAGTTCTTCAACATCTGCATGTGAAAAGGTACGAATCATAATCCCATCAATATATTTTGATAAAACTTTTGCCGTATCAGCAATACTTTCCCCTCGTCCAAGTTGCATGTCTTTCCCACTTAAAAACATTCCATGTCCACCGAGTTGCATCATTCCTGCTTCAAAGGAGACACGTGTACGTGTAGACTGTTTATCAAAAATGAGCCCTAATATTTTTCCCTTTAAAAAAGGTTCATGTTTATTCTTTTTTAAATATATGGCAAACTTAATTACAGAAATGATTTCTTCTTGCGTTAATTCTTCCAAAGTTAATACATGTTTCGTTTGTAATTTCGGCACTTGTACAATTGACATCGTATTTCCCCCTTATATAGATGGTAATATTTTTGTACAGATTACTTTTTTGATCATGTATATGGCTTGTTCTAACTCTTCCTTTGTAACAATGAGTGGTGGTAATAACCGTAACACATTGGAGCCAGCTTGCAGTGCAAGAAGTCCTTCTTTTTCTAATTGTTCAATATAAGATGAGACATTCTTTTTACAAGAAATCCCAACCATAAGTCCTCGCCCGCGAATAGCACAAATGTCTTCAACGTGTAACAACTCTTGTTTCAACCTTTGCAAGAAATACGCGCCTTTTTCTTTGACCTCTTGTAAAAATGATGGTTGTTTTGCAAGTTGTAATACTGCTTTGGCAGCAGCCATTGCAATATAATTCCCGCCAAATGTTGAACCATGTGTTCCTGCTGTAAAAGCCACCGCTAACTCTTCTCTTCCTATCATGGCCCCAACTGGAATTCCATTTCCTAATGCTTTTGCCACTGTTACAATATCAGGAGATAGACCTGTCTGTTCATAAGCGAACAATGTACCTGTTCTCCCTATTCCCGTCTGTACCTCATCAATAATACAAAGCGCTCCATATTCTTTACATAACTTTTCAATTTCTTGCAAGAAGTCGCAATGAGCCAGTAAAACACCACCTTCTCCTTGAACAATTTCAACCAAAATTGCGGCTACATCTTGATTCATCGCTTCTCTAAGAGCAGCTATATCATTGAAAGGAAGATGTAAAAATGATGGAAGAAGTGGTCCAAATCCTTCTTTTACCTTTTCTTGTCCTGTTGCACTCATCGTTCCAAATGTTCGACCATGAAAAGACTGCTGAAATGTTAAAACAAGAGATTTCCCTGTATATTTACGCGCAATTTTCAATGCTGCTTCATTCGCCTCAGCACCGCTATTACAGAAAAATACATATTTTAATTCTCTATCTTCCGTTAACAATCTTGCTACATCTTCTTGAATAGAATGCGAGAAAAGATTAGATATGTGCCACATTTCGTGTAGTTGTTTCGTTACATTTTCGATAAGATTTGGGTGACAATGTCCTAAATTGCAGACGGCAATTCCAGACGTAAAATCTAAGTATTCTTTTCCGCTTCTGTCCATTACTTTCGTACCAATTCCTTTTACTATTTCTATTTCACGCCTTGTATATGTCGGAAAAATCAAACTATTCATACTGCAACCTCCCCCTTGTTACTGTTGTTCCAATCCATTCACCGGTTAATCCAATAAAATTTTTTGTACCATTGACAATGCTTACACTTTGAATCCCCATTCTTAACGCAACAAGTGCAGCCTGTACTTTTGGAATCATTCCACCTGTAATAATCTCTTTCTCTATCATGTCAAGAATTTCTATCTCATCTGTTTTCTTAACTAATTTCCCTTCGTACAGTAATCCATCAACATCTGTTATAAAAATAAGTTCTTTTACTCTAAGTGCCGCTGCAATTCCAGCAGCTGCTATATCTGCATTTATGTTGTACACTTGCTCCTCCCCTATCCCTATTGGAGCAATAATTGGAATATAATTCAAATTAAGCACTCCTTCTAGCAAGGAACTCTCAACTTTACTCACTTCTCCCACATAACCAATCTTCTTATTCAGTGGCTTCGCCTGAAGCAACTTTCCATCGCAACCAGAAATTCCAATTGCAGGTAATCCATACCTTTGAAAATTCTGTACTAAATTTTTATTTGTACTGCCGCATAAAACCATTTGAACCACTTCCATAACTTCTTGTGAAGTTACTCGTAAACCGTGTTTCTTTTCAATTGGAATTTGAAGTTTTTTTAATATTTTATCAATATCAGGTCCTCCGCCATGAACAATAACAATGCGATACTTTCTTTTCAATTTCTCTATACAATGAAAAAAGGTGCTATCCAAACGTTCTAACATACTTCCACCGCATTTTATTACAATGCACTCGTTCATCTTTTTTCTCCCCTTATGTACGATAACAAGCATTTATTTTGACGTAATCGTAACTTAAATCACACCCCCATGCAGTCCCTTTTTCTTCTCCTAAATGCAGATGCACATCAATGATAATTTCATCCTTTTGTAATTGGTGTTCCATTTCTTCTTCTGAAAATTCTTGCGGCTCACTCTCTCGTAGTACAGCGATAGATTGTACTGCAATATCGACAGTAGTAGGTTCAATCTTTATCCCGCATTGACCAATTGCACTAATGATACGTCCCCAATTTGGATCTTCACCATACATTGCTGTCTTGACAAGACTGGATCTTACAATTTGTTTGGCAATCTGCCTTCCTTCTTCTTCCGTTCGCGCCCCGCAAACATTTACTTCTACTAATTTAGTAGCTCCCTCTCCGTCTTTGGCAATTTGCTTTGCTAAATCCTCACAAACGTTCTGCAATGCAATGACAAATTTATTCCACTCTGGATGATTTTTGTGAATCGATGTCATTTCTACGAGTCCACTTGCCATAACAATGACCATGTCATTAGTCGAAGTATCTCCATCAACAGTAATTTGATTAAAAGTTCGATTTGTTACTTCTGATAACGCTGCTTGTAATGATTCACGTTCTATTTTTGCATCTGTTGTAATAAAACTAAGCATGGTTGCCATATTAGGATGTATCATTCCTGATCCTTTTGCTGCTCCTGAAATTGTTACTTTTTTTCCTTCAATCATGAATTGATAACTAGATCGTTTTTCTATAAGATCTGTTGTTAAGATTGCTTCATAAAAAGACTCTGCAATTTCTTTCTCTTTCATCGGTACAAGTGCTGAAATACCCGTTCGAATGACTTCCATCGGTAAATGTATTCCAATTACTCCCGTTGAAGCTACAGCTACATCACTTTCCTTTATAGAAAATTGTTTCGCTGTCAGCGCGCGCATTTCATACGCATCTTCTAGCCCTTTCATACCCGTACAAGCATTTGCATTTCCGCTATTTACAATAATTACTTGTAATGTTCCATCCACCCCGATACTTTCTTTCGTCACTTGTACTGGGGCAGCTTGAATCTGATTTGTTGTATAAACAGCAGCGCAAATTGCTGGTACATCACATACAATTACTCCAAGGTCTTTTTTCTCTTTTTTCAACCCCGCTTTGATTCCAATTGCTGAGAAGCCTTGCGGTGAGACGATGGAACCATTTTGAACTTTTATAAGACAGTCTGTTTGAATCAACTCTCTCCCTCCTTATGGATACATTGGTATATATTGCAATCCTGTTTTCTCATCTAGCCTCGCTACTAAATTTGCATTTTGAACAGCTTGCCCTGCCGCCCCCTTCATCATATTGTCAATCACAGCAACTACCGTAATTCTTTTCGTTCTTTCATCATAACCAATGCCGATGTCACAATAATTTGATCCTCTTACTTCTTTTATACTTGGGAATTCTCCATACGGGCGAATACGGACAAAATAAGCATTTTTATAAATATTTGTATACAAATTATGAAGTTCTTCTATTTGTACATATTTCCTTATTTTTGCATAAAGAGTAACCATAATCCCTCGTGATACTGGTATTAAGTGTGTACTAAATGTAATTGGCTTCGCTTGTTCATTCCAGCCAATTAACATTTGTTCAATTTCTGGAATATGCTGATGCTCATTCACCTTATAAATATGGAGATTATCGTATAGTTCCGGAAAATGAGCTGCATGAGTCGGTGTTTTTCCAGCACCTGATACCCCCGATTTAGCATCAATAATTATCGAATTTTCCTCAATGATTTTATTTCGCATCAGCGGTGCTATAGCTAATAAAGTTGCTGTAGCAAAACAACCAGGATTTGCAACTAACTTCGCTTGTTGAATCTCGTCTCTTTTCCACTCACTTAATCCATACACTGCTTGTTGAAGAAACTCCTCACTTGCAGCAGGCTTTTTATACCACATTTCATATATAGAAGGATTCACCATTCGAAAATCACCAGACAAATCGATTACTTTTAAGCCTGCTTTTAACAAAAGAGGGGTTAGCTTGACAGAAACGCCTGCTGGTGTTGCTAAAAAAACAAGATCTGCTTCTTTCTTAATCGATTCCACATCGATTTCTTGCAATGTATACACGAGAAAACGACGTAAATGTGGATATGAACTCGTTATATGCTCTCCTACTTGTGAAAAGGAGTGTATAGATACAATAGAAAAATACGGATGTTGTTGTAATAACCGTATTAACTCGATTCCTCCGTACCCTGTTGCTCCAATAATTGCAACTTTCATATTTTCCTCCTTATATAGATTATTGAAATTAAGTATGATTATAATATTGTATATTTATAGAGTCAATTAAATATTTATTATTTTTAAAAATTAAAAAACCTTAATTTTACTAATAAAACGATATCTAATGTGAATTTTTATACAAAATATTATATGCTAGTATTTTTCATATACTTCAAGTACAATGAAAGCAATATATGGATACATGTGAGTGAGGATAAACATGAATAAAAAATTAATCGAGAAGATGATGATAAAAAGTTTTGGGCAATATCAATGTAATCCTATTTCAAAAGAAGATGAGGAAATGTTAATTCAAAGCATCCAAACGATGATTGGTTCAGATCCTGATATTGATGTATACGAAGCAGTTGAAGATATTGTTTATGACTATATTACCGGAAAATAAAAATAGGAGATTTCATATAGAAATCTCCTATTTTTTACTTAATGATTTACCTGCAATTCGTTCAAATAAACCTGGGGATAATGCAAAAAGCTTTGGACCAATTCCCATCCATTTTGGCAAATTTACTTCTCTTTTTTTCGTATGCATTGCCTTTACAATCTGCCCAGCTACATATGTTGGTTTTAACATGTAACGCCCCATATTTTTTACATATGTACCTGATTGATCAGCGGTGTCAAAAAAGTTCGTATCAATTGGTCCTGGGTTAATTGCTGTTACAGAAATATTCGTATTGGAAAGTTCCATGCGCAAACTATTTGTAAATCCTAATACCGCATGCTTTGTAGCAGCATAAGCACTGGATTTTGGTGTTGCAATTTTCCCTGCTAATGAAGCAATATTAATGATTTGCCCTTCATTTCGCTCTACCATATGAGGTAAAACCGCCTTAGTACAAGCGACTAATCCGAATACGTTCACTTGAAACATACCTTTCACTTCGTGCATAGAAGCATCCTCAAAAGTTTTAAAAATACCAAACCCAGCATTGTTTACGAGTATGTCAATCTGTCCAATATCTTGCAATACTCGTGCAAATACAGTTTCGACCGCATTCTCATCACTCACATCCAATAGATAATAGTAACACGGCGTATGATACGTCGTTTTTATCTTGTTCATTAATTTCTTTAATTTCTCTTCTGTTCGAGCCATCAAAACGGGAATTGCTCCTTGCTCTGCCACCTGCATTGCAATTTGCTCTCCAATCCCGCTGGAAGCACCTGTAATGACGATTACTTGTTCTTGTAAACGTCCTGTCATTGCTGTCACCTACTTTGCATAATAAATCAATTGTGGCAAGGATTCATCAATCATTACTTGTTGATTATATGCTAAAAAGTCTAATTGTCCAACCGTTTCTGAAAGCGTAAGTGGCAATTGCTCTTTATATAATACAGGAAATAGCTTCACACATATTTCAAAAGCTGTCATCGGTTTCTCTTTTAATAATTCTAATACTTTCAAAGCTCGTGTTTCTTGTTTTTGTAATCGACTCTCGATTAGCTCCTTCACATTTACAATATCTTCTCCATGTCCAGATAAGATACGTGAAAGATTCATTTCGCTTAATCGTCTTAACGTTTGATTATATTGTAATAAAGGCCTTGCTCTTTCTGATTCTCCCTCATATGGTGGTTCTAATATTGGATTAGAAGAAATATGACGAATTAAAGCATCTCCACCAATTAGTAATCCATCACGTTCCCTGTACAAAGAAATATGTGTAGAAGCATGCCCAGGTGTTTCAATCACTTGAAATTCAGGCAAAGCATCAATACAGTCGCCTTCTCTTACCGTATGAGTTAATGATCTTTTACAAGAATATTGAAGTGTTTTCTTCGTTAGTAATCCTTCATGATTTAAAAATGCCTCTGGTACACCGAATTGTCGCGCAGCCTCCTTAAAAAATTGTTGATAACGCTTTAAAAATTGAGGATTTTGTGTAATCCAAGGTTCATTCCAAGGATGCCCAACAACATTGGCATGAGCTGAAAAAATGTTTAAAAGCCCACAATGATCAGCATGATGATGTGTAATGACCACTGTTTCAATATCATCTATTTTGTATCCTAGAACGCCTAGCTGGTATTCTAAAGATTTCCTAGCGTTCTCTGTATTGGTCCCCGTATCAATTAATGTTAATGTCTCCCCCTCAACTAAAAACACATTTACAGTTTCAACTGCAAATGGAACAGGAATCTCCATTCGGTGAATCTTTACCATGTTTATGCCCCCTGTCTCTCCGCTTCAAAATGAACCTCTCTTCAGTTTACAACTTTCATGAAATTTTGTCATTATTTTCAGATAAAAAGAAGGGATTTTCTAGCTTAGAGCGAATCTATGTACATTCATTAAAAATAAAGGGGGCACATCATGTCCATTCAAAATATTTCCTTTTTAGGAGCTGGTTCTATCGCTGAAGCAATTATTTCTGGTCTATTAGATGCAAATATAGTAAGCGCAAAACAAATTACTGTCAGTAACCGCTCAAATGAAGCAAGATTACAAGAGTTACATACAAAATATGGTATAAAGGGAACACATGATAAACAAGCATTACTCACAAACGCAAACATTCTCTTTCTTGCAATGAAGCCAAAAGATATAGTAGAAGCGATTGTACCGCTTAAAAAGTATATAACAAATACGCATCTCGTAATCTCATTACTAGCAGGTGTTTCCACTCACTCGATTGCTAAGCTTCTTCAAAAAAATGTCCCAATCATCCGTGCCATGCCAAATACATCAGCTGCTATTTTAAAATCTGCAACAGCAATCTCTCCATCTATACACGCAACAAAGCATCACATCGATATCGCCAAGTCTTTATTCGAAACAATTGGTATTGTTTCAGTAGTGAAAGAAGAAGATATGCATGCTGTTACTGCATTATCTGGAAGTGGTCCTGCGTATATATATTATGTAGTGGAAGCAATGGAAGAAGCTGCAAAACAAATCGGTTTAGAAGAATCTACAGCAAAATCGCTTATTTTACAAACAATGATTGGAGCTGCTGAGATGCTTAAAAATAATACGAAACATCCTTCTATTTTGCGAAAAGAAATTACTTCTCCTGGCGGAACAACAGAAGCTGGTATTGAAGTGCTTCAAAGTTTCGATTTCCAGAAGGCTCTCATCTCTTGTATTACAGAAGCCACAAGACGATCGCAAGACCTTGGTAAAACACTGGATCAACTACCAAAAAAATAAGAAAAAGCGGAGCTTAAAAATAAACTTGAGCTCCGCTTTTCTATCTTATATTATTTCTTTCCAAAAATCGCTTCTTGTAAACGGCGTCCTGTCGGTGTTGCTGCGAGTCCACCTTCGGCCGTTTCACGAAGTGCAACTGGCATTGTTTGGCCAATTCGAAACATCGCTTCAATCACTTCGTCACACGGAATCATGCTTGTCACACCAGCCAATGACAAGTCCGCTGCAATCATCGCATTGGAAGCACCTGCTGCATTCCGCTTTACACATGGCACTTCTACTAGTCCGGCAACAGGATCACATACTAATCCCAACATATTTTTCAAGGCGATTGCCATTGCTGTAGCAGCTTGTTCTGGTGTCCCGCCTGCCATTTCAACAGCTGCCGCTGCTGCCATACCACTTGCCGATCCAACTTCAGCTTGGCACCCTCCAGCTGCACCTGAAATACATGCATTATTCGCAACAACCATTCCAAATGCTCCTGCTGTAAATAAAAATTCAATCATTTCTTCACGTGTTGGTTGTAACTTTTCTTTCAATGCAAAAAGTACACCTGGAACTGTTCCAGCAGACCCAGCTGTTGGTGTTGCACAAATAATTCCCATCGCCGCATTGACTTCATTTGTTGCAACAGCTTTGCTCACTGCATCTAAAATCGTATGTCCCGATAGACCTTTTCCGCTCTTTATATACTCTTGTACCTTCACAGCATCACCTCCTGTTAAACCAGTTGGTGATTTCACACCGCGAATTCCTCGTTCTACTGCTTGCTCCATTACTACTAAATTCTTTTCCATTCCAGCGATTACTTCTTCACGAGAAATTCTTCTTGTTTCCATTTCACATTGAATCATGATTTCTGCAATTTTTACATTTTGTTCTTTAGCTTGCGCCACTAGTTCCGCTGCATTCCGAAACATGGTGTGTCCCCCCTGCAATTAGTCCATAATCGTTACTTGACAAATATTAGATTGTTCTTTTATCTCTTCAATCACTTCATTTTCCAATGCCTCATCTGTTTCAATAACCATAAGCGCTTTTCTTCCTTTTTCCTTACGTGAAACGCTCATTGTACTAATATTAATTTCATGCTTTGCAAGTATAGAAGCTACAGATGCAATGGCTCCAAAACGGTCGTTATTCACAATGAGAAGCGCAGGACTCGTTCCAGATAGTTGTAAATCAAATCCATTTAATTCAACAACTTCAATCTTCCCGCCACCAATTGAACAAGCCACCACTTCAATTTCTTCTTCACCTTTGTATAAACGAATTCGAGCGGTATTCGGATGCGGTGCATTCGCTTCTTCTTCAATAAAGTCAATTTCAATTCCGCGCTCCTTTGCAATCTCTAGCGAATTAGGAATTCTTACATCGTCGGTTTCAAAGCCAAGAATTCCTCCAATTAGCGCTACATCTGTTCCGTGACCACGGTATGTCTTAGCAAATGAACCGTATAAAGAAATAATAATTCTTTCTGGTTCTTGTCGAAAAAGCTGACGAGCAACTTGCCCCATTCTTGCTGCGCCTGCTGTATGTGAACTTGATGGCCCAATCATAACTGGACCGATAATATCGAATACTGAGCGATACTTCATCATAATTCCCCCTAAGCATCTATGAAAAATGATTTACTACTATTCTATTAAGCTGCTGCATCTGTTGCTTTCCCAGCCGTACCACGAATTTGTTCCGCTGTACGAATTGGATAGTTTTTAAATAAAAGTGAACCAATATAACCTGATATAAGACCAGATACCATAATACATAAGAAACATATCGTTACTTTCATAGGATCATTAAACCCATACATCACCATCAGACCAGCAATTGGTGTTGCCGTCCCTGTAGCGTTATTTACAAGTTCGAACATTGAAATAATAATCCCCGCTACTGCACCACCGATAAAGTTCGTTACATACACTGGAATTGGATTTGCAGAAATTAAATCTGCTTGTGTTAATGGTTCAATTGCTACCGCAATTGTCGTACGTTTATCCCCAAACTTCATTCGTTTAAAGAATACATAGTTCATAAAAGAAGAACTCGTGACCGCAAGTGCCCCTATTGCCATTGGCAATCCTGTTAATCCAAGAAGTGCAGTTAATGCCATTGAACTCAGTGGTGCTGTTGCAACAACTGTAATAATACCACCTAAAATAATTCCCATAATAATTGGATTCGCATTCGTTGACGACGTAATAACCCCGCCAATTTGCTTTAATGTTGCTGTTACAATCGGATCCATCCCTTGTGCAATAAGTCTTGTTAATGGTGCTGCAATAACAATACAGGCAATTAAATCTAATCCTTCTGGCACACGTTTTTCAATTTGTTTTACTAAAAATGATATAAGATAACCAGCGATAAACCCTGGTAACAATCCAAACTTTAACACAGAAGCCCCGACAAGCATAGCATAAACAGGTGATACACCCATCGCTAATGCAACAAGTGTTGCACCCGCAACCCCTCCTAGGTTACCAGATGATTTCCCAACTTCTTTCAAAAAGTCAATTCCTAGTAGATCTCCACCAACATATAATTGAAATGCTTCAACTAAGAAACTCGCAACAGCGGCGCTTGCTAAAGCTCCCATTGCTTTCATACCATTTGGTGCTTTAAAACTAAAGAGTGAGAAAAGACTTAATACAAATAGTAATAGTACAGTTCCTTTAATAATCTCCATGTTGCCCTCTCCTTTAGTCAATTTCGTTTCGTTACGAAAAATGGCTAAAATGCACGATGTAACTCACGATAAATTGTGATTTGCCCTCATTATAGCTCGTTTTTTTTGAAACGCTTACTTTTGTTGAATTTTTAAATTTCTGAATTGGTGTTAATCTCTTTTTATTGTATCAATTATATATCTAATTATTTATATAACAGTTTTTCAAATCGAATAACATTCTGCACTTCTTTACAGAATATCCTAACATTTTAACATCACTGTACCATATAATAAAACTATTTAATGATAACAGCTTTACCAATATATAGATTAAAAAAATTTTTTCAAAATGAAACAATGGCAATTTTTTATTGCCATTGTTTGAAAAATGTTATCTTTCTACTGGAAATGACTTCAAGTCCATCGCTATTTCTGTATGGGCAAATACAGCTTTTGCTTCTCGCAACAACTCCTTATACATATCGCCTTGATAACGTGAACTAATATGTGTCAATATTAAACGCTTCACGTTTGCTTCTAGGGCAATGCGTGCCGCCTGCTCAGTTGTGGAATGAAAATAATCATGAGCCTGGGTTTGATCCGCTGCTGCAAATGTCGCCTCATGTACAAGTACATCAGCATCTTGGGCAAGAATTCTACTCGCATCACAATAACGAGTATCTCCTAAAATGGTAATAATTCTTCCTTTTTGCGGAGGCCCAATAAAGTCCTTCCCATCTAACACTCTTCCGTCTTCTAATTCAACAATCTCTCCATCTTTTAAACGTTTAAAAATCGGACCTGGTTTCACATTAGCTTCTCGTAACTTCTCTACAAGAAGAGGGCCTTGTATATCTTTCTCAACAATTCGGTATCCAAAACATTCAATCCCATGTGACAGTCTCTTTGTTTCGACATAAAATTGTTTGTCTTCAAAGACAATACCCTCTTCAGTAATTTCTACAATTTCAAGCGGGTATTTCACATGTGTTGTACTCACGGATAAAGCCACTTCAATAAACTGTTCAATTCCTTTTGGGCCATATACCGTTAACGGCGTTGTTCCTCCTTGAAAAGAACGACTTCCTAATAAACCTGGTAATCCAAAAATATGATCGCCATGTAAATGCGTAATAAATATTTTTTCAATCCGACGTGGACGTACAGATGTATGTAAAATTTGATGTTGCGTTGCTTCACCACAATCAAATAGCCATGTCCCTCCCCTTTCTTCCAATAACTGCAAAGCGATAGCTGAAACATTTCTTCCTTTTGAAGGAACACCTGCACCAGTTCCTAAAAACACAAATTCCACTTTCTTTCCTCCAGCTCTTTATATAGTCTATCTTTCATCTTACGGAATGTTATGTAAAATGGCAAATGTAATCTCCTTAACAAGCTATCTAGACATCTATATAATACGAACAATAAGAAATAAAATTTTGTAAATTGTTCGTGTTTTATGATAAAATAATTGTATAAAAAATAAAGGGAGCGTCTTATTATGAAAGAAGTATTTCGTTTACAAACTGATTTTTCGTCTTCATTTGATCGTTGGGTAAGCTCATTTGTTTCTAATTATCCGACCCAGCTGAAATGGTCAACTTTAAAGGAATTAATCCATGAATATACATCATCGCATACGAATCAAACGGTACCGGAATACATCTCTTCCTCTATCACATATTATGCACAACGTATTTCAACAGCAAACAATACAGAGATTATTATTTATACAAATCCTACAATCTCATAATCTCTAAAGTAAGAAAGCACCCAAATAGGTGCTTCCTTACTCATTTCATATACCCATTTCCTGTTATATATATTTCTCAGTCAAATCATCAAAGGACATCCTATTCTCTTCTGCCCCATTTATCAACTATTCATATCATTTCCCATCCACTCTATAAAAAATATGTCCGTTTCAATATGAATAATAAATCTCCTATTGGTCATTTTAAAAACATACTACCATGAAGGAGGAAGAGCCATGAAAAAGCTTAAAATATGTTCCATTATTTCACTAGCAACCATCTCACTCTTTGGCTGTGCTGGAAATCAAAAAGATAACGCTTTAGATAATCGAGATCACGATAACATTCGAAATGTTAGATACGAAGGAAATCAAACAGATCTTCAAAGGGGAAGAAATGTTCCAAATGATATAACAAATAATGACACACGACTGCACATAGCCAATAAGGCAGCAGACCGCATTGTGGAGCTAAAAGAAATCGACACAGCAAATGTAATTGTTACAAATAGAAACGCCTACGTTGCTGTTGTTTTACGAGATCATGTAAAAGGGGAACTCACAAGAGAATTAGAAAAAAGAGTTGCTGATCAAGTAAGAGCAATTGATCCAAATATTCGTTATGTCTTTGTTTCTTCAAACCCTGATTTCGTTAATCGCATGAGAGATTATGCTGCCAAAATTGATCAAGGGAAACCCGTAAGAGGACTAATTGAGGAATTTAATGAAACGGTTCGAAGAGTATTTCCAAACTCTCGCTAAAGAAAAAAGTGTCATGATGCTTATATGTAATCATGGCACTTTCTATAGAAATTTATTTTCTAATCTTTGTTGGAACGATTTCTCTTGTTTGCGTAACAATTGACTCCCTCGTTGTAACAGCGGCGTTCCATACTTATCATTAATTTGTTCGATAACGGCTAATAACGGCTCTTCTTTTGCATCTTGCTCAAATGAGAATAAATCTAATTGCTTGACCGATTCCGTTTTCCATTCTAGTTCAGTCGCTGTAACACCGAGTAAACGAATAGAATCACCATTCCAATGCTGTTTCCATAAACGAGAAGCTGCTTGAAATATATCGCGCTCTTCCCAAACTGCATTTTTTAATTGTTTACTTCGCGTGATTGTACGCCTATCATAATATTTAATTATAATTTGAATATTGTAGCTAACGAGCGTACGTTTTTGTAATCTACTGCTTACCGATTTTGATAATTTCTTCAGCATATCAAGCAATTCCTTCTCTTCATCCATATCCTTTGAAAAAGTCATTGAATTTCCAACGCTTTTATGTTGCCCCATTTGATTTGGATCAACCTTTCGATCATCGATACCTTTTGCCCGTTTTTGTAAGTCAACACCATGCTTTCCAAGCTTCGCACGAATAATATGTTCGTCTCCCTTTGCTAACTGTTCAATCGTATATATATGAATTTCATTTAATTTCTCTGCTGTTTTCTTCCCAATTCCATGCATACTTTCAACGGAACGTGGCCAAAGCATGTACGGAATATCTCGCTTGCGCAGCACTGTAATACCGAGCGGCTTTTGCATATCAGAAGCTGTTTTCGCAAGAAAGAGATTTGGTGCTATCCCGATGCTACATGGAAGTTGCAATTCTGTTACTAATGTCTGTTGAATCATTTTTGCAATTTCAATTGGCGTACCAAGCGCATAGCAATCTGTAATGTCTAAATATCCTTCATCTATCGATACCGGTTGGATTTTCTCTGTGAAACGAGAGAGAATTTGAAACATTTGAAAAGAAGCTTCTCGATATAATGTAAAATTCGGCTGCTTCACAATTAAATGGGGACATAACTTCTTTGCTTCCCAAAGTTGCATCGTTGTACGTATCCCGTATTCTCTCGCTTCATAGCTGCATGTCACAATAATTCCTTTTCGCTCTTTTTCATTTCCTGCAATTGCTAGCGTTTTTCCTTTTAACGATGGATCATGTGCAATTTCAACCGATGCGAAAAAACAATTCATGTCAACATGTAAAATAACATGTCCATTTTTCGGATACATTTCTCGCATATTATCCACCTCACAAAGAACATTTGTTCTTTTATTATATCAGATTTATTTACAATAGTGGTATGGTCTCGTAAAAATTTGTTCTTTTTTCTATCTCTTATCCATAACTATACTAAAAAAGAAATAACAATAAAAAACGTGCAAACCCATGACGGATTTACACGTTGTTTGATTGTTATTTTGCTACTTCTTCAATAATAGCAACAACTAATTCAGCTGTTTTTGTAAGTTCTTCAACAGGAATTTTTTCGTTTGTTGTATGAATTTCCTCATACCCTACTGCTAAGTTCACGGTTGGGATACCATGTCCAGCAATTACATTTGCATCACTTCCGCCACCACTTTGATGAAGAGATGGTGTACGGCCAATTTTTTCAGCTGCACGTTTTGCTACTTCTACGACATGATCGCCATCAGCAAATTTAAACCCTGGATACATGACTTTTACTTCTACTTCTGCTTGACCACCCATTTCTTGTGCAGTAGTTTCAAATGCTTCTTTCATTTTCGCAACTTGTGCTTGCATTTTTTCTTCTACTAGAGAACGTGCTTCCGCAAAAATTTGCACATGGTCACAAACGATATTTGTTTGTGTTCCCCCTTCGAACCGACCGATATTTGCAGTTGTTTCAGAATCAATGCGTCCAAGTGGCATTTTGGCAATTGCTTTTGCTGCAATTGTAATAGCAGATACGCCTTTTTCTGGCGCTACACCAGCATGTGCTGTTTTCCCACGAATAATTGCATTTACTTTTGCTTGCGTTGGCGCTGCGACTACAATTTCACCAACTTTTCCATCGCTATCTAACGCATAACCATATTTCGCTGTAATGCGTTCGCGTTCTAATGCTTTTGCACCGACAAGACCTGATTCTTCACCAACTGTAATAATAAACTCAATTTTCCCATGCGGAATATTCTTTTCTTTTAAAACGCGGATTGCTTCAAACATCGCTGCTAATCCCGCTTTATCATCTGACCCTAAAATTGTAGTACCATCAGATACAATATACCCATCTTTAATAGAAGGTTTAATTCCTTTTCCCGGAACTACTGTATCCATATGAGAAGTAAAATAAATTGTATCTACGTCTTCTTTTGTTGCTGGTAACGTACAAATTAGATTACCTGCCCCATGTCCCGTTGCATCCATTGTATCGTCTTCAAATACTTCAACACCTAAAGCGGTAAATTTCTCTGTTAACACTTTGCAAATTTCCGCCTCAAATTTCGTTTCAGAATCTACTTGTACTAATTCCATAAATTCATTGACTAAACGTTCTTGATTAATCATAAAACTGCGCCTCCTGCACTACCATTATGTATGTACACTATTCATTATAACAGAATTTCGCGAAATTTTCGAAATACATGACAAAAAACAGATGGTTCGTACATCTATATAACCATCTGTTTACTTTGACTCATTTAAAAGAACCCATCGCATATGATCTTCCCACACTCCATTGACCATTAACATTTTTCGAGATACACCTTCATATTGAAATCCAAGTTTTGTGACAACTTGAATCGATGCTAAATTTCGAGGCATAATTGGCGCTTCGATTCGATGTAAACGAGCTTCTTGAAAAGCTACCTCAATTGCCTTTCTAAGTGCTTCTGTTGTATATCCTTTATTCAATTCATCCTTATCTAACTTATAGCCAAGAACACATGATTGATAAACACCTCTCACAATTAAATTGAACGAAATACAGCCAATAATATTTGTATCATCCTCTTTTTTAAATATCCATAGCCGGATCATTTTCCCCTCTGCTACTTCTTTTCTATCTTTTTTAAGTCGCTTTATTTGATACTCTAATGTAAAAAAATCATCTGGTCTATATTCTTCCCATGCTTTTAAAAAGTCGCGATTTTTGTCGTAATATTGAAGAACTTGCTTTGCATACGACTCGTCAATTTCCCTTAATTGTAAACGCTCTGTTTCATATATTTTCATCATCGTATCTCCATTCTTCAGCTTACAAAACTGTTAAAAGTCACCGTAAAAAGTATTCCCTTACTTTGTTATATTCTCTATGTATCGCAAATTTTCCTGTTATCTTCCTAGACACTTCCCAAACTTTGTCTTTCCCCTTGTCCCCTCTTTCGTTTCTCGTTACAATAAACTTGTAATGACTGCAAGGAGGCCCATTATGAATAAAAAAGCACAAAAAATTATGGTATATATCATGCTTATTTCCATGCTTGTAACAACACTGCTTGCTGGTGCAAGTATGTTTTGGTAAAAAGTGTACATTTACTTTTTTATATTTTATTCTGCTATTGGTGAGCAACAGGACTCTCGCTAATTAAAGTTACACTTTATCTCTATTAATAAAGTGTAACTTTAATCAGTGGGGGTTTTCTTCATCCCCCACTGATTATGAGCCCTCACCAATCGCGCTGCCCTAAAATAGCGGGATAAAAACAAGGCTGTATATTCTCATAGAAAATAACAGCCTTGTTTCATGAAACAAAATAGATATCTACTTGATTACTAACAAAATTGCTACAATACTAAATGAAAACATCATCATAAGAGCCATCACAAAACTTGTATACTGTTTTTGCTGAAATGCTCCAACTACAAATGTTAAATTTAACAATGCCATAAATAGAATAGATACGAAAAAATTGCATATATTAAAAATCGTTAATATAAAAGTAATAATAAATAGAAAACCAATTAAAAATTGCGCGTACGAAATCTTTGACTTCACATACATATAAGCAATTCCTTTCTTCCTACCTTTATATATTTTCATTAACGCATGAACATGCACACATGCTAATCATATAAGGTAAATGTAAAGAACATTTACCTTATATGATTGACTCTCTCTAGCGAATCGCTCCTTTTTCTTTCGCCAGCTGCGAGAAGGATTTCTTCGATTTGACAATCCATACTTTTGTTCCGATTGGAACACGATCAAATAAATACTCCACATCATGTTTCTTCATCCGAATACATCCTTGTGAAATATATTTCCCAATCGAACTCGGTTGATTTGTACCATGAATACCATATTTGCTTCCATCGGTTCCTCTTGCATTAAATCCCATCCACCTTGATCCAAGTGGATTTTTTGGTGATCCTCCTGGAATATTTTTCGCAATATAGTAAGGATTTTTTGCTTTCATCACAATATCAAATGTTCCCTCTGGTGTGAGTTCATTTGTTTTTCCAGTTGCAATAGGAAACATATTTTGAATTTTCCCATCGTTAATATACGCAAGTTTATTGTTCTCTTTATTTACAATAATGAAAGGATCACCAACTCGCGGATTATCACCAAGGGGCCAAATGGGGGAAAGGGAAAAAAGTAATAATAACGAGATAAGAAATGGCATATGCAATTCCTGCCTCCTTATATAAGTTCTTTTATATTATCCTTTCCTTTAAATCGGCTTTTAATGAGTAAATATTGTTCCATTTCATATACGAGTTGAAAAAGTTTCGCACGTATTTCAAATTCCTCACGTGTCTCTGGAAGAGGCATGTCTCGAAACAATTCGCGCATCTCTTGAAGCTGTCTAAGTGATATTAACCCTGTACTTTCAGGACGAATCGAATTCCCAACATTTTCAATCACTTCTGCAATCATTTCCGCTTGTTCGTAAGACCAAGATAATGAAGCGGCAAGCGGCATAATTCTCTCTAAAATTTCAAATTGCTGAAAGCGCATATCGAAATATCGATAATAATAATCATCTTCTCGCATAAATTGATTTTCTAACTTTTTGAACGATACATCCTTCGCTCGTTTCAAGATTTCCTCTGTTTCAATTAATTCTTTTCCCGACCACGTACTCTCTCGATTGCGTAAGTATGCTGCTATCTCAAATAAAATCGTTTTAAAATTCGATTCTACTTGCTCTTGATATTCCTTTAATTTCTTTTCTGCACTCGGCATATACATATTCACTAATAAAGCGACACTAATTCCAATCGTTAACACAGCAACTTCATTTCCAATCGCTGACCAAGTAATATGTTTTAATGAATAGAGGTGCATAACAATAACGGAACTTGTCACAATTCCTTCTTGAATCTTACACATAACTGCTGTTGGAATAAAAGTAAGCAACAATAAACTAATAGCAAGTGGTGTATAACCAATTGTCTCAAAAATACAAAATGAAAATGCCATCGATAATACACATGCTAAAAAACGATGTAACGATACTTGTAATGATTTTCGCTTTGTATTTTGTACACATAAAATCACTAAAATCCCTGCTGAACTATAAAACTCTAATCCAAAAAGCTGAGCAACAAAGACAGCGATTCCTGTTCCAACTGCTGTTTTTACTGTACGATATCCGATTTTAAACATATTATTGCTCCTATATGTATAAACGTATTTACGATAAGTATAAAAAAAGGACGACAAACTGTCATCCTTTTCTTTTATTATTCACTTAACCTTGACACATTACAATATTTTTTGTAAAAAAACTTTCGCACGATCGCTCTTTGGCTCTGTAAAAAATTGCTGCGGAGTTGTATCTTCAACAAGTTTCCCACCATCTAAGAAAAGGACACGATCCGCTACTTCTTTCGCAAACCCCATTTCATGTGTCACAATTACCATTGTCATCCCGGTAGTCACTAATGATTTCATTACTTCCAATACTTCTTTTACCATCTCAGGATCCAGTGCAGAAGTTGGTTCATCAAATAACATCACTTCCGGTTCCATAGCTAATGCTCTAGCGATGGCCACGCGTTGCTTTTGACCTCCAGATAGGCGATTTGGATATGCCCCCTTCTTATTTAGCAATCCTACTTTTTCCAATAATTCCATTGCTTTTTGTTCCGCAGTTCCTTTAGCTATCCCTTTTACATTCACGGGAGCATATATAATATTTTCTAGCACGGTCATATGTGGGAATAAATGAAAATGTTGAAATACCATTCCGACTTTTTCACGTACATTCATCATATTCGTTTTCAGATTTGTTACTTCTTTATCTCCGATCCAAATACTTCCGCTTGTCGGTGTTTCCAATACATTCATACAACGTAAAAAAGTTGATTTCCCCGATCCAGATGGTCCAACAATTGCAACAACTTCTTCCTTTTCAATTGTTGTCGTAATTCCTTTTAATACTTTATGTTCTCCAAATGATTTATGAAGATTTTCAATCTTAATCACTTTTCTTCATTCTCCCTTCAATTGCTTTCCCAACTACTGTAAGTACAATCACTAAAATATAATAAACAAGCCCAACAAAAAGTAATGGTTCAAGATACTTAAATGTTTCACCACCCACAATGTAAGCGCGACGCATTAAATCTGTTGCACCAATTACTGTTACTACAGCCGATTCCTTCGTCAGTGTTGCAAATTCATTCACAAGCGCAGGTAATATATTTTTTAATGCTTGTGGTAATATAATATGTCTCATCATTTTCCCATACGGTACACCTAGCGCTATCGCTGCTTCGGTCTGCCCTTTATCAATCGCTTGAATCCCGGCGCGAATGACCTCAGACATATATGCACCTGAATTTAAGCTAAATGCAATGACTGCGGCTAAAAAAGCTGGAATATCATATCCAATCATTTGTGGTACACCAAAATATATAATCATTAATTGCAAAACAAGTGGTGTTCCACGAAATATGGATGTATATAGATCCGCTGCAACATTTAAAACTCGAATTCTAGCAATCTTACAAAGAGCTAATAGTGTCCCTAATATAAAACCAATTAAAGCTGAAACAGCTACAATTTTTAATGTAACTTCTAGTCCTTTTAATATATATGGTATCGATGGCGTTATTGCCGAAAAATCTAGATTCATGTTTTGTTCATTCCTCTCTCAGAAGATAGAAAGGCAGCTTATTTTTCGCTGCCAAACCATTTTTTCACTAATTTATTCATTTCACCATTTTCTTTCATCTTCTGAATCACTTTATTAAACTCTGCTGTTTTATCGCTATTTTTTGGAAGAGCAATCGCTGCCCCTACTTCTTCTGGTGCTTCCTGAATTTCAATCCCTTGTAAACCTTTTACCTTTTCTAAATAATGTTTAGCAATCGTATCTTCTAAAATAGCAGCATCAAAACGTCCTGCTTTAATTTCTTGTACAATTTCTGGTACACGGTCGCGTCCTTCCGCTTTAAGATCCACTTGTTTTTTGAACTCATTTGCTTTTTCTTCTTGAATAGAACCAGTTTGTACTCCTACCTTTTTCTCTTTCAAATCTTGCAATGACTTAATATTAGAATCTTTCTTGGAAACAATCATATTTTTAGCAACGAAATAAATATCTGTGAAATCTGCATTTTCTTTACGTTCTGCTGTTGGTGTCATACCGGCCATAACAAAATCTACTTTTCCTGAACTGAGCGATGCTAACAATCCTCCAAAATCCATATCTTTCACTTTCACTTCATATCCAAGTTCTTTTCCAATATATTTTGCAATATCGACATCAAATCCAATAATCTCATCACTTTTTGATGCTTCCACATATTCATACGGTTTATAATCTGCTGAAGTCCCCATAATAAGCACCTTTTTATTTTTGTCAGCACCTACTTCTTTTTCCTCTCCTTTACTACATGCACTAAACATACTTAAAATTAAAATAAGTGCAATTGAAATCGATAATACCTTCTTCATATTTCTTCCCCCTAACATTGTATATTTAACAGTTTACAAGAATTTTTATTCGTTGTTTGTATTGTAGCAATCATTTTATTTTTATGCAATAATTAAAATAAAAATAAATATAATGACGGTTAAAACAAGGAGATGAATTATTTTTATGCATAAAAGTTGTATAAAAATAATTTTACATCTATTCAATTCTCATGTACATAATAAAATAACAAAAAGGTCCGTATACATTATCGTATACGGACCTTTTGTTATTTTATAGCTCTTCGCAGTTCTCTTCAAAATAGGACTGTAATTTTTCAATGACTTGCATCGGTTCATGTCCCTCGATTTCGTGGCGCTCTACCATTGTTACAATCTTTCCGTCTTTTAATAAGGCAAAAGATGGAGAGGAAGGTGGATATCCTTCAAAATATTCACGTGCACGTGCTGTTGCTTCTTTATCTTGTCCTGCAAATACTGTTACGAGATGATCTGGACGTTTATCATAATGAACAGAATGTGCAGCAGCAGGGCGAGCAATTCCGCCTGCACAGCCACATACAGAGTTTACCATTACAAGTGTTGTACCTTTTCTTTTCAATGCTTCATCAACTGCTTCTGGCGTTGTTAATTCTGTATATCCAGCGGAGACGATTTCTTCGCGAGCTTGACGAACGACATCATTCATAAAAAAATTAAAGTTAATCAAAATGTTCCCTCCTCTAAGTGTACCTATTTGTATCTTACCAGTAACTATTTCCGAAATACAAGTAAACTTCCTAGTTTTGTTGTTAAATCTAAAAAAATCCTAGAGCAAGAGGCTCTAAGATTTTTTCTTAATGACCACGACGCTTTTGCTTTGCCTTTTGTACTTTCATAAGACGTTTTCTTCGCTTTTCTGCTTCGCGTTGTTCCTTTGCGAGCACCTGTTTCTCTTTCTTACGCAATTCATATGACAATTGGATTGCTTCCTGTGCTTTTGTAAGACGCGAGACATTGACTCCTTTTGCTGCTTGCCTGATAAGACGCTTTATATTTTTGGGCCTTTGCTTCGTTCTCACTTCAACCCCATAGCGAGCAAAATTTTGAAAATAAGTGACCATCTTTCCATTAACAAATGAGAGAATTTCCTCATCTGATGGCTCTGTTCCAAAAATATAACGCGCTCCATACAATTTTCCTTTTTCGTTTTTCGTAATAATTCCAACAAAGTATTGACCATCGTGATATACTGTCAATTCCATCGACAGCCCCTCCTAAAAAAAGATTCAGAAATACCGGACATCCTGGAGGGGAAGGTTACTGACATACTCGTATGCGTCCGGACTACCAACCGAACTGTGTTTTTGTATTTCTACAGCTATTATATCGCATTTTTATTTTCTTTTTCTATTTTTTCATACGTTTCAATTATTTTTTTGTGCGATCCTACCATATAATCAGGAAGTTCTCTTATTGGAAAGAATGCAAGCTGAACAGCCTCTGCTGTGTTCATATTGAGGTTTCCTTCATATTCATCTGTATAATAAGCTGTTGTTACCGATTGAAATTCATCCCCGTTCGCTAGTTTTGTAAAATAGTTGGCTCCAGAAAATACATGAATTAAACGCAAATTCTTAACATGAATCCCTGTCTCTTCATAAACTTCGCGGTAAGCTGTTTCTTCTGGTGATTCGCCAAGTTCCATTAGGCCACCGGGCAATCCCCATTTTCCATACGGCTCTGTTCTTTGTTGTAATAAAACTTCTCCCTTTTTATTGATTACAAGTACAACAGCGCCAACTAAAATTAAAGGGCGATGACCAACTATTTTTCGTAACTCCTCTACATATCCCATCGAAACACCTCCCTTTTGTTATTTCTTTGTCCACACTATTGTATCATATGTAGAAAATGATAAAATGCGTGTATCTTTCATCAATTGTTGTTAGCAGAACAGTTCAAATGGAGTCTTGTCTCCCCTATTCAACTAGCACGTATGTTAAATATGAACGTCATAATCATTGAACTGCAGTTCATCATAGTAAATAACAATCATGCGAATACAACACCTCAATTGTGCAATTATTCTTAAAAATCTATATGCTAGAATTGCTCGTTCTATAGAACTCAGCCATGCGCGCTTGCTAATTGAGAGGATATATAAAAGAAGTTGATTTGTTCTGAAACAAACCAACTTCTTTTAAAGATGTTACTTAACGGAAAACATATACTTTTTATATGTTTTCCGTACCGATAATATGAGTCCCATCATAATCATATTCGAGAATAAAGAGCTCCCTCCATATGATAAAAATGGAAGTGCAATCCCTTTTACAGGCATTAACCCAACAATCATACCAACATTTTGGAAGATTTGAATCGTTAATATGCCTATTGTTCCAGCACATAATAATGTACCGAATAGATTATCAGCAGAATAACCAATAATAATTGTTCGATAAAGTAGTAAAAGAAACAAGAATATAACTAGAGCGGCAATGATAAATCCACCTTCTTCAGCAATCGTAGCAAAGATAAAATCAGTATGTTTCTCTGGAATATAAACATTTCCACCGCCAAATCCTTTTCCTTCCATTCCTCCACTGCCAACAGCTAAAATGGATTGCTGTGTTTGATACCCTTGATCTGTATGTTCAAATGGATCTAACCAACCTAAAATACGTGATTGTTGGTGAGGTTTTAACATTGTAACTAATTTATTAAAGAAAAAATCTGGATACTTTACGTATATAAATATTAATGTAGACAATATAGTCACCGGAATAACTGTACATAACGCAATTAACTTCTTTTGAATCCCTGACATAAACAAAATACACGCGATCGCAGCTGCATATAAGAACACCATACCTGTATCTGGTTGGCTATATACAACTACCGTAGGAGGAAGTGACACTAACATAATTTTTCCTAATAATATTAAATCTGTTTGAAATGTCCGGATCACATATTGTGCATTATGTTTCACCGCTAAACTTGCAACGATGAGAAGCAATGAAATTTTGAAAAACTCAGATGGTTGAATTTGTCCGATACCAGGGAAAATAAACCATCTTTTTGCCCCTAACTTTTCAGGTGTAAAGCTCGATGTTGGCAATACCTTCAAAATTATTAATGAACCAAATCCAACAATATAGAGTGGCCAGGACAATTTTTGCAGTTGATCTAAGTCAACGCTAGCAACAAGGAGTAACAAGACAACCCCTATGATATAGTTTACACCTTGTTTCAAAGCGAAGTTTGAATCCCCATATTGTCCAGTTTGTTGACTGCTATATATAGCCGCTATACTTGTAACACATAGTGCAAACAAAATTAAAATTAACTTTACATCTAAACTTTTTAGAAATTCGGTACTTCTTTTCATGACATCCTCCTGAAACATTGTTACAGCAAAATAAAAAACCAGGAGTCAACATTATGCATGTTTTGACGACTGATTACAGATTATCTATGAAACACTTATATAGAATACCTCTCTTTTTCATACAATACAATATATTATACTATAGTTTCATCAGTAAGATTTGGCAAAAGATTATTCTTTTTTTATTTTATATCTATATACCAGATATCAGCAATGTATTTTCATAAATTCTTTCTACATTATGACTCATTGTCAGATATTAAGATAGAAATGAAAGATATCACCTTTTGTACAAATGTAAAAAGCTCGCATTTCGCGAGCTTTTTATTAATATACAGATGTATTCTCCGCTGACATATTTTCTAAAATCTCTTTCACTCGACCTAAGAACTTGCCACAGATCAAACCGTCAAGTACGCGATGATCAAGCGATAAACATAAATTAACCATGTCACGTGCCCCAAACATGCCGTTATCCATAATAACCGGACGTTTTACAATTGATTCTACTTGTAAAATAGCAGCTTGTGGATGGTTAATAATACCCATAGATTGAACAGAACCAAATGATCCTGTGTTATTAATTGTAAATGTACCGCCTTGCATTTCATCTGGTTTTAATGATTTTGTACGAACTTTCGTTGCAAGCTCCGTAATTTCACGAGCAATACCTTTAATTGTTTTTTCGTCTGCATGTTTAATCACTGGAACAAATAATTCCTCTTCTGTTGCAACAGCAATAGAAAGGTTAATATCTTTCTTCTGAACGATTTTATCACCAGCCCACATAGAATTAATTTGCGGGTATTCTTTTAACGCTTGTGCAACTGCTTTTACGAAGAATGCAAAGAATGTTAAGTTAAAGCCTTCACGTTTCTTAAATTCATTTTTAATTGCGTTACGATACGATACAAGATCTGTCACATCTACTTCAATCATCATCCAAGCGTGAGGTGCCTCATGTTTACTGCGTAACATATTCGCAGCAATAGCTTTACGCACACCTGTTACTGGAATTTCAATATCACCAGGTACGGTTGGTACAGATACTGGTTTCGCTTCTGTTTTTTGTAATGGCGCTTTCTCTTCTGCTTTTGGCGCTTCTTGAGGAGTAGGTGTTGATACAGCTACTTCCTCTTTTTTCGCATCCGCTTGCGGAATATTTCCTGATTCCACAAGTTTCAAAATATCTTTACGTGTAATGCGTCCATTTGCTCCTGTACCTTCTACTACATTTAAATCGATATTATGTTCACCTGCAAGCTTTAATACCGCTGGAGAATAACGAGGTTTCCCGTCAGTTGGTTGCTTTGTTTTTGCTACTTTTTCAGCTGAGACAACCTCTGCTTTTGCTTCCTCTTTCGTTTTCTCTTCTACAGCTGTTGCTGCTACTTCATCTGCTCCCTCTACTTGAATGACACAAACAACTTCCCCTACAGCAAGTGTGTCTCCTTCCGCTGCAACTAACTCTTTCACAACCCCGGTGAAAGAAGATGGTACTTCTGCATTTACCTTATCTGTCATTACTTCTGCGATTGGATCATATTTATTCACATGATCCCCAACATTTACAAGCCATTTGCTAATTGTACCTTCTGTTACGCTCTCCCCGAGCTGAGGCATTGTAATATTTTCTACAGCCATGTATAGTCCCCCCGATTAAAATTCCGCAAGTTCACGCATTGCTTTTTCAACTTTATCTGGATTTACCATAAAGAATTTTTCCATTGTTGGTGCATATGGCATCGCCGGAACGTCTGGACCTGCAAGACGTGCAATTGGTGCATCTAAATCAAACAGACAATTTTCAGCGATAATCGCGGATACTTCGCTCATAATACTTCCTTCTTTATTATCTTCCGTTACAAGAAGAACTTTACCTGTTTTTGAAGCAGCTTCAATAATTGCTTCCTTATCTAATGGATATACAGTACGCAAGTCAAGAATATGTGCAGAAATGCCATCTTTTGCTAACTTTTCAGCAGCTTGAAGAGCAAAATGAACACATAATCCATATGTGATAACAGTAATATCATCGCCTTCACGTTTTACATCTGCTTTTCCAATCGGTAATACGTAGTCATCTTCTGGTACTTCGCCTTTAATTAAACGATATGCACGTTTATGTTCAAAGAATAATACTGGATCTTCATCACGAATCGCCGCTTTTAATAATCCTTTTGCATCATGTGGTGTAGAAGGAATTACTATTTTTAAACCCGGTTGGTTTGCAAATAATGCTTCTACGGATTGTGAATGATACAAAGCACCATGAACACCGCCACCAAATGGTGCACGTATCGTTAATGGACAAGTCCAGTCGTTATTAGAACGATAGCGAATTCTTGCTGCTTCAGACACAATTTGGTTCACCGCTGGCATAATAAAATCAGCAAATTGCATTTCCGCAATCGGACGCATACCATACATTGCCGCTCCGATTGCTACTCCTGCAATTGCAGATTCTGCAAGCGGTGTATCGAGCGCACGCTCTTCGCCGAATTGATCATACAATCCAGTTGTCGCTTTAAATACGCCACCTTTTTTACCAACGTCTTCTCCTAATACAAATACTTTCTCATCGCGTTCCATTTCTTCACGCATTGCCAATGTAATCGCGTCAATATAAGACATTACAGCCATGAAACGTTCCCCCCTATTCTGCGTATACGTGCTTCAATGCATCTTCAGGTGCTGCATACGGAGCATTTTCTGCATATTCTGTTGCTTCATTTACGATATGCATAATTTCATCTAACATTTGTTTTTCGGATTCTTCTGTCAATAAACCTACTTCTTTTAAATAAGCAGCAAATGTAAAGATTGAATCTTTCTTCTTCGCTTCTTCCACCTCTTCTTTATCGCGATATACACGATCGTCATCATCACTTGAATGTGCTGTTAAACGATATGATACAGTCTCAATTAACGTTGGGCCTTCCCCGCGTCTGCCGCGTTCTGCCGCCTCTTTTACAGCTTGATATACTGCAAGTGGGTCATTTCCGTCTACCGTATATCCTGGCATACCATATCCAATCGCACGATCTGATACATTTTTACACGCTAATTGCTTTTCAAGTGGTACTGAAATGGCATATTTGTTATTTTCACACATAAAGATGACAGGTAGCTTATGTACACCAGCAAAGTTCGCACCTTCGTGGAAATCACCTTGGTTAGAAGAACCTTCACCAAATGTTACAAACGTTACTAAATCTTTTTTCTCCATTTTTCCCGCTAAAGCAATCCCAACGGCATGTGGTACTTGCGTTGTAACCGGAGACGATCCTGTTACAATACGATTTTTCTTCTGTCCAAAGTGACCAGGCATTTGACGACCACCTGAGTTTGGATCTTCCGCTTTTGCAAATCCAGATAACATCAGTTCTTTTGCTGTCATACCAAATGTTAATACTACGCCCATATCACGATAGTAAGGTAATACATAATCTTTTTCACGATCGAGTGCAAACGCTGCTCCTACTTGCGCCGCTTCTTGTCCTTGACAAGAAATTACGAATGGAATTTTACCCGCACGGTTTAATAACCACATGCGTTCATCAATTTTACGTGCAAGTAACATCGTACGGTACATTTCTAATACTTGCTCATCACTTAAGCCAAGCGCTTCATGGCGTTTTTCTTTTACTTCTGCCATTTTTCATAACCTCCTAAATCCACATTTTTATGCGTGTAACGCTTTTCCATCTACAGCTAGTGCTGCTTCACCAATCGCTTCTGATAATGATGGATGCGGATGAATTGTATGTGCCACTTCCCAAGGTGTTGCATCCAACACTCTTGCAAGGCCAGCTTCAGAAATCATATCTGTTACATGTGGACCAATCATATGGACACCAAGAATATCATTGGTTTCTTCATCAACCACAAGTTTCACAAACCCATCTGACTCTCCATATACAAGTGCCTTTCCGATTGCACGGAATGAGAACTTACCTACCTTTAGCTTATAGCCTTTTTCTTTTGCCTCTTGTTCTGTTAAACCAACAGATGCAACTTCCGGATTGCTATAAACACATTTTGATACCATAGAGTAATCAATTGGCATAACATCTTTTCCAGCAATATGCTCTACGGCAACGATCCCTTCATGTGAAGCCACATGTGCAAGTTGTAATCCTCCGATTACATCACCAATTGCATAAATGTGAGATTCTTTCGTTTGATAAAATTCATTTGTTTGAATGTATCCTTTTTCCACAACGATATCTGTATTTTCCAATCCGATATTTTGTGTATTGGCTTGTCTTCCCACAGATACAAGCATTTTTTCTGCTTGAAATTCTTTCTTTTCACCATTATGTTCTGCCTGTATAGTTACTCCATTATCTTTTCCTAATGTTTCTGGTAATACTTTTGCACCCGTCACCACCTTAATTCCTTTTTTCTTTAAGAGACGTTGCATTTCTTTTGACACATCTTGATCCTCAAGTGGAAGAACATGTTTTGCATATTCTAATATCGTCACTTCTACGCCAAAATCAGCAAGCATAGATGCCCATTCGATTCCAATTACGCCACCGCCAACAATAATAATAGACTTAGGAAGAGTTTCCATTTTCAAGGCGTGATCCGAGGACATAACGTATTCTCCGTCTAATTCTAATCCAGGTAACGAGTTTGGACGGGAACCAGTTGCAATAATTACATTTTTCGGAATTAACATTTCATTCTCTTCACCATTTGTAAATTCAACTGAAATTGTTCCTGGCATCGGTGAGAAAATTGATGGACCTAGTATACGACCAATCCCTTCAAATACATCAATTTTCCCTTGCTTCATTAAGTGCTGAACCCCTTTATGAAGTTGCGCTACAATTTTTCCCTTACGCTCTTGTACTTTCGCAAAATTTAACTCTACATTACTTGTCACAACACCAAACTCTTCTCCCTTTTTAGCGGTTGCATATACTTCCGCACTACGGAGTAAAGCTTTGCTTGGAATACACCCTTTATGCAAGCACGTGCCACCAAGATTATCCTTTTCAACAAGAGCTGTTTTTAGTCCTAACTGCGATGCACGAATAGCAGCAACATATCCACCTGTTCCGCCGCCAACGATGACTAAATCATATTCTTTTGCCATTCTCTCAACCCCTAGCTACCGTTTCTTTTTCTCGTACAACATACTCTTTTGGAGCTTCTTCTTCCCGTAATACACGAAGGGCTCCTTCCGCTAATGCTTGTAACTCATCTTCTCCAGGATGCACAATGACATCTGCAATCCAATTCACTCGTTCTTTTATTTCATTTATTAGAATTTTGCTATACGCAAGTCCACCAGTTAATACAATCGCATCGATTTTCCCATGAAGAACTGCGCTTGCTCCTCCAATTTCTTTCGCAACTTGATAAGCCATTGCTTTGTAAATAAGAGTTGCTTCAGGATCACCTTTTTCAACCATATTTTCTACTTTAATCGCATCATTTGTACCAATAAGACTTACTAAGCCGCCTTGTCCAACAATCTTTTTCATCATTTCGTCACGGTAATAATTTCCAGAAAAACACATTTCTATCAATTGACCTACAGGCACTGTCCCAGCACGCTCTGGACTAAATGGCCCTTCTCCATTTAGACCATTATTTACATCAATGACTTTGCCATTTTTATGAGCACCAACTGTAATTCCGCCACCCATATGTGCAATAATCAAATTTAAATCTTCATATTTATGCCCAATTTCTGCTGCAACTTTACGTGCTACTGCTTTTTGATTTAATGCATGAAAAATACTTTTTCGTTCCATACCAGCAATTCCACTAATCCGAGCGATTGGCTCCATTTCATCTACGACAACTGGGTCAACAATGAATGCAGGAATATTTAATCCTGAAGCAATTTCATAGGCTAAAATCCCACCAAGATTAGAAGCATGATGCCCGCTATATCCATTTTTTAAATCTTCTAACATTGCTTCGTTCACTGTATATGTACCACCTTCAATAGGACGAAGCAATCCTCCACGACCGCAAACAGCGCTTAATTTCGAAATATTGATGCCATGAGAATGAAGAATTTCTAGAATTGTTTCTTTTCGAAATTCATATTGATCAATAATTCGCTTATATTTCTTAATTTCTCCTGTATCATGGCGAATCGTTTCTTCTAAAACAGGTCTCTCATTATCAAAAACACCTATTTTTGTAGATGTACTACCAGGATTAATAACAAGGATTCGATTTACCGACAATGTTGCTACCCCCACCTATAAATTCAAAAGACAGTGGAAACCTCATGAGAGGTAACCACAGCTTTTGTAGAAGTTGTATATGAAAGATTAGCGACGGCTAATAATATCGTGACCGTTGCGTAAATATGTGCTACGAGTATTTTTTAAGCTTGCAATACGCTCTTCAGCTAGACGATCTGCTGCCACGTAAGTTGGAACAGAATCACGCTTTGAAATTTCAATCACTTTTTCGATTGTGTCATAAATAGACTCTACACGTTTTAATGCACGTTCTCTATTGTATCCATATAATTCATCAGCTACGTTAATTACGCCGCCTGCATTAATAACATAATCTGGTGCGTATACAATTCCCATTTCATGAATGATATCACCATGACGGTCTTCTTTTAATTGGTTATTTGCAGAACCTGCGATTACCTTTGCTTTAAATTGTGGGATTGTTTCATCATTAATTGTTGCACCTAGCGCACATGGTGCATAAATATCACATTCAACACCATAAATTTCGTTTGGTTCTACTGCTGTTGCTCCAAATTCTTCTACTGCGCGTTGTACCGCTTCTTTATTAATATCTGTAACAATTAATTGTGCTGATTCAGCATGTAAATGTTTGCAAAGGTGATACGCCACATTTCCAACACCTTGAACAGCAATCACTTTACCTTCTAAGCTATCTGTTCCAAAAGCTTCTTTCGCAGCTGCCTTCATACCACGGTATACCCCATATGCAGTTACCGGTGATGGATTTCCAGAAGAACCGAATGAAGGTGAAATACCTGTTACAAAATCTGTTTCTTCATGGATAATATCCATATCATCTACTGTTGTACCAACATCTTCTGCTGTAATGTAGCGTCCGTTTAACCCTTGAATGTAACGTCCAAGCGCTCGGAACATCGCTTCGCTTTTATCTTTTCTTGGGTCGCCGATAATAACTGTTTTTGCACCACCAAGATTTAAACCAGCTGCTGCATTTTTATATGTCATCCCTTTTGCAAGACGCAGTGCATCTTCAATCGCCGCTTCTTCAGAATCATATGTCCACATTCTTGTTCCACCAAGAGCTGGTCCAAGTGTTGTATCATGAATTGCAATAATTGCTTTTAATCCAGATTCTTTATCTTGACAAAATACTACTTGCTCATAATCGTATTTTTCTAAGTATTCGAATATTTCTAATGCCATTGTCATTTCCCCCTAATTGTTTTCCCCTTATTGGTTTATTTAGAAGCAGTGGCAATTGCCAAAGCTAACGAATATACTTTTGTTTCTGCTGAATCAGCACGCGATGTTAATATAATCGGTGCTTTTGCGCCCGCAATCATTGCTCCTACATTTGCCTTTGCAAAATAAACGAGTGATTTATATAGCACATTTCCAGCTTCAATTGTTGGGACGAGTAAAATATCTGCCTTACCTGCTACATCACTTGCTATACCTTTATGTTCTGCTACAATTTGAGATACCGCATTATCTAAAGCGAGCGGTCCATCCACAATACAATCTTTAATTTGTCCACGGCGATTCATTTGCGTTAACATCGCTGCATCAATTGTCGCTTGCATTGCTGGATTAATCACTTCCACAGCTGCAATTGGAGCTACTTTCGGCAAATCATTCCCTATTGCCCGGGCAACTTCCACCGTATTTTGTATAATAGCTGCTTTTTGTGTTACATCAGGTGCAATATTCATCGCTGCATCCGTAACAAAAATAAAGCGATCATAATTCGGAACCTCAAAAACTGCAACATGTGAAAGAACGCCGCCTTTTCGAAGCCCCCACTCTTTATTGAGTACTGCCTTCAATATATTTGCTGTAGGAATGTTTCCTTTCATAAGTACATCTGCTTCACCATTTCTTACAGCTTTAACAGACAGTTCTGCAGCTTCAGCACTAGAAAGTGTTGCAATCACCGCAATGTCTTCAGATGATTGTAAACGATACTCTTGTAGCATACTCATAATCTTTTCTTGATTTCCATATAGACGAAATTGAGCTAACTGTAATTGAATTGCTTTTGCTACTGCTTCAATTACTTCATGATCTTCCGCTACTGCTACAGCCACTGTTTTCTTTGGCTGTTCTGCTACTCGATCAATTAAGTGTTTTAACTTCATATTTTGTAATCAACCCTTTCCGTCGTCCCTCATCTATGTATAAAGCAAATACCATGCCAACTTTCTAAAGTGGTCTTACCAATAATGAAAACGCATACAAAACATAGTAGAATCAACAATCTAAAAAATAACAGAATATTCTGTCCTAATTTGTCGTTTTTTATACACCATGCAATAAATTGCATAGTGCGCAATTTATTGCATGCTATTTTTTGCAGACTCGTATTTTTCTAACTTATAATACAAGTTTCGTACTGAAATACCTAAAGCTTTTGCCGTTTTTGTCTTATTGCCATTAAATTTATCTAAATATTCCCGGATAATATTCCCCTCAAACTCTGTAACTAAATGTTCAAGAGACTTTTCTTCTAATTCTGGTAATAAACGATTCGCCTTTAATTCAACTTGTTCATCTTTATGCAAAGAAGGTAAATGATGTACATCAATATAAACTTCATTGTAACTCATAAAAATAATCGCTCGTCCCAAAATATTTTCCAGCTCCCGCACATTTCCAGGCCAATCATATGATTGTAAATACTCAATTGCTGCTTTTGTTACTCCCTCTACATTACGCCCATAATCTTGATTAATCTTTTGAATTAATCTTTCTGCGATAAAAGGAATATCCTCTTTCCGTTGGCGAAGAGACGGAATTTGAATTGGAATTTTATTTAAACGATAATATAAATCTTCTCGAAATTCTCCTTCTAAAATCGCTTTTTCTAAATTTACATGAGTTGCAGCAATCACTCTTACATTAATTGGAATCGCCTTTGTTCCTCCAACTTTTACAATTTCTTTTTCTTGTAGCACTCGAAGTAATTTCGCTTGTGTACTAGCAGATAATTCTCCAATCTCATCTAAAAATATACTTCCATTGTTCGCTTCTTCAAAGAGTCCTCGTTTCCCACCCCTTTTTGCACCAGAAAACGCCCCTTCTTCATAGCCAAACAATTCGCTTTCTAACAGATTGTCTGAAATTGCAGCGCAGTTTACACGAACAAATTTATTGTATTTTCGATTACTACCATTATGAATCGCATGCGCAAATAATTCTTTCCCTGTTCCTGATTCTCCTCGAAGCAATACTGTCGCTGGCGTATTCGCCCCAAGTTTCGCTTGCTCTATCGCCGCCATTATTTCATCCGAAACTCCAACAATATCATCAAAAGAATATTTTGCTTCGAGTGTTCGAATAATTTGTCTCGCTCGATGTAAATCATTTGTTAATTTTTGTATTTCTGAGACGTCACGAATCACCCCTACACTACCTTTTAATATTCCATCAACAATAACCGGGGCAACATTTACAATTACATCTCGCTTTTTTTGTCCAATTTTCATATGAATTCCCCGCACAGCCCTACGCGTACGAAGTACCTTCATATGCATACTCTCTCCCTCTACAATGTCAGTCGTTGCAGGTTTTCCAATTATATCTTCTTCTGACAGACCTGTTAATTTTGTATAGGCAGGATTTATAACAATCCCTCTCCCTTTCTCATCTACAACAGAAATTGCTTCTTCAGATGAATAAATAATTGCTTCTAGTAATGTTTGTATTTCTTTTAAATCCGTAACTTCCTCGGCCAAGTTTACAACTTCAGTAATATCTTTAAAAACGGCAAATGCTCCTTGAACTTCTCCATCCTCTTTCAAAATCGGAATGCGCGTCGTAATAATCTTTTTTCCGTTATCCAATGTAAGTTCCTGATTTACTTCGATTTGCTTTGTCCGTAAAATTCGAAGTAATTTACTTGTTGGAATTACTTCTAAAATATATTTTCCAGTAGCTTCACTTGTTGTATAACCTGTCATTCGCGCTGCACTTTTATTAAATAATTTTATAATCCCTTCTTTATTAACAACGATCATACCATCATGTGTAGAATTTAAAATCAAATCTTTCTGCTGCGTTTGAGCTTTTAATTTTTCAATTAAATCTTCTTTCTCATGAGCGAGTTTCGTAACGATCTTAGCAATATTTCCCGGTATTAGTAATGTATGTTCATGCTTTTTTTCTAAAAGAACTTTATGTAGATGCTCATCCCCCGTCATATCAAAAATGACGTCCACATGTTTTTTTAAAAAAGACTCTATATGATCTCCAGTTGGAATTGATTGCTCTTTTGCAAGTTGCAATCCCTTCGCATTTGGATTTATATCAATAACCCCAATCATTTCAAATATATTTGAACGTCTCAACAAACTTAATATTGTACTTCCACCTTCACCTGCTCCGATAATGAGAACTTTTTGTTTCATACATTACACTTCCTTTCGAAGTACCTCTGCAAGCTTTTTCACACCTTTATCTTACTCGCTCTTCTTTCTCTTGACAAACACCCATTGTATATTTCATCATTTAGTATATACAAAATTATCTGAAAAGGAGATTTTCTATGCAACGTTACTTTGCCCTTCTCCTAGCACTTATTCCGATTTCATTAGCCATGTTAGGGATTAAATTAATGAGAGATACTGTATTCGGCATTCTACTTTCTCCCTTCCCTGTATTATGGCTACAATTTCTAATTGGCACATGTTGTTTCGCTGTCGGTTTTTATCTTTTTGGTGGTTTTATTTTGCACCGTGATCGAAAACGAAACAAAGTACAGCCTCGCTTCAGAAGATAAGGAAACCCTCCCCATGAGTCGAATTTTCACAAAACCTTCCATTAAGATATGAATAGAATAATAAGATAAAAATTAAGACCCTTCTCACGAAAGGTCTCATTTTTTATCTTGCAACAGTGCTCTAGCTGTTTCCGGATAATCTGTAATAATCGCCGAAATATTCATGTCAAAATATTTACGAATCACTGTCTCATCATTAATTGTATACGGACGAACCTCTACTCCACTCTCCATTGTTAATTCCGCAATTGCATCTTGAAGATAGCGATAATTTGGATGAATTGCAGTTGCTCCCATCTTTTGCGCATATGCCCAAGGACTATGTAATCCTTCTCGATATAAAATCGCCGTTTGAATATCTGGTGCCATCATATGACAATGTTTCATGCTGTAATGATTAAATGATGACAAAATAACCCGTTCCTCCAAACTATACTTTCTCACAAGTGTAATGACTTCTTCTTCCAATCCTCTATAAGGAACTTTGTTATTTTTAAGTTCAATATTCAGGAGCAATGAATTGGATTTTAACCAATCCAACACTTCCTCTAATAAGGGGATATGACAAAAGCCTACTTTTTCATTAAATTTATAACTTGCATTTAACTTTCTTAAATCTTCATACAAGTAATTTCTTACTGCTCCTTTTCCATTCGTTGTCCGATTAACTGTTTCATCATGAATAACAACAACTTTTCCATCTTTCGTGAGTTGAACGTCTAATTCAACCCCATTTGCCCCAAAAGATTCAGCAGCTTCAAATGAAATCATTGTGTTCTCTGGGTACGTACCCGCTGCACCGCGATGTGCAAATATAAGAGTCATCTTTACTCCCCCAATCTATGCTATACTATACGAAAAAGGAGGTACTTCTATGAGACCATTACAAATTTCTCCAGATACTGCAATTCGTCTATCAAAAGCGTTAGGTGTTCCACTTGAACAACTTATGCATATGCCGCAGCATATTTTAATTCAAAAACTAGTTGAATTAGAAAAACAAAATAACGATGAAGAATAATATAGTCCTGTATTTGCAGGACTTTTTACTATCCTTCTCTCTCTTCCTTCCTAATACCTTTCATAATTCTATCACGAGAACTGAGATGAAAATATGCTATCTATACAACAATCATTTAAAAAAGGAGCGTTAAAATAATGAAGATGCTCCAGCACCTCAAAGCTCTGATGTAGATGGTGGTGGCGACATTGGGTGACGAAAACTGCAGTGATACACCTGCATACTAAGACCATGGTGCGGCAGTGTAATAAAAAATAAATAACCTCTAGAACATGGGTTTAGCACTGTACTAAACTCATGTTTTTGATTCTAATTAAAACATTGCATCGCCACTTTATGACTCGGTGATTCCTCTTTAATTTCTTGATAAATAATCGGCATTATATTATTATCCCCTTAAGTAGAATGACATTTTATTTTGTTATGGGTCATTCCTCCTCTTTTTTAAAGCTTACCCCCCCTTCAAAAGGGGTTCTATATTCTTTTACACTTAATTTACCTAATGCTATATCATGTTTTTCTTGTTCTTGAATATATTTTTTATTGTTGCTTCATTCAATCTCACTGCACTCACATAGTACCCTTCTGTCCCAAAATATCTATTTCCAAATTTATATTTTAAATTTGCATGTTTATCAAACACCATAAGTGCACTCTTTTCTTTTAAATATCCCATAAAACTTGAAACAAATGGCTTGGGCGGAATACTTACCAACATATGCACAGGATCTGTCATCAAATGACCTTCTATTATTTCTCCCCCTTTATATTTACATAGTGTTCTTAAAATTTCTCCAACACCCTTTCTATATTGATTGCAAATGATTTTTCGTCTATACTTTGGTGTGAAGAGAATATGGTACTTACACATCCATTTTTTTGTGTGCCAAACTATTCGCTTTATTAGCCAAAAATACTCACTTTCCCTTCTTATTTTAGAGACTTGAACAATCTCTATTATAAAACCGAAAATGAGTTTTTTTGTATAACATTTTATTACCCTCTCGCATAGCGGGGGTTTTATGTTTCGCCTCCTTCAGGCTCAACTGACTAAAGTCCATAAATAAAAAAAATCCTGCGTTGTAAACGCAAGATTTTTATACATGAGGTAACAATATTCAACTTTATTTAGTCAAAAGCATTTAATTATTTCAATCGGTTACACGAATCTCATTTATTGTCACGTGTTAATTCCATTGACGTATTTTGTGTTCCTATCTTATTACCTAAACATGTAAATACAACTATCCCTAAGGTCAACATTACTAAATTAATAATTAAAATTACTTTGTAATCAATAAAGAAACCTACAGGATCTACCATGAATAATATCAACATTAATAATATTCCAACCACAGCTCCTATCGATAGACCTATAGTTAGATACATCATTATCTGTGTTAAGATAATCTTTCGAATTCCAGCTGGCTGTATACCCATCGTTCTTAGAATAGCAAACTCTTTTCGCTTAGAATAAATATTATTGGCTAAAGAATTAAATACCCCTATTATTGTAGTAATCACTAAAGTACTGACTATAACCATAAAAATTATCCAGCGCTGATAAAACATTTCATCCGCTTTTTTGATAGACTCTTCATAGCTACTAATTTTAATTTCAGGGTATTGTCGCTTAAGTCCTTCTAACTGCTTTAATGTTTGATTTACATCATTAGAACCGATAAATAGTTGATAGAAATTAATATCTTCACTATTAAACGCATGGTTACTCCCGTCCATATACATGTCAGCGTCTAAAAGTAATTTATCAGATATTGCACCAATTTTATAAGTTCCTTGCAATTGCACCTTTTGCACTTCATTAGAGAACAATCCTAATTCCATTGTGTCTCCTATTTTCAAATGATTTTTATTCGCAAAGTCTTTTGACACAACAATGTTATTCAAATCATTATTATCTATTAAATTAGGTATCAGTTTTTGCTTCTGCATCTCTTTTAAGTCTACTATGGCATATTGATAATCTACAAAATTATTATCTTTTTTCAATTCTACTAATCCCAAATTGCTAATATAGCTAACGTTTTGAACAGTTGATAGCTTTTTTACCGTTCTACTTAACTCTTCGGAATTTAATTGGGTATCACCACCAAGACGACTATTAACAATAATTGGTGTCGGAAAATCTTTTTTAATTTGATTCGCTTGATTCATTTGGATTGTCTTTACTAAGGATGAGCCGAAGACAGCAACTATCATCAATGAACTAATAGTTAAAATAACCGCCGTGTTTTTTTTGACTTGTGGAATCAGATTCTTAATAGCTATATAAAATTCTTGACCAAATACTTTATATCCATTTTTCAATAGGTAATTTAAAAACTTTGTCAAATAAATTGGGAAGAGTAAAAATCCACCTAATAGCATGAGTATAGACGCTATTAATAAAAGAATTGCACTATATTCCCCATCAGTAGTTATAAATTGACTAGCCAAAACTAAAAACAAAGAAATGCCTAAAATAATTTTACTCACAATACGTCTTGTTTTTGAATAACTAAAATCTAGCTTCTCATTTTCTTCCATGATTTTAATAGGAAGTATCTTAGAACTCCTATAAGCTGGGAAGAGTAAAAAAATTTGAATAACCCCTAAACAGCACAAGCTAGCTACAGTAGCTATTTTAAAGTTGAACGTATCTAAAGTAGCTGAAATACCAATCCATTTCTCCATCCAACTATACGTCAAATCTCTACTAATGAAAGTTATAGCGAATCCTAGGAGAACCCCTGTAAAATTAATAATACTGCTTTGGATTAAAATAATTTTACTCATTTGCTCTGTTGTCGCACCTAAAGACCTCATAATGGCAAACTGATTTTTCAGTTTGTAAAAGAGCAATTCAAAGTTTGAAATAATTAATAGTGAAGTAATACCTAATACCAATATAGATAAAATGATAACTAATACGCTAAATGACTGTAAGTTACCTTTGATATCCGCATCTTCTTCTATAATATCAATACGTAAGTCGTTATCATGAGATTTGATTTGATTTGCTACATTAAATACATTTGCATCATCTTTTGCTTGAATTAACATATAAGTTGCTTCTGAATCTAAATTTGATTTAGTCTTAATATAATTCTTTACTACCTTATTATGTAGTAAAACCATATCTGGCACGATTCCTATAGATGGTAAATCATCAATTATTTCTACTAAGTTAAATGATTGATTTTCAATTGTTATTGTATCTCCACATTTAACATTTAACATGTCTGCAAGACCTTTATTGATAACAACAGAGTCTTTATTTAAAAAAGTTGAAAAGTGGTAACGGCTTTGTGTTAATTTATCATTTTCTACACCGACTGTATAAACTTCAGCATTCATATTATTAACATGTAAATGTGTTATCGATACTTTTGAAACTTGCTTAACCCCTTCTGTTTTTTGAACCTTTTTGATGAAATCGTTAGAAAGGCTCTTATTTTGCTCCAAGTTATATCCAACTAAGAGATCCATGTCTCCATACATGTTCTTTACTTCAGCTGTAAGTTTATCTTTCGCACTAAACAAGAATAAAACTAATGTTAAAACCAACGTTACAGCTATAATTATACTAAGAATAGAGGAAAATATTATAAATTTATTTGCCCGAAAGAGTCGAAAAGACAATCCCTGTATCGATTTCATATTTCTCTTCTCTCCGTTACTCTTTTAAATTTTGTCAATATAGCATCTAAACTTCCAAACTGCTCACATTCATATTCATCAACAATCTTTCCATCATGGAAAAATAAAACTCGATCGGCATATGTTGCTACATTAGCATCATGTGTCACAATTAATATACTTTGATTAAACTCTTTCTTCATTTCAACCAAAATATGTAAAATCTCAGAAGAGGTATTAAAATCTAAGTTTCCTGTTGGTTCATCAGCTAATATGATTGGTGGAGATGTAATGATTGCTCTACCAATTGCAACTCTTTGTTGTTGTCCACCAGAAAGTTGGACTGGTCTATGATTTTTCCATTTTGTTAAACCTAGTAACTCTATTATACGATTTACTTTGCTTTCTATTTCTTTCTTATCTCTTTTTTGTAAAATTAAAGGTAGGGAAATATTCTCCTCTACCGATAAATCCTTCAACAAATTAAATGATTGGAAAATAAAACCGATATTTTCTTGTCTATATATTGATGCAAACGGTTCTGTAAATATATCTTTAACATATTGTCCATTTAACCTGATGGAGCCTAAATTTGGTTTATCAAGTGCTCCTAAAATATTTAGAAGTGTACTTTTTCCTGAACCACTTGTCCCCATTATGGCTATAATTTCACCTTTATGCAATTGAAAAGATACATTATCTAATGCCTTAACTTCAAATCCGTCACCTGTATAAGTTTTTGATAAATTTTCTACATCTAGAACTATATTCTTAATCATATGACACCACCAATGTGTTTTTTAACACAAATCGTCTTTATACCAGACGGATTGTGATTCGTACATTTTATAAAACATGCCTTGTTTCTTTATTAATTCTTCAAAAGTACCTTGTTCAACAATTCGTCCTTTTTCCATTACTATAATAAGGTCAGAACGTTTAGTTGTTCCTATTCTATGAGATATAGTTACGGTTGTTTTTCCCTCTGATAGCTTATAGAATGTGTCAAACACTTTCAATTCACTAATCGGATCCAACGCTGCCGTAGGCTCGTCTAATATTATTAAATCTGCTACTTTTATAAAAGACCTAGCAAGTGCTATCCTTTGCCACTCCCCTCCTGATAGTTCAGTACCATTAAGAAGCTCTTTTGTTAAATACGTATCTAACCCATTACTATAACTTTTGACTTTATCATCTAATTCAACTTTTTTTAAAATTGCATAGAGTTCGTCATCATTATGTAATTTTGATAAATCACCAAACCCCACATTTTCCCTAATACTATATTTATATCTCATAAAATCTTGGAAAATTGCCGATGTTTTGTTAAGAAATGAATTCATATCAATGGTATGAGCAAGTTTATTGTTGACTTTCAAATTACCTTTTTCCAAATCAAATAATCCTAATATGCAATATGCTAACGTAGTTTTCCCAGATCCATTATATCCAACAATTGAAATATTATCACCTTTATTTATGTTTAAAGACACATTATCTAAAACCTTAACATTCGAATTTGGATAACAAAAAGTTGCATTTTCTAAAGAAATATTTTCTATATTATTAATTTTACTTAATGGAGATTTTCCTGGATTTGAGTCAATATTTTGGACACAAAAAAGTTAAATCTAAGCTACTTTTATAGCCAGATCTTCTATTGTTTGAGGAGTTTTATAACCG